>CALHGQ010000497.1 GCA_938030175.1 uncultured bacterium | reverse complement strand
GATGATGAACCAGGCCGTTCTTAAGATGCTTGATGACCTCGGCGTGGATCCGGAGAACATCGACCTAGACGACTTCGGTGGATAGAGGTACCCCCAGGGGGGGCACCTCTACCCACCTCTGATGTTTTTGCGACCTCGGCTGACGCCGAGGTACGACGGGTGCATGGACGTCTCGGGGGGGCACCTCTACCCACCTCAGATGTTTTTGCGACCTCGGCTGACGCCGAGGTGCGACTGGCGGCTGGTTCGGTTTTGACCGGGCCAGCCGTTTTCCTTTGGACGATTCGATCGTCTCCGCATCACACTCTCGCCATGGTCTCTATCGCACGGCTCTTCATCGTCTTCTCCTCTTTGGTTGTGGGTGGCTTCGTTTCCTGTGGTGGCCCTGCGGGGCCGGTGGGGTTCGTTTCGCTTGGGGGCAAGTGCATGGGGACGACTTGGTCCGCAGTCGTGGACGTTCAGGTGGCGGGAGATGCCGATCGGTTCGCGGACCTGATTCAGGGACGACTGGACGCGGTGGATGTCGCCATGAGTACTTGGAAAGACGAGAGCGATCTCAGTCGATTCAATCGGGCCGCGCGGGGGGTGAAGACTGAGGTCAGTGAGCTGACAGTCTCCATGATGAAGATCTGCGGGCCGCTCGTCGCAGCGACTGGCGGGGCCTTTGATCCCACGGTTGGACCCCTCGTACGCCTTTGGGGTTTTGGGTCCTACGACAAGGTGGAGGCTCCTTCCGATGAGGCCATCGCGCAGGCGATGGGGTTCGTAAATTGGCCTGCGGTGAAGGTGGAGGGCGCGACCATGAGTAAGGAGTCCGACGGCGTCGAGGTGGATGTTTCGGCGGTAGCGAAGGGCTACGCCGTCGACCTCGCGGCCGAAGTGCTCGTGGAAGCGGGGTGCGACTCGTTTCTCTTGGAGGTCGGCGGAGAAATGGTGCTGCGCGGAAAGAACGCCTCGGGAGAGCCGTGGCGCGTCGGCGTGATCGACCCCCTCCCCCAGCTGAACCAGCTACTGGACACGTCCTACTACGCGGCCCTTTCGGTCACCGATCGCGCGGTCGCAACAAGCGGCGACTATCGCAACGTGCGCAGAGTGAACGGACGGATCGTGGCCCATGCGATCGACCCACGCACAGGGCGGCCGATCGATCACGCACTGGCTTCCGTGACGGTCGTGGCGTCGACCTGCGCCGAGGCGGATGCCCTCGCGACGGCCGCTTTGGTGCTCGGGCCCGAGGCGGGACTCCGCATGCTGGAGAAGCAAGAAGGCGTCGAAGGCTACCTCCTCTCAAGGGTCGGAGCCGGTGAGGACGTCACTCTTGCGGTGGACGCGACCAGCGGCATGGAGGCGATTCTCTCTCCCCCCGTCCCGGACTCGCCTGGGTCACGCTGAGGCCGCTGGGACCTGCGGCTCGGGGAGCGTCAGCTTCGGCAGGAAGTAGCCCACCATCGGGCCAATGCCGAGGGCGAACCAGAGCGTCCCGATTCCCACGCTGCCGCCGAGGGCGATGCCGGCGAGGAGCACGGTGACCTCGATGCCTGTGCGAGCACGGGAGATCTTGATGCCGCGCTTCGAGAGCCCCGTCATGATTCCATCGCGCGGCCCGGGCCCGAGCCCGCCACCGATGTAGAGCCCCGACCCAAGGGCGATCACGACCGGACCGCCGACCATCAACGCCGCGCGTACCCACATGGCTTCTGGGCTTCCAAGCAACGGGAGCACGACGTTCACGGTCATCCCAATCAGGAAGGCGTTGAGGATCGTGCCCACCCCGACCTTCTCGCGGAGGGGAATGAAGCCGAGAAGGATGATCAGGCCCACCGCCACCGTGACCGTGCCGATGCGAACGCCGATCAAGTCGCTGACGCCCTGGTGAAAGACATCCCATGGACCGAGGCCCAAGTTGCCCGCCACCATGAAGGCGATTCCGACGCCAAAGAGAATGAGCCCAAGGACCACCCGAGGCAGGCGTCGCAGGATTTCGGCCCAGGGCATCAGCAGCATCCCAGGATCGTAGCGGCTAGGCTAGGGCCATGTTCGACATGGAAATCAAAGACTTGGCCCCCATCCGTGTGGCCTCGATTCGCCACGTGGGCCCTTTCTGCGAGCTGAAGCCGGCCTTCGAGAAGGTATGCGGCTGGGCAGGCGCCAAAGGTCTCTTCCGTGAGGGTACGCGCGTACTTGGCGTCTACCACGACGACCCAAAGACGACGCCCGAGAAGGAGCTCAAGAGCGACGCGGCGGTCACGGTCGACGACTCGATCGAAGCCGACCCGGCCCAAGGCATTGAGATCACCGAGGTCGCAGGCGGCCTCTATGCGATCGGCGTCCACAAGGGGCCCTACGAGGCGCTGGAGAAGGCGTACGGCTGGATCTACTGCACGTGGCTACCGAGCTCCGACTACGTCCCTCTCCCAAAGGCCTCGTACGAGGTCTACCTGAACGACGAGTCGACGGTGGCGAAGGAGGAGCTACTGACCGCCATCCACATTCCGGTGCAGCGCAAGTAATCGGGAGCGCCCATGTGACGGGCCCATGTGACGGGCCCATGCGACGGGCGCAAGCGCTAGCGCCCTGCCAGCTGACGCGCCCGATCCTTCTCGGCCTTGCGCTTCGCGAGCGCGAGGAGTTCCTTGCGGGCGTCACAAACGGGTGCGTTCTGGAGCTCACACAAGCAGTCCGCAATGGACTCGCCGTCGGGTCCAACACCTCCGCAGGATCCTGAGAGGGGTCGACCTCGGAGCAGCCCCACTGCCATAGCAGCGAGTCCGATTCCGAAGAACACAAAGACGAGGAAGAAGGTTTCCATGGCGGTGGGTGTCGGCGAGGCCGGGATAGCGTAGCCCAGAGGGAGCCCGCTGGAAGGCCCCGATTGCTGCTTAGTGTCGCAGCGCTCGAGGATCGCCGCTAGCGATCAACCAACAGCGTGTCGACCTTGACCTTGTCCCCCGTGCGCTCGCCGGCGACGGTGCCCATCACGTGGATCTCAGGCTTGACCCGGCACCACTCCATCTTCCCGAGGTTGTGGTCCCCGGGGTTGGAGATCTCCAGCCAATCGTCGCCGTCGGCGACATAGTTGCCGCAGGTGCCGATCCCTTCGATATGGCAGCCGCAGCGGAGCTCGCGCGTGGCCGACTCAAGGGGCACGGGCCCTTCGGCCTGCTCTCCGGTTTCAGTTCCGGCCCCGCAGGCGACCATCAGGAGGACAGCGAGGGGAGTGACGATCAGTGACTTCAGCATGGGGATGAGGGCAGTCGGCGGACGAGGCTGTCCCGCCGAGGTTGCAACGCCGAGGGTCGCTCGGCCAGGTGTCGCTCGGGGAGATCGCAGGATAGCGTCTTGCCGAGGCGCTGGGAGCGCGTATCCGCCGAGGTCCCCGGCCCGGTCCCGGGCTGAGCCTTACGCGCAGTCGAGCTCGGTCGCCGCTTCCACGGGGAACCGGAACGTAAACGTGGACCCCTGCCCCACAACGCTCTCCACCGTGAGATCTCCTCCCAGGAGCCGCGCAATTCCCCGCGACAGCGGAAGGCCGAGCCCCGTGCCACCGAAGTGACGCGTCGTGGAGCTATCCGCCTGGGTGAACTCCTCGAAGATCGTTTGGAGATGGTCGTCTGCGATCCCCATCCCGGTGTCGACGACGGCGACCTCGAGCTCGCTTGAGGAGCCCGCCGCAAGGGCCACTTCAACCCGCACTGACCCGCTCTTCGTGAACTTCACGGCGTTGCTCAAGAGATTCAAGATGACCTGCCGCACACGTACAGGGTCGGACCGAATGTACGCGGGAACGGACGCCCCGACTTCGAGTACGAGCTGGAGCCCGTTCTCGATGGACTTCGGCCGCAGCTGGGCGACGCACTGCTCGAGCAGCACCTGGACGTTGATGTCGACGCGCTCCAACTGGATCTTGCCCGCCTCCATTTTGGAGATGTCGAGGATGTCGTTGATCATCTCAAGCAGGTGATCGCCGCTCGAACTAATGTGCCCGAGGAACTCGGTCACCTCTTCCTTCTCGAAGTCGCTGGTGAGGAGGAGGTCTGTGAAGCCGAGGATCGCATTGAGCGGTGTGCGGAGCTCGTGGCTCATGTTGGCCAGGAACATGCCGCGTGCCTCAAGCGCCTGCTCGAGTTCCTCACGCGCCTCCTCTAGGTGACTGACCGAGGTGAGCGATCCCTGGAGGTTGGCGATCAACGCGTTGTAGCGATCCGCGACTCGGCCGACCTCAGTGAACGGCTCCACGGGAGCCCGCAGGGAGAAGTCCTTGGCAGCGGCCTGTCGGTCGATGGGCGTTAGGAGGTCCTGCATGTCGTTCGGGGCGCGGTGCTCCGCCACGTTGAGGCCCTGCGCTTCCTCCTCAAGGGACACGCGCAACGACATACGCAGATTGAGCAGGTAGAGGAATCCGTAGGCCGTCGTGAAGCTCGCGAGCGCGATCGCCCCGGCCCCGGTGACCTGAATGCCCAGTTGCCCCCAGCGATCCCCAGGGACGGACAGCGCCTCCGCCGGGGCGAACAGGGCAAACGAGATGGTCCCCCACAGTCCGCACGCAAGGTGAACAGGCACGGCATCCACTGCATCATCGATGCGCAACCACTCCAACAGATGACGCGCACCCAAGACGATGGCCCCGCCGATCGCTCCAATCTGCATCGCAGAGTGAAAGTCCACCACGTGACAGCTCGCGGTCACCGAGACCAAGCCGCCTAGGGACCCGCAGATGATGGCACCGGGGTCTGCGTAGCCCTGAAACTTCCAGCCGAGCAACAAGGCGACGATCAGACCAGCGCTTCCCGAAAGCATGGTGTTGAAGACGATACGGAGCACGTTGTCGTCCATCAGCAGGTGGCTGCCACCGTTGAACCCGATCCATCCGAACCAGAGGATGAGGACCCCGAGCATCGCCATGGGAAGGTTGCTCGGAGGAATGCGCTGGGCACCGTTCTCCGTGAACCGGCCGTGTCGCGGTCCAAGGACGAGCACAGCAGCCAGCGCCACGCCGCCCCCGACCACGTGCACGACGGACGAGCCCGCGAAGTCCACAAAGCCTACGTCCTTGAGCCAACCAAGCCCGCCGTCGCTCGTCCCGCCCCAGGCCCAGTGGGCTGCGAAGGGGTAGATGACGGCGGAGGTCAGCACGGCGAGGAAGAGGTACGCCGCAAACCGCATACGCTCGGCGACTCCCCCCGCGACGATCGTCACGGCCGTCCCGCAGAACATCCCTTGGAACAAGAGGAAGGAGGTTCCGTGCGTTCCGAGCACGTCGTAACCGGGAGCCCAGAGTCCGCCCCCGATCAGACCGCCCTGGGACGAGGTGAAGATGAGGCCGAAGCCAACGGCCCAGAAGAGCATCAGTGACACGCCAAAGTCCGTGACGTTCTTGATGGCCACGTTGATCGCGTTCTTCGTCCGCGTGAGCCCCGCCTCCACGGCGAGAAAGCCTCCCTGCATGAGGAAGACCATGCTGGTGGCTACGAGGACCCAGGCGACGTCGAG
>CALHGQ010000496.1 GCA_938030175.1 uncultured bacterium | reverse complement strand
GAGCACGCTATGGATGGGGTGCGGATGCGGGCGCGGGTGGGCTGGGGTGATGAGGGAATGGGGTGGGAACGGGGATCGAGTGGGGCGTTTGGTGGGTTGGAAGTAGGCATCATGGGGGGCATGAGGAATTGGATGCTGGGTGCGGTTGGGGTGAGTTCGCTTTTGCTCGGTCGAGTGGAGGGTCTGGATGGGTCCGCTGAGCTTGCTGCTGCGACCGCGGAGTGCTGGGGTGAGAGGTTGGATCTCGAGCCTTTTTTGGCGTCGGCCGTTGGGGATGAGCGCGGGAGGGGGCGGCTGCCAGATGTGACATCAGCGGCCCAGCGGGCGAAGGCCGAATGGGCCCAGGGGTGGATCGATCGGTTGCGGAGGATCGAGGGCCTAGAAGGGAAGGACCAGGTCACGCACGCCATGCTGCTTGGGGAGATGGAGAGGATCGTCTGGTCAGTGGAGTTCAAGGAGTACGAGATTCCGCTCAACGCGGACTCGGGCTTCCACACGGGGTTCGCGCGGCTCCCGGACGAAACGCAGTTCGAGGACGAAGCAGACGTGCGCGGCTACATCGCACGCATGGACGGCTTTGATGAGTACGTCGACGCGCAGATTGCGAACATGAAGGCTGGCCAAGAGCGCGGCTTCGTCCTTCCGCGGGTCGTCATGCTCGGGCTGGAGTCCTCCCTCATTCCAATGCTCGTGGAGAGCGAGTCCCATCCCTTCTACCGCAAGCTCGATGAGCTGCCGGAATCGATCGACGCGGAGGCGGGGGAAGAACTCCGGAAGCTCGGGAAGGAGGCCGTCGAGCAAGGCGTCATCAAGGGCTACGAGACGTTCCACCGGTACCTGGTGGAGTCCTACATCCCCAGCGGGAGAAAGACCCTGGGCGCGAGCGCCCTGCCGAACGGCGACGCCTACTACGCATACCTCGTGAAGCACTACACGACGCTCGATCAAACGGCCCAAGAGGTCCACGACCAAGGGCTCGCGGAGGTCGCGCGGATTCGCGCTGACATGGAGTCGATCGTCGAAGAGCTTGAGTTCGAAGGCACCTTCGCGGAGTTCCTGACCTTCCTGCGCACCGACGAGCAGTTCTATGCGCGCTCCGCTGAGGAGCTCTTGGGGCGCGCGGCACGCATCTGCAAGGACGTGGACGGGCGTCTGCCCAAGTACTTCAACCGACTCCCGCGCCAGCCCTACGGCGTCGAACCCGTCCCCCTGTCCATCGCCCCCAAATACACATCGGGACGCTACGTCCGGGCCCCCTTGGACAGCGATCGCTCCGGCACATACTGGGTCAATACCTACGACCTAAAGAGCCGCCCGCTCTACGCGCTCCCCGCCCTCTCCCTGCACGAGGCCGTGCCGGGCCACCATCTCCAGATCGCCCTCAACGCCGAGCTTGAGTCGCTCCCTGCGTTCCGCAAAAACAGCTCGATCACCGCCTTCGTCGAAGGCTGGGCGCTCTACACCGAATGGCTCGGCATCGAGATGGGCATCTACACCACCCCCTACGAGAACTTCGGACGCCTCACCTACGAGATGTGGCGCGCGTGCCGCCTTGTGGTGGACACCGGCCTGCACCAGTTCGGCTGGACGCGCCAGGCCGCCATCGACTACCTGTCCAGCAACACCGCCCTCTCGATCCACGAGTGCACGACCGAGGTGGACCGCTACATCGGTTGGCCCGGCCAAGCGCTCGCGTACAAGACCGGTGAAATCGAGATCCGCAAGCTTCGCGCGGAAGCCGAAGCTCGCCTCGGTCCAGCCTTCCGCGTTGCCGACTTTCATACGATCGTTCTCGAAGAGGGCACCGTGCCCCTCAGCGTGCTGCGCATGAACGTCGAGGCCTGGATCACAGAGAACGAGTAGCCGCGTGTTCCCGCTGGCGGACGCGACTGTCAACGCTGATGAGCTTGCGCGTCACCGGATGGCGAAGGACGAGCGCAATCGGGTCGCAACGTCCGACCTCGAAATTGTCCGTCTTGAGGTCCCCGCACCGGACAGCACCGCCTGCCGAACCATCGAGCCCACCTCCGGAGCGGATTTCGGTCGACGGGGTTGCCCCCGCGTAATTTCTAGGTCGGCCCCAAGGTCGCCCCCCGATAGCAGCCGAACCGCCTGGTCCGTCGCACTAGACTGGGCCCATGACCAACAGGCGTACCTTTCTACATTCCTCCGCGCTCGGTGCGGGAGCGCTGCTCTTCGGCACCAAGCACCACGCGCTCGCCCAGGCCCCGGCCCCGGGCGCTGCGGAGAAGGCACCGCGAAAGCTCAAGCTGCTCATCTTAGGCGGCACCGGATTCATCGGGCCGTGGCAGGTGCGCTACGCGCTGAAACGCGGACATGAGGTCACCATCTTCAACCGCGGACGCTCGGGGCCCGGTCAGTTTGAGGGCGTCGAGGAGCTCGTGGGCGACCGCGCCGCGGGATCATTGGACGCGCTGAAAGGGCGCAAGTGGGACGCGGTCATCGACAACTCTGCGTCGCGCTCAGACGCCCCCGACTGGGTGCGCGACTCTGCGGGCCTCCTCAAGGACGCCGCGGATCAGTACCTCTTCATATCGACGCGCTCGGTGTACCGGGACCTATCCCAGGTCCCCGCAACCGTCGACATGCCGCTCCTCACCAAGGAGACCACCCCAAACTGGGAGGAAGGAAAGCGCTACCCCTACGGCCTCGCGAAGGCGCTGGCCGAGGGCGAGGCCGAAGCCGCATTCGGCAATCGCACGACGATCGTTCGCCCGGGCCTGATCGTGGGCCCGGGGGATCCCACGGACCGGTTCACGTACTGGCCCGTCCGCATCGAGCGCGGCGGCGAAGTGCTCGCGCCCGGCGACCCCGTGGAAGATCGAGTGCAGGTGATCGACGTTCGCGACCTGTGCGAGTGGGCGATCCGACTCTGCGAAGCGCGCACCTACGGAACGTTCATGGGGATCGGTCCGGAGAACGGTCGGTCGATCTCTGAGGTGCTCTACGGCATCGCCGCCGTCACGAGCGCCCCCATCGATTGGAGCTGGGTACCCGCGTCCTTCCTCGCGGAGCACAAGCTACGCCCCTACCGCGAAATGCCCGTCTGGAGACCATCCACCCCGGACGACGCGGGCTTCGCACGCTTCGACCTGAGCCGGGAAGTCGCGGCCGGACTCACCTTCCGCACGCTGGCTGACACCACCCGCGCGACGCTGGAGTTCCACCACGGGCGGCCCGAGGAAAAGCAGAAGCTCCGCTCGGGGATCAGCGCGAAGCGCGAGGCCGAAGTGCTGGCGGCCTGGCACGAGAGCCGAAAGTAGCGCAGGCTCCTCGAATGAATCGACGCTCGTTCTTGCCCCTAGCCCTCGCGCTGCTCGCCTGCCTCCTGGTGGTGAAGGCCGTTCAGGTATGGGTGGAGAGGGACACGAGCGCGGGGTCTGGGGCGGCCGCTTCGGGCGTGGGCGACATGGTCGATCGAGCGAGCCCAGCCGAGCCGTCGGTGCAGGCCAGTCCGGTCTCCGGGGCGGACCTCCAAAGAGAGGCCCGAGCCGGTGCAAGGGAGGCGATCGGGCCCGAGAGCGGTGAGCACGTGATGACCTCCTTGGGCCCACTGGTGACAGGCCGCGTGGTGGACTCGGAGGACCAGGCCATCGCGAACGCTCGGGTGCTGTTGACCAATGAATACAACCCGCAAATCCCGCTGGAGGCGGTGGACGAGTTCGGCAGGTCGCCGTTCCCCATGGTGGAAGCCGTGACCGATCAAGACGGGCGCTTCTCGGTCCTTGAGGGGCTCGAGTCGCGCCGCGGGCTGTCGCTCATCGTTCGATCAGACGGCTATCCAACGTATCGGTTCAACGGCGCATGGATGTACCCGGAGCGCACCGTCGATGTCGGCACGCTCCGCATGCCGCCGGGCGCACGGCTAACGGGTCGCGTCGTGGATGCAAAGGGTGCGGGTGTGCAAGCGAGACTCGTCCGGGGGGTGGAGGTGGACGATCGGAACATGGCCTGGGGTGATCGCCCCATCGCGTTTGGCCAAGGGATCGTCGTGCTTGGCGCGTCCGACGCGGAAGGGCGCTTCGAGCTAACGGGCCTTTCCCCGGGGAAGTGGACCGTCCTGGCACAGGCCGACGGATTCCTGACCGGCACTGCGAGCGTGACGTCCATCAAGGGCAAGACGCAAACGACGAAGATCACGCTGGACCGCGGCGCCCGGATCCGTGGAGCGCTAGTGGGAAAGCCCGCTGAGGAAACTGAGCTGAGTGCGTTCGCACGGCCTGCGGGCGAATCGCCGGGGAGAGCCGAACCAAGAGTCGCTCCCCTGGGGGCCGATGGCGACTTTGAGTTCGATGGACTCGTCGAGAACCAGACCTACGAGATCGGGGTGTTCCGCCCAGGGAGCAGTCCCCGTGAGCTCGCAGAAGTCGCCGTGGTGGAAGCCGCAGCGCAACGCCAAGGTGCGCCATCCCTCAGGCTTGAGTGGCGCGTTCTTTCGGAGTTCGTGTTGCAACTCACCGACGCGACCACCGGAGAGCCCGTTGAGGAAGCCTGCGTGTACTTGAAGATCAAGGGACATGGCACGAGGCAGATAACCGAGAGCCACTTCCCAGAGGGCCGCTGTCACTTCAACGGCCAGTGGCTTCCCACCCTAAAGGGGGCGGAGCTGCGAGTTCAGTCCACCGGCTACGTCGATCAGACCGTTGGGTTGGAAGGCATGCGTCGCGCTAGCTCGTTGAATCCGCTGACCATCCGGCTCGCGCCGGGCCCCACCGTGGTGGTCCAGGTCAGTGACTCCGGCGGAACACCGGTGGAGGGCGCTGAAGTTCTCCTAGGCGCGGGCCGCAAAGACGAACTCGATCAGCGGTCAGAGACAGCGCACCTCCAGCCTCGTACATGGCGCACACGTCGCTCTACCACGGGAAGCGACGGCCATGCGGTGCTCTCCGCGCTGAGACTTGCGAACGAACGCCCCACGGACGGAAAGCTCGCCGTCTTCGCCGATGGGTACGCGCCCGCTTGGGTGGACGTGGATGCAGAGCAACGTGCTGTGGACGTGACGCTCCACGAAGGCGCTCACCTCGTCGTTCGCGCCGTGGATGCGGCGGGGCGAAGCCTCGACGGCGTCATCGTTGAGCTGCAACGTTTTGATGGTTCCGCCTGGCCCATGAAGGCCGGCTCGACGGAGGACGGGGTGGTCACCTTCGAGCACCTCGCCCCCACCACCCACCGCTATCGCGCGCGCATCCAAAGCAACGCGTGGCGCCCGCCAGGCTACGACCCTGAAGCGGCCTGGGTCTCCGTGGACCTGCGCGAGGGGGAGACGACAGAATCCGAGCTCGAGTGCCAAGGCTTCTACGATCTCGAAGGCCTCATCACCGATCGCGGCGAGCCGCTGGGAGGCGCGCAGATGGTGCTCCTCCCCGGGGATCGAACCGTCGGCGAGTACCAGTGGTTCGACTTCCACTCGGGCCGTGGCACTCGATTCCATGTCCAGAGCCGCGTGGACGGTTCCTTCCAGTTCCACGTCATTCCCGAGGGGTCTTACACGCTGCTCGTCGAGCATGGATTCCTGTCAGTCGCAGCGCGAATCCCAGTCGAAGTCGCACGGAATTCCGGCCCCCTCACGCTGCGGCTCACGAGCACCATCGTGAAGGGAACGGTCACTTTCACTGACAACAAGCCAGCTGCCAACGCCTACGTCTTCATTGGGGAGATCGATGGCCCGTCCAATGGGAAGGCGTACACAGACGAGAGTGGCCACTTCGTCATCACTGGAGCACCCAGCGGGCGCCCCTTGGAGATCAGGGCAGGCGGGCGTTTCATCAAGCACAGGCCCGAGCGTTTGCAGCCGCTCCTCGCCGCTGAGACTCGGCACGTCGACCTCGTCGGCGACGAACGTGGCGCCGCTCGCTTCACTTGGATCGGTGAAGAGCCCAAGAGCTTCCGCGTGCAGGGCACGTCGGCCGACGGGCGCCTTGAAGCCGTCATGGCGCGGCCGGGGGACTCGGAGAAGGTCGTGGAAACGAGCGGGTGCGTCCCCGGCCCCTGGGTGTTCCAGCTAGAGGTCGTCCAAGCTGACGGCAAAGAGGTCAAGACCGAGCGCCGCGTAGAGATCACGGCGTCCGAGGTACTCGAGGTCACGATGACGCCCGAGTGAGTGCTCCGTGCTGCTCGCTCTAGGGCATCGCGCGAACCGCCTCCAGCGTGAGGCCGAGTAGCTCGCCGAGGCTGCCTGCAGCGAACAGCACGGGCTGCACTCGGTCAGTCACGTAAACAGTGTTCGACACGGTGGCAGGGTCGAACGGACGCAGCTCGGTCCGGGGCAAAGCGCCGAGCTCGCCCGCTGAAGAGAGAAGCCCGGCTCCAAAGGCCTTGGGTTCGCCCTCCTCCAGGACAACGCCGAACTCGACGGAGTACCAGTAGAGTCGCTCAAGCATGGCGAGCTGATCAGCGTCAGCGCCGGCCGCTGCTTCCCCGAAGGCAACGGAGAGCTCCGCCACTCCGGGAATCGCAAACGTGCCTGCGTGCCCCACGAGCTCATGCACGAGATCGGGCTCGGGGGTGTAAAGCGGTCGAGAGGGGTGGCGCATGTACTGGGTCGAGCGAAAGACGCCGCGGCGGAGCGCCGCGAAGAAGTCGCGCGACGAGAGCAGGCCATGGACCGGCTCGAACACAAAGCCGGTGGCCTCGAGGGGACCGCCAGGAGCTGAGAGGTCAGCGAGCTGTGGAATGGGCGCTGACCACGGAGCCCAACGCGCCATGGATTCCACGACCTCGCGCGCGGCGTGACGCTCTAGGCTCGGCCGCAGGTGGGACCCAATGGTGGCCCAGGTTTCGTTCTCTTCGTCCGTGTATGCCACGCGCTCCGGCGGCGTGCCGCTCACGTGATCGCGGGCGAGGCGAGCGATCTGATCGCGCCTTCGGCGGTAGTTCTGGTCGTGGAGACCTGGGTGGTCGGCGTCGAGACGGACCTCGAAGTGGGGCTCTGTGGGGGTGCGCATGGATCTTGGAGTGGTGGGCGGCAACTCCCCCAGCTGGACCCCGGCACAAAAAGAGCGAGGCAGCTCGAAGAGCTGCCTCGCTTGGATCTTGGCGCCGGCCGCGATAAGCGTTCCGGCGGGAAAGGTTCAACGATGTTCAGCCCGCGTGGTGGCGGGCGTAATAGAGGCCGCTGGTGGCGCGGCGGGACTCGTGGTCGCTGAACATGCAGGAGACCGTAGACCAGCGACACAAAGGCATCAACCGGCTCACTGGGTGAAACCCTGGTTTCCTACGCCCCGCGTTGTGCCGCGCTCACGGTGATACACCCCCGTGGGCTCCGCGCCGAATTTCGTCGTGAGCGACAGGCGATAACCAAGCTTCTCCGCCAGCCTGATGGACGCCCCGTTGTCCGGACCGATGATGCAAGCGCTTCGCTGCCATTCGGTCTCTTCATCCAGCCAACGGCACGCGGCCGCCATGCCTTCACTGGCCAGTCCCCTCCCACTCCAGGCGGGATGAAGGACCCAGCCTGCCTCCGGGCACCCGTCCTCAAGCCCTTCCAGGCCGCGCTTGAAGTCGGCGAACCCCATCTGGCCGATGTAGGCGCCGCTCGCGCGATCCTCGACGGCCCAGTACCCAAAGCCCAAGAAGTCCCAGAGCCCGCTATAGCGAAGCAGGCGCTGCCACACCTCCCCGGAGGTCAGAGGAGCGCCGGTGATCGATCCGTAGACCTCTTCGCTCTGCCAGATCTCGATCGCGGGCAGGTGGTCGGTGGCCCGATGCCCACGCAGGCGCAGACGGTCGGTCTCAAGGAGAGGTACGCGTAACATGGACCCGAGGATAGCGGGACCGGCTAGGTTCGCGAAGTGCTCAGCTCTTCGCCGGACGGCTACCGGAGGTGCAGTCCTAAGCTGGTCCCCGGCCATGCCCTTCAGGGAGTAGAGACTCTGCCCAGCAGGGAAACTGAGCTGCGACTCGACCTAGGCCGCCTCTTCTCCCTTGGCGCTCGAGAGCCCCCTCTCGGGGACCCCGAGGAAGAAGCCCTGGAACAAGGTGCAGCCGAGCGCTCGCACCGTGCTGAACTCCTCGGTGGTCTCGATCCCCTCGGCGATGGAAATAATGCCAAGCGACTTGCACAGCTCCGACATCGCCCCGACAACCGCCTGCTTGGTCGGCGAGCGATCGATGTTGCGGATCATCTCCATGTCGAACTTCACGACCGTTGGGCTCAGAAGCGAGAAGGTATTGAGGCCAGAGTAACCGGCGCCAAGGTCATCTACGGCGATGAGGTAGCCGAGCTCTGCGAGGCGGTCTAGCGACTCCATCAGGCTCTCACTGGAAGTCACGGTGCTCCGTTCGGTGATCTCGATCACGACTCGATTCGCGTGACGCGAAAGAGGCGATGACGAGCTGTAGAGCGACGCATCGCCCAAGTGATCGGGGTTCACGTTCACGAAGATCTTGATGTCGTCCGGCCCGTTATCCATCTCCGATGCAACGCGATCGCGGATGCGCCTGCCCAGCTCCATCGACCGATCGAGGGACTCGGCGATATCGAAGAAGTGCTGCGGTCCGCGGATCAGCATGAGGTCCGTGCGGAGCAGCGCTTCGTATCCATAGAGCTCGCCTTCTCGGTTCCAAATGGGCTGATAGCTCATCCACATCTGGTCCATGGCTTCCTCGAAGATCTCGGCCAGCGTGTCACCCTCGCGCGCCGCGTCACGCTCCCGGGACTGCACTCGGGTATCGATCTCGTTGCGCTTCTCAAGCAACTCTTCGATGGTGGCCCTGATCTCAGACGGCGGGCAGGGCTTCAGTAGGAACCGATGGATCTCTGCCGAGTTGATCGCGTGCACGGCACGCTCCAGGCTCGCCTGCCCCGAGAGCGTGATGCGTAGCGTCGTCGGAAACTCTGCCTTCACGAACGTCAAGAGATCGCTGCCTTGCATGCCCGGCATGCGCTCGTCGGAGACCACCGCGTCGTAGGGGTGCTTGCGGATCAGCGCCAGCGCCTGCTCGCCTGAGTCGGCGGTGTCGATCTGCCACTGCGTCTTGCGCAAGCCCGTCTTCAGGCTTCGCGTCACGTCGGGTTCATCGTCCACCAGGAGAATACGGACGAGCTCTGGAGCTAGGCTTACGTTGCTGTCATTCATTGATCGTTCTCCGCAGACTCTGGGGCAGATTGAACGCGGAACGGCTCTCGGAGCTCGCCTCGCGCTGAGAAGTTCTGTGCTAGGCGGACGAGGGTAGGCGAGACGATGGCGCCTTCGCAGGCGAGTGTCAGGCCGACGCTTGCTTTGAGGTCCTCGAGGAGCGTCATGCCAGCGCGGAGGTCCGCCGCTCGAACCTCTCGCTCTTGGCCCGACGTCTCCACCGGCGGCAAGCTCGCCAACGCCTCGAGGATGGAATCTTGGTAGGAACTCTCCGTTTCCATCGTCGCCAGGACGCCATGGGCAGAGGGGCGCTTGACCAGTGCCTGTAGGTAGTGCTCCACGGTGCGCAGCACCTCCGCACCCAGCACTTCGACGGGCCACTTGGCCAGAGGCCGTTCAGCCCACTTGGCGGGCGGCTTATTGCGCTGGTTCCGAATCATGTAGGCCACGGATTCGAGCCGCGGAATCGCAGCGATCAACTCCGCTCCCCAAGAGGGATGCCCTTCCCAGATTCCTTGGTCGCTCTCGTTCAGCTCCTCCGCACGGAGAGCCGCGCCGACGAGCGCCGTCGGAAGCGGAATGCACCCTAGGAGAGAGAGCGCGGCCGCCAGGTCGAGCTGCCAACCGCCCTCGTACCCCTGGGACTCGCACACATGGCGCACCACCGTGCGGAGCCGTCCGCACCGAAGCGATGCGACAGGGTGAATCGTCCCAAGCACCTCGGAGAGCACCAGCAGGGACTCGCTGAGGATCGACTCCAAGGCGCGGGTCTCCGCCGTCAGCGAGTCTCGATGATCAGCGGCCTCCCCCAGGACCTTCCGCAGAGCCACGGGCGAACAAGGCTTGGTCATGAAGCGGAAGACTTGGCCTTCATTCACAGCAGCGACCGCAGAGTCCACGTCGGCCTGCCCAGTGAGGAGGACCCGCACCGAGTTCGGCGCGATCGCGTGGGCCCTCGCGAGGAACTCGGCCCCATCCATCCCGGGCATGCGCATGTCGGACATGACAACGTCCCACTCGGGATGACTGGACATAAACTCCAACCCTTCAGCCCCCGACGAGGCTGTCGTCACGTCGAACTCCTTGCGCAGCAGCATGCGAAGTCCGCGCTGGATGTTCTCCTCGTCGTCAACGACCAGGACTCGGGGCTTGGTGGTGCGTTTCATCTAGCCCGATCTGCTACTTGGCCCGCGAGGAAGAAGCGCATGCATCCTCGTCCTCAGCGTCCGCGGCGAATGACTCGCGCGCTAGGGTGGCGAGGTGCTCGATGGTGGGCGCGTCGATGAGCGCGAGCGCGCCCGGTGAGATCCGCGGTGCGCTGGACTCGTCGAAGTCTTCCCTCGAACGATCCAGCTCGTGGGACACGATGGCGCGCGCGACGTGAACAGCCACGGCGGGCTCCATGGAAGGACACTCCAGCGCGTCGAGGTTGTGGTGGTACGCGACCGCCTCCACGAGGTTGTGGGGCAGGCCCCAGACACCAAGGAGAGCCCCGCCGACCTCGGCGTGGGTCGCGCCAAAGAGCCGCTCCTCTGCCTCGATCCAAGCGTCCTCGGGCTTCCCTTTGCAATCGCGCAAGTATTCGCTCACGTGCTCGCCTGACTGCAGGAGCACGAGTCGTCCGATGTCGTGGAGCAGTCCCGCCGATGCGGCCGTCTCGCTGGCTTCGCTATCCGAAGCCAGCAACTCCGCCGCCAACTTGGACGTGGCAGTCGCCTGCATGAGAAAGTCCGACATCGGAAAGCTGCCGTCCTCGGGGCCAAGCTCGCAGATGACCTCCGCCGCGAACACGAGGTTCTTGATGGTCTCAAGACCGAGGTAGCCCACGGCCTCCCGGATGTTCCCCATGGCGCGGGGGAGCCCGAAGAACGCCGAGTTCGACATTTGCAGAACCCTGGCGCTCACGCTCGGCTGTTTCTGGACCAGGCCGCAGACAAGGTCAAGGCAGACCTCGTCCGCCGCCAGCGCCGCGGTGAGTTCGCGGTAGACCTGGGGCAGCACGGGGAGCTTCGCCACCGAGGTCACGATCTGGCGGGCGCGACTGGAATGCGTCAGCTCGCTCGTGGCAAGCGCACGGCCTAGGATCCGGACCAGCTCTGCGGCCTCGGTCGGCTTGCTAATCCATTGATGGGCAAAGGGAATCGCGCTGACGGCCAACTCCTCAGCCGCCTCACCTGAGAGCACGATTCGCACCGAGTTCGGCAGCTTCTCCGTGACCTTCTCGAGGAACTCCGCGCCGTTCATCTGCGGCATGCGCATGTCCGTCACGATGATGTCGGCGGGCTCCTCAGCCAGCGAAGCCAACGCATCGGCTCCGTTGCTGAAGAATCGCATGCTCCACCGCTTTCGTTCACGGCGTAGCGCCACTCGCAGCGAATCGAGGATCTGCTCTTCATCGTCGAGGAAGAGCACGCGTTTTTTCTCAGGCAGCGTCATGGGCTTGCACCTCGGCGATGGGGAGTCGGATGACGAAGGTCGTTCCACCGCCTTCTGGCGTGAGGAGTCGCAGCTCGCCCCCGTGTCGCTCGACGACGATCCGATGGGCGAGGGCTAAGCCTTGACCGGTTCCCTTGCCAACCTCCTTGGTCGTAAAGAACGGGTCGAACACCTTCTTCTTGAGCTCTTCGGGAACGCCGGTGCCGTTGTCTTGCACCTCGATCACGACGTGGTCCCCGTCGACGCGGGTCGCGACCCGGATGATGCCGGGCGCAGGATCGCTCTTCATGCGCTCCTCCACCGCGTGTGCGGCGTTGACGACGAGGTTGAGGATCACCTGGTTCAGGTCGCCGGCGATGCACATCACCTCGGGTAGCTCGCCAAGGTCCTTCTCTAGCTCCGCAACGTACTTGAACTCGCTGTTGGCGACCGTGAGCGTCGTCTCGATCACACGGTTGAGGTCAACGGGTGCACGCTCCGTGGTGCCCGGGTGAGCGAACTCCTTCATCGCGCGAACGATCGTGGCGACCCGCGCGATGCCCTCGTGGGCACGGCGAAGCGCAAGAGGCACCTCTTCCAGCAAGAACTTGAGGTCGATGTCTTCCGCTACCGTTTTGATCAGCTGAATCTCTTCCGCGGCGACGCCTTCCATGGCCGCGACCTTGATGACCTTTTGGTAGGCGCTCTGGAGCTCTTGGTAGTCTTCCAGCGCTTCGTTAAGGAAGACGAGGCTGTCACCGACGAACTGAATCGGCGTATTGATCTCGTGGGCCACGCCCGCCGCCAGCTGGCCAACGGACTCGAGCTTCTGCGCATGACGCAGATCGATCTCCATCTGCTTCTTTTCGTCAATGTTGGAGGCTAAGAGCACGTAGCCGACGGTCACGCCTCGGTCATCCTCCAGAACCGCGCTCCGACACAGGGTCTGGTGCCGTGCGCCGCCGAGGGCCACGAACGTCACCTCGTTCTGCTCTCCGACGCCCCCGTCCATCGAAAAGTACTTCTCTTCCTGCCCCGGGAGCAGGTGGCTCGCGATCGGCTTTCCGACCGCCTCTACCGGGGCGCCATAGCCGAGGAGCTCGAGACCTGCGCGATTCACGCGGGCGATCTCGCCCTTGAGGCCGACCACGACGACCGCCGTTTCAAGGTTCTCGAGAACCTGGCTGAGGAAGTCGATCGTATCGCGCAGCTCCGTCTCCGCCATGAAGAGCGACCGCGAGCGATCCTCGATGATCGACTCCAGCGCGTTGACCTCCTTCTTGGCTCGTTCGAGACGACGCTCGAGAACTGCCTCTCGCTTGGTGGTCATGCCGCTTGCTCAATCACCCCGTGGAAGGTGAGCTCGAACGTGCAGAAGTCTGCGCCTTCGTGCATGCACGCGGACTCCTTGCACACGAGCTTCTCGTTGAAGCTCTTCGCCGCACCGTCCAAGAGTCCCCGAACCAGCGGGCAGAGCTTGCGGTTCGAGGTGTAGTGCATCACCAGCTGGTCATCAGCGGGCTCTTCGTAGGAGAAGTTTGGGGTCTCTGCCCCGGGAAAGAGCTTCCGAACCTCCACGTGGATCACCGAGTGAATCGTGAGCAGGAAGGACCGAAGATCCTTCGACGACTCGATGAAGATCGGGGCGGCCGCCGCGAGCTTGTCGAACAGATAGACACCAAACGCGTAGAGAGCATCGGCCAGGGAGATGTTGAGCATCCCGATGGCCGTCCCCACAAGCGCAAAGAGGTCCTCGTCCGGATACGTCCCCGGGCCAACGAAGGGCCCATCGGTCACCACCTCGGTCGAATCGAGGATGTCCTCGAAGACCTCGTCACCGAAGTTCTCGACGACGAACGATTCGAAATGCTTGAAGATGATCCCTTTCATGGCGAGGAGTGGTTCCAGGGTTGCCCCCTGGCGGTGGCCAGCGGACAAGCGGGTTTCTCCTCGTCGAATCGCCGTTACTGCCGGGAGAACTTGAGGGAACTCCCTGATGGCTCGATCGACCGGCAGAATTTTCTGCACCACCCCGCCTGACAGTGCGGGGACCTACGAAGTTTCAGTTGCTACGCCCTGAGCGTCTCGATCGGGCTGGCGCGCAGCGGCTTGGCGCTCGCGGCAAGGCCTGCGATCACGGCGAGAAGCGCCGTGCCGGCGGCGGCTAGCGGCACCGACGCGAGACTGGGGAGCCCCGGAAGCTGCAGGCCGAAGTGCAGAAACGCCCACGAAAGGAGCAGCGCGCCGAGGCCGCCGAAGGCGCCTGCGACCAGACCAAGGAGCCCGTACTCGATGGCGAAGAGGCTCGCCACACCGCGCCGGGTGACGCCGAGCGACTTGAGCAGCGCAGCCTCACCGCCACGTTTCAACGAGGTGGCCGCCACCGCCCCCGCAAGGATCGCGATGCCGACGAGCACCGTGAAGCCCCCGAGCAGCCGCACCGCGAGCGCGATGCGTCCGAGCGTGCCGGCGACCTTCTCCAAAAGGGGGCGGATACGCAGCACACCGACGTTGGGATACTGCTCGACGATGCGTGATTGAAGGGCTCCTTCGCGGTCAGGATCGATCCGTGCCGCCGCCAAGCGCCAGCCAAGCTCGTCCTGCATCATCCCTGGCTCCACGAGCAGGAAGAAGTTGATGCGAAAGCTCGCCCAGTCCACCTCGCGGATGCTGGTGATCTTGAACGCCTTCGGCACCCCCTGAACATCGAATCCAACGGTATCGCCAAGGCCCACGCCAAGCGACTCCGCGAAGCTCGCCTCGATGCTCAGCTCGTCCGCGGCAGGGTCGCTCCACAGCTCGCCCGACAGGATCGTGTTGCCGCCGGGAAGCTCCTGCGCCCACGTCAAGCGCTGCTCCCGGGTCAGCGTCCAGCGATCCCGGCCGCGTCCCTTGTCCGCCACGAGCTGTGCGATCGGCGTGCCCGCGACGCTCGCGAGGCGCGCCATCACC
>CALHGQ010000495.1 GCA_938030175.1 uncultured bacterium | reverse complement strand
GATGGCCTCGTTCGAAGCCGTGAGACGATGGGTCTCGGTCGCCTGTGCAGAACAGAGATCAGCGCCGAGGGTGGCGAAGAGAGCGGTGCAAGTGAGCGTTGTGAGTTGGGGAGCTTTCATCGGACAAGGTTCGATTCTGTGGATTGAGGCGGTGGAAACGTGTGTTCACCCAAAGGAGCGCCAACCAAACCCAAGCGTTGCAGGAGAAATCTGAGCAATACGGTAACGGAGTCAAAGTCGCCACTCCGCGACCACCGCAGCGGCCCCCTCGGTCCGCTGCGGTGGCCGCGGATTGGCGACTTTGGCTCCGCTACCGTACTGCTCGGACAACATTGAGACTTTTGGGCCCCCCTGGCCCCTGAAGGCATCCACGGTGGCCATCCAGGATGTTCCGCCTTCTTTGGTCACGCCGAATGGGGGTCCTCGTACCTCTTGTCAGACGAGCGTGACCGACCCCAACGGGCGAAAGCAGCTCGCTAACACACCCAACAACCCCCGCGACGAACCATGAAGAACTCACTCACCCTCAGCGCCCTGATGCTGGCGCTCTTGATCGCCACCCCGAAACTTAGCGCCGCGCAAAGCACCGACCTGGCTACCGAGGCCGCGACCACGACGCTGGTGGCCACCGCCCAGGACGACACGACGACGCCACGGACGGCCCTCAAGGAGTACGACCTCGGCAAGAAGAACCTGGCACTCGAGGGATACGACCCTGTGGCCTACTTCCCCAAGTTCGGCGGCAAAGCGGTCAAGGGACAGAAGAGCATCACCCACACCCACCGCGGCGTGCTCTACCGCTTCAGCTCACAGGACAACAAGAAGGCCTTCATCGCTAACCCCGCTCGCTTCGAGCCGATGTACGGCGGCTGGTGCGCCTGGGCGATGACCGACGGCAAGGGTGACAAGACGGGCGCCAACCCCAAGTCATTCGAGATCGAGGACGGCCGCCTCTACGTCTTCTACGACGGATTCTTCGGCGACACTCGCAAGACGTGGAACAAGAAGGGCAAGGCCCCCAAGCTCAAGGCCAACGCTGACAAGAACTGGAAGCGCATGAGCGGCGAAGCCGCCCGCCCGGGGGACAGCGAAAAGAACAAGTAGATCACCACAGGTGAAAAGGAAGGAGAACGGAGCCCGCCGGCGTACGAGAGTGCGTCGGCGGGCTCTCTTTCCATCGCAGGTTGAGGCGCTCCTCCCATGGGTTCGGCCCCCGGGCGCACCGCGGGCCGCGTAGGATCTCCCCCATGATCTGGAACGTCTACCTCTCGGGCGAGGTCCACACGGACTGGCGCGACGCCATCATCAGACAGGCGAAGAAGCGCGGCCTCCCCGTCACCTTTTCCTCCGCGGTCACCGACCATCCCGCGAGCGATGCGGCGGGCGATGGCCTTCCACCATCGAGCGACGGGTTCTGGCGCGACCACAAGTCCGCCAAAGTGAATGCCATTCGCACCCGGACGCTGATCGCCCAGTGTGACTTGGCGGTCGTGCGGTTCGGTGACCAGTACAAGCAGTGGAATGCCGCGTTCGACGCGGGCCAGCTGGCCGCGCTTGGAAAGCCCTACGTAACGCTCCACGAAGGCGATCTCGTACACGCTTTGAAAGAGGTGGACGGCGCGGCGCTGGCGTGGGCGAGCGAAGTGGACCAAGTCGTCGATGTACTCGAGCACGTGACGATGGGCGCACCAGAGCCGTGAAGTTGTCTCGAATCGGCGAATAGCACTCGACAACGGGCGATGCAGAGTCTGTGACCGCGCCGTCAGACGCGCTGGCGACTTTGTGGTATACTGCTGGCCTCACGGATCAGATTCTGCATCGGAATCAGCGCCAAACGACGGCTCGCGCCGACACTTGCCCGCTGCGGCACTTTGCACCTCGATCTGCCCTGAAGGGGGCGGAGGGGCCGCCCACGCGGCTACCGAGGCGGAATCAGAGGTACAGGAGCACTGTCACCCAAACTAATTGCCGCCACAGGACGGCGATGCTGGCGAAGAGTCCGGACTAGCCCGGCCTGAGCCCACCCTATGGACACTCAAGACAATCAACTCGCCAGGGTCATGGAACTCTTCACGACCCTACTTGGCGAGCGTCAGTCCCAAGAAGAACTGCACCCCATCACGCCTGCGGTTCCGCCCGAAAAGCTCCTGGATGAGCTTCCTTTAGAGCTGCCAGACAAGGGTCTCTCCTTCGATGAGGTGGCCAACCGGCTCCGCGCTGTGGTTCGGGCGACGCCCTCCACGGCCCCTGGACGCTTCTACAACCAGTTGTTCGGCGGGCGCGAGCCCTACGCCGTCCTTGGCGACATCCTCGCCTCGGCCCTAAACAGCTCGATGTACACCTACAAGGTGGCCGGTCCCCAGGTGCTGCTCGAGAACGAGCTGATCCAGCGCATGGGCGCCATGATGGGCTTCGAGAACCACGAGGGCACCTTCACCCCCGGCGGCTCGATCTCCAACCTCTGCGCCATGATCGTGGCGCGGGACAAGACCTGCCCCGAGCTGCGCGAGCGCGGCATGGACGGTACCAAGCTCCGCGTCTACACGTCGGCGGAGTCCCACTACTGCATCCCGAAGTCGGCCGCGTTCCTGGGCATAGGCCGCGACAACGTCGTTCTGATCCCAGCGGACAAGCGCGGACGCATGATCACCTCCGTGTTGGCAAAGGCCATCGACGAGGACATCGCCGCTGGCTACGTCCCGATGATGGTCAACGGAACCGTGGGCACGACCGTGCAGGGCGCCTTTGACCCCATCGCCAAGATGGCGGACGTCTGCGAGGCCCGTGGCGTCTGGCTGCACCTCGACGCGGCGTTCGGCGGGACGATGGCCTTCGACGAGCGTTACGCGGAGACCTTCCTAGGCAGCGACCGCGCCGACTCGATCACCTGGGATGCCCACAAGCTCATGGGCGTACCGCTCACCTGCTCCGTCCTGATGATCCGCGAACGTGGACGTCTCCGGGCCAGCTTCGACGAAGCGGCTGAGTATCTCTTCCAGTCCGACGACGACCAGTGGAACCCAGGCACGCGTTCAATCCAGTGCGGCCGACGCAACGATGCGCTCAAGCTCTGGACGAACTGGCTGCACCACGGCACCGAGGGCTACGTCGCGCGTACCGAGCGCATGCGCGACCTCGCGCTCCTCGCGGCCGACTGCGTGCGTGAGACCCCTGGGATGACGCTGGTGAAGGAGCCCGAGTCGTTGACCGTGTGCTTCACGGTGGACGGCGTCGCCCCCGCCACCCTGTGCGACGCACTCCAGGACGCAGGGCTCGCCATGGTCGGACACGCCATCGTCGACGGCGAGCCGGTCGTGCGCCTGGCACTCGTAGACGCAGGCACCACCGAGGAAGAAGTTCGATGCTTCTTCGAGGATGCCCGCTACGTGATGCGCCGCAAGGCCATCGCGTAGGCGTCGGTCACGCTAGATCACTATCCATCCGCGCGAAGTCGCGCTTCCCTTCGCCTGAATCTGCCCCCATGAAGAAAGCTCTCCTGACCTCTCTCCTCGGCTCCGCCACCCTCACCCTTGCTTCCGCGCTCCCCGTCGGCGATGTCGCGGTCAACGGCGACTTCGAAACGGGCGACACCAGCTCGTGGGCGGACTTCCCCACGCCGAACTCCATTTTCGAGGTCACCACCGATGCGGCTAGCGGCGGCTTCGCCGGTCGCGTATTCAACGATGACCAGGCCGCAGCAGCGGTGATCAAGCAGGCGAACCTTGGCGTTGGGGCCGTGTCCACCGGCGACATGATCACGGTCACCTTCTCCGCCAAGGGCAGCGGCGCGATCGGTGGCATCACGTTCGCCGAGTTCTTCTCCGAGATCGCCGGCGGCGGCGTTTCCTCCGGCGAGATTCTTGGTGGAGCACCGCTCAACCTGACAAGCAGCTACCAGACATTCAGCTTCACGACGGTGGCTGGCGCCGACGTCAGCGGCGGCGTGACGCTGCAGTTCGCCGTGGTCACCGGCGCCAACCAGGGCAGCATCTCCGAGCTCTTCGTGGACGACGTCGTCGTCTCCATCCCGGGCATCGGCACCAACTACTGCACGGCTGAGCTGAACAGCACAGGCGCGACCGGCGCGATTTCGGTCGCCGGCAGCAACACCGCGGCCGACAACGACCTGACGCTCACGGCGGACAACCTTCCGACGATGGCCTTCGGCTTCTTCCTGGCGAGCACCACCCAGGGCTTCGTGGTGAACCCTGGCGGAAGCGCCGGCAACCTCTGCCTTGCGGGCGACATCGGTCGCTACGTCGGCCCCGGCCAAACTCTCTCCACCGGAATGACGGGTAGCTTCTCGCTCGTCCTCGACCTCACCATGACGCCGAGCCCCACGGGCTTCGTTTCCGTTGCGGCCGGCGAGACCTGGAACTTCCAGGCATGGCACCGCGACTCTGTAAGCGGCATGGCGACGTCCAACTTCACGGACGGCGTCTCGGTGGCGTTTAACTAGCGCTACTTGGCCAAAGAAGAATGCGCCACGTGCGCTGCGCGGAGATTCGCTCCATGCAGCGCACGTGGCGCTTTCATGAATGGCCAGCGCTCCGTCACCCGTAGCACGCAATGCGTCGGCTGCGACTAGCCGGCGCGGGCAGCTCGTACGCGGCTGATGCACTGAGCTTGAGGCCACACTTCAGCTTGTCCGGCGCCTCCGCTTCGTCGCTCAACCAAGCCACAAAGCGCCCCTTCGGCGCGAGGAGCGGCTTGGCCAACTTCCCCACGGCCGCTGGCGGCCCCACCGCCCGGGTCGTGATCAGGTCGAAGTGCGCGCCGTAGCCCTCGGCCTTGGCAACGACGGCGTCCATGTGCGCGATCTCAAACTGGCCTGTGTCAAAGCCGGCTGCGCCGAGCGCCCGCATGATCGCGTGGAGCTTCTTGAGTCGCCGATCCATCAGGACCACCCGCACGTCTGGGTAGAGGCAAGCGATCGCCACACCCGGAAATCCGTTGCCGGTCCCGAGGTCGAGGGCGCGCGCTGGCGCCTTTTCCGATCCACAGCACGCGAGCGCCGCCGAGTCCAGCGCATGGAACATCACGGCCGCCTCCCGATCCCGAACCGCCGTCAAATTGATGCGCTGGTTCTCATCGAGCATGGCATCGAGGTAGGCCAAAAGGCGGCGGGCGCCGTCCGCGGAGAGCTCTGCCCCGATGGATGCCGCTAGCGTTTGGAATTTCGAAGTGTCGATCACAGGTTGGCCGGGGGATAGTCGATTCCGGCGCGGAGATTCCGAGGCGCGCGGCGGGGAGATTCTACTCGCTGAGGCTCCGGGGGGATGGCCGAGCCACGATCGAGCGCGGGAACGATACGATGACGACATGCTCCCGATCACCGCGACTGCCATCACCCTCGCCGCTTGCTTCGCCCAAGAGCCCAAGGGCGGAATAGATCTCATGCTGACCCCAAGGAGTGGTCCAGCCGCCCCGATCGCCCACGCCTTCTTCGTCGCCGGCCCGACCTTCACCGGGATCATCGACGAACAGGGCCAGACCCAGTGGGCCGCGCCGAGGCCCGGCGCCCGCGACGGCTGGGTCCTGCCCAACGGGAACGTGATCATCGCGTGGTCGAACGAGGTACTGGAGTTCCGCTACCGCAGTCACGATGTGATCTGGCGCTATGGG
>CALHGQ010000494.1 GCA_938030175.1 uncultured bacterium | reverse complement strand
CCCCGTACCCCATCAGCCTCCGCGCGATTCACCCGAGAGCGTCCGAGTGCACGAACCTGCTCGTGCCCGTTTGTCTTTCCGCCAGCCACATGGCGTTCGGCTCGATTCGGATGGAGCCGGTGTTCATGGTGCTCGGCCAGTCCGCCGCGACGGTCGCGAGCCTCGCCATCGAGGGCGAGACCCACGTGCAGGCCGTGGAGTACCAGGCGCTGAAGGCCCGGCTCCTGGCTGACGGCCAAGTGCTTGAGTACGCGGCGCCAGCGCCGCAAGAGCGCTAGCCCGGGGGCGGGCTCAGCGGCCGTCCCACCAAAGGTCCAGCTTCGCGCGCAGCGCTGCGCTCACCGCGTCATCAGTCAACGGGCTCTGCTCGGCCGGATCCGCGACCACGTTGTAGAGCTCGTCCGCCTGCTCAGGGTTCGTGTGGACCAAGAGTTTATGCTCGCCGTCGAGGATCCAGCGGGTTAGGAGGCTCTTCGCGGGCTGGTCGATGTCGACCGCATCATGGGTGTACGCCGCACCAAAAACGGGGCCGCGCTCATCCCCCACGGATCGCAGATCGACGCCGGGGAGTGCCTTCGGGACCTCGACGCCGCACGCCGCCAGGATCGTAGGGGCAATGTCGACGCTGCTCACGGGAAGGCTTCGCTCGGCGGGCTCGATCGTCCCCGGCCACGAAAAGAGAATCGGCGTGCGCACCCCGCCTTCGTACGGCGTGCGCTTGCTTCGCGGCGCGAAGCCCTTTCGGTCGGCCCGCTGAATCCAGCCGTTGTCGGTCACGAGAACGACGATCGTGTCGCGCGTCAGGTCCTTGGCATCCAGGTGGTCGAGCAGCTGCCCGCAGGTCTCATCGAACCAGGTGCACATGGCCTGGTACTTTGCGATGGGCTCCGGGACCCCCTCCTTCAGGTACTGCTTGAGCAGACGCTCCGGCGGATTGTGCGGCGTGTGCGGCAGGAACGGCGCGTACCAGAGAAAGAACGGGGTCTCCGATTCGGCGCAGGCATCGATAAAGTCGAAGGCGGGCGCCATCGTCTTGCGGCCGATCTGCAAGCCCACGTCGCCGTGACGGCCGCCCCGCTTGGGATCCCCGTGGGTCATGCCCTCGGTGAAGCCGCCACACTGGCACTCCCCCTCCCACCACTTGCCCGTCTGCAGGCTTCGATAGCCAGCCCCGGCGAGGAGCTTGGGAAGCGTGTCGACGGCGGCAATGTGCTTGAGCATGCGCGCGCGATCTTCGCCCTTCGGGGGATCGTTGCCCGTGATCTTGTGCTCGTGCGGATACAGCCCGGTGATGAGGGTCGCGAGGCTGGCCCGGCACAGGGCCGTCGGAACGTAGCCGCGCGGGAACAAGAGGCTGCCCTGCGCCAAGGCGTCGAGGTGCGGCGTCTTGATCTCGGGGCTCCCCATGAAGCCGAAGTCCCCCCAAGCTTGATCGTCCGAGATCAGAAGTAGCACGTTGGGCTGCGCCTCTTGTGATCCGGGGAAGGCGAGAAGTGCGGTCAGAAGGAGAGCATGCATGGCACCAACGTTACGCGATCCGCCTTGATCAGGCCGGGGTTCGAGTACGATGGCGCGCTTCCCGTCTCGCGTATCGCCTATCGAAACACCTAATGAAACACTCAATCATTTGCCTCGCACTTCTAGCTACGACCGGTCTCCCGAGCCTCAATGCAACCGGCCAGGTTCCCAGCCCTGATCCTGCTCCCGTTTCGGTGGTCACGATCGGGGCAAGCCTCGCGGCGGGCACCTCGTCGTTCATCGCGAGCGTCAACGACGACTCCGAAGCCTTCGACGACATCCACCAGTACCACGATGTCCTCGCTGCGCTGGAGCCGACTTGGAAGATCGAGACCTTCGCCGACATGATGTTCTTCTCGAAGCCCATCGAAAGGGGTGAGGAGTTTGTCGTGAAGGCCCTCGCCCAACCGAGCCAGGTGATCCTCGCGCTCGACTACCTCTTTTGGTTTGGCTACGGAGATCACTACGACGACTCGGGGGAGAAGGACGCGACACGACTGGCCTTCCTCACGAAGGAAGGGTTCCCGAGACTCGAGCGACTGTGGTCGGGACTCCCCGAAGAGGCGACGAAGCCGCTCGTGCTCATCGGCACGATGCCTGACGTACGCGACTCGACCGTGATCGGTGCCTCACAGAAGCCGAGCGATGAAGAGCTGCTTGGACTCAATGCGGCCATCGTGGCGTGGGCGAACCAGCACCCCAACGTGCTCATCGTCCCCTTCGCAGAGCGGCTCGCGAAAGTGAGGCAAGAGAACGGAGCACAGGTCGGCACCCAAACCTACACGGAGAAGGATCTTCCGAAGCTGATGCTCAGCGACCGCCTGCACCCGTCGACCCAAGGCTCGGCGCTGATCGCGGCGCTCTGCCTGGAGACGCTGCATGGGGCCAAGGACGGCGCGAAGTTCGTCCAGGCGGATCCCAAACTGCTCGATCCCCGCGCCATCGCGAACCAGCTGATCGCAGCGCGCAAAGCGGCCGCCGCTAAGCCGGTGCCGGCCGGCGCGGGTCGGTAGCTCGCACGTGCGTGGCGCCCGAATCGGTATCTGATTCGGGTGCCGGTCTCGGCGCCTCGCCCCAGCACCGCTACTCCCGTATGAGCTCTACGATCGTTTCGTGGAAGTTCGCGTCGTTGACGCCCAGGAGGGAGTCGAGCAGGCTGAAGAACCGTTCGCCGTTCGCCCCGGACTGCGCGAGCTCCAGCGCTTCCCCGAAGCCGTGCCGGCCCATGACCTCTTCGCACAGGAACGCGCTCATCACGTAGAACGAGAAGTGCCGCTGAATCGAGGCCTTCCGCCCCTTGCGAAACTCGACGAGGAAGTCCGTCTTGGGTTCATCCTCTAGCTTCTGGCGGAACTGTGACTTCAGCTCCTCCATCGAGTCCCCCGACAGTCCGTACCCTCCATAGAAGGTCGACATACCCGTCACAAACGGACGGTAGAGCTCCGTCGGCTCGGGCACGGTGCGTTCGAGGAACTCGCCGACGAAGCCGAATCGGTAGTCGGGGTTGCCCGTGCCGGTCACATACGTCCGTCCTTGATCGTCGGCGAACCCAAGGTCGTGCGCGAGAAAGTTGCACTTGCGGGCATCGTGGACGTAGCCGTAACACTTGAGCAGCTCATCGAGCGTTCGAAAGGCGTAGTAGTCGAGGTCTTCGCTAGGCACTTCGCACAACCCGCAGAGCTCATCCTTGAAGTCCGAGAACGAACGCGCTGACTCCGCGTCGAGGGCGCCGCGATAGTGGAACGTGACGCTTCCAACCTTCTTCTCCGAGAAGTCGGCCGTCCGCTCTTCGAAGGGACTTGTAAAGACGAAGCGCTCGCCCACGGGGACGCCCTTCAGCTCGACGATCGTGCGGATGAAGGGCTGCCCTTCGCGCGTGCCCGCGAACGCGACCGTGATGAAATAGCTCTCCCCGTCCACCGTGTACGACTTCATCACGGACGGAGCGTGGAACTCCCCGCCCTTCCCAAGACCCCGCAGCCCTTGGAAGAAGAACCCGTAGCGAGTCGCGCTGCGAGGATCCACGCAGCGATCGGTGAACTCGCCCGCGCGGGCCTCGGTGAGGAACGCGTTGAGGGACCGCTCAAGCACCTCAGCCACGGCGCTATCCTCCGATAGCGAAGCGCCGAGGTTCGCTTCCACGCGGACCCCGTCGAAGAAGGGGGAAAGCGAAGCGGCGAGAGCGAGGGTGACGGAGGTAAGCATCGTGGTGCAGGGGCGGATTCGGCCGTGGGGCTAGCTGATCACAGCGAGCTTCGGAACGCGCCCTCAGGCGCCAACGC
>CALHGQ010000493.1 GCA_938030175.1 uncultured bacterium | reverse complement strand
GGATGAGCATGACCTACGCCTGGCGCAACTCCACGGAGAGTCTCTGCTTCGTAAAGGTGGGGAAGCCATACCGTTACAGCAATACTGCTACTGGCACCCCACCGCCACGAAGTTTGGAGGCGGTAGCAGCCTGAGCCTGGGCTGGCAGTCAAGGCTTGTGGCGGCGGCGTGCCAGTGACGGTATCTGTCGATGCTCTTATGGCTGGACGATCAGCTCTACCCCATTGGTCACGTTGTAGCCGCTTCCACAGGGACCACCCGCATCGCGGTACCACCCTTGGATCACTACGGTCTGCCCAACGGGCCATCCCGCCTGCTGGATGAGGCCATCGAGGCGGATCTCGCCAAAGAGATTGCTCTGTACGATCGCGAATCGCCGCAGTGTTCCTCCCGTGATGCGCCCTCCGTCGCCTTGGGCAACATTCGCTGGCAGAAGCTCGGTGCCTGAGAAGAAGATGGAGAGAGCATTCGAGTTCAACCCGCGGGCGATCACCCCGAAGTCGTTAGCGGCCGCGGAGTCCGAGCCGCATCCCACGAGATGCCCGCCGAACCCGCGAGAGTTGCGGCAGCCTTCCTGCCGGACGGCTAGCGTGTTGTTGTTGCAGGGGCAGAGGTCGTCTCCGAACCCAACGGACCTGTACTCGTAGTCGTGCTCATTGAACACATGGACCGCACCCGTCCCGCCGGTGGGGAGATCGAAGTTCGTGCTCCCTACGAGCACAACGCCGTTCGCCACGGCGACAGCGTCGGCGGAGGTGAGCGCAGATGATCGGGCTGGCAGCACTTGCTTTTGAACCGAGAACATGCCGCCCGCATCCGCTTGGTACACCGTGCACTGATTGGGCCCGGTCACCATCTTGTCCCCCCGCAGGTCAACGCTCCGGCCGAACTGGGTCCCCGTAAGTCGCTGCGACCAAAGCCAGAAGCCAAAGTCGAGCTGCCAGATTTCGATCCCGTTGGACTCGGCGATGGCGATCCGCGGCGAAGCGGCCTGTAGATCCAGGTCGACCTCGAGCCCGAACTGGACGCCCGAGGCGAGGGTTGAGGTAACGTCCGTCACATGGTCCCAGTTGCCGGTGCCCGAATTCAGCTCGTAGAACGAAACAGTGCCTCTGGCCGGAACACCTCCTACGGTTGCGTTGGGCGCGCCCACCGCCAAGTGTGGCCCGTCCAGCGCCACCGAGTTTCCGAACACTGCGCCCGCTTGCGGAGTGGTCGCATAGATCGTTTGCATGAAGTCCCACGTGCTGGCGTTCCTGCGGTAGAGATGCACTGCGCCGCTACTGGCTCCGTTCGTATCGTCTCGCCGCGCACCCACCGCGATCCAATCGCCGCCGATCGCGACGTCGAAGCCAAATTCATCACCAGGCTTCGGGATTGGAGCCTGAATAGCCTGCGGGTCGAAGGTCCAACTGCCTCCGCTCCGATTGAAGAGATGGACCCTGTCGTCGCTGGCGAGACCGCTCACAACCGCCTGGTTTCCTTCCAACTCGATAGCCTGGCCCATGGTGGTGGGGAAGCCATCGACACCTTGCACGAATGACGCCGTCGGCGCGCTTCCGCCGTTGGCCAAGTCATAGAAAGCGATCCCTCCGAACCGGCCGGCCGCCATGACCTCGTCGCCATCGGCCGCGATCTCCTTCCCAAGCTGGAAGTTCGACGTACTCGCCTCAGGGAGTAGGTTGCGACACTGGGTGAAGCGCTGCGCAGAGGCAGAGGACATGCTCAAGCTGAGAACGAGGGAGGACGTGAGCAGGTAGTTCATGGACGTGAGTCTCCTTGACTCGAAGGGGGGCAGGGGTGCCTGCGACGCAGGCGTTCGCAGGGCGAAACGCAGTCGGCCAGTCACCTCCGCCAAGTTTGTCCCAGATTTGGGACCCGCAGTCGCCAGCGGCTAAGTCGTTACTCCTCACTCCTCAACGATGACCCGCTCGACACCCTGAGCACGGCGGCGCAGCGAAGGCTCTTACCACCCGTCGCCGGTCTGAGGGAGTGTCAGCTTCTCGCGCGCATGAGAGAAGCCATGCAAGCTGGCTCCCATCGCTGGGCATACGGACGAGTAAGTCCCACTGGGTAAATGGGCTGGGATAGATACGACTGCCTGACGGCCTGCGCCTGATGCCCACGCGCCTAAGCCCTTGGGCCACATGCACCTACCTGGGCGACTCGGGTTTGGATGCCCACCGTTGTGGGACCACGGATACTGGATCAGCGCCAAATCCGACGCCCGTCGTCGATTGCGCTCGCTCTTTCGAGGGGCGACTTGGTCGTTACGCTGGATTCCGCAGTAGCTAGTAGTCCACCAGCAGCGCCTTATCGGAGCCTGGCTTGATTCCGGACTTCGTCCAGTAAGCTGCGATCGCGTTGATCTTGCCCTCTAGTACGACCAAGTCTGGTGCTGGGTCCGACGTCAGTGTCGACAAGTCAGTCACGCATTTGAGGAAGTGTGCGGCGTGCCGAGGACTCGTGCGTAGCACGTTGAATCGCAATCGGAGCGCTTCGAATGGACCGTCGTGGTGCCAGACTTCTTTTCCGTCGATGATGGGTGCAAGAAAGACGATCTCATCGTCGCCGCCTCCTGACTCTGACCGGACACCGTAGAAGTCGTCAATTTGATCAAAGCCGAGGCCAGTGTGAGCGGAGAAGGCGGAGCCTGTCGCAGGTAGGTCTTCAGGCGAGGCCAAATTGCAGAGTGCAAGAAGATCGTGGAAGGTCGGCCCTGGAGCCGGGAAAGTAATCTCTGCCGTCACGCCCTCGTACAATTCGTCCTCATCGATCTCCACGTTCGTGTGCTCTACGTCTCTAAGGGCCAGCTCGCCGGAGGTCGCGCTCGTTTTGTTCCGATAGAGCAGCAGCCCGTAGGCAACAAGCGCGCCGACTAAGACTGGTAAGATGTATCTCATGTGGGCATCGATCCTTTCATGAAGCGACCGTACGAAGCGTGTCGCGGCCGTCGCCGCTATCGCTTACCGCGGCGCTTCACGATCCTGACCTTGGCGTTCGACTCGATGGCCAGCTCGATCTTCGCCCAGTAGATGCGGCCGCGGTCGTCGTAGCGCCGCGCGTCGTCGAGCATGATCGAGGGGTCGACCGTCAGCATGGCGTTGTACGCTTCCTTTCCGTTCACTTTGACCCGCACGGGCTTTTGCATGTCGACCATCTTCGGGTGGAAGTACATGGTCAGCTCGCGTACACCGTTCGACGTGACCTCGAACTGGTTCTTGCCCTTGTTGATCGCGAGCAGCTCTTGAACCTCCTTCGAATCCTCGATCGGGGCCACCTCGACCCAGTGCTTGCGGTTCCAGCGCATGGGGCGCGTCTCGAACAGCACTTCGTGCTCCGGCCAGCCCTTGATCTCCCATGTCTTGTTGAAGAGCATCGCACCCGAGTGCCGCAGGTAGACCGCGTCACGGTAGAGGTCGCGGGGGTTCTCCTCGAAGAAGCCCGCCATGTCCGGCAGCTCGTCGGTGTAGATCTCGTGGCCGCCGTTCTTCTCGATGAAGGTCCAGGCTAGGCCGTGCTTTCTGGCCCAGTCCTTGTTGGCCTCGTTGTCTTGGTTGATGCCGTAGGGCTCGCGCTTCCCGTAGATCGATCGCCCAGGAACGTTCAGGAGCAGACCGATCGAGCCCTTCTCTGCAAAGTCGTAGCCGCCGCTGTGAGGCGAGACCGCGCCGAACGCGTCGGGGAAGAGCATTCCCATGCGATAGGTGAGGTGCCCGCCCATGGACTGTCCCGTGAGGTAGATCCGATCAGGGTCAACGGGGGCCATTCGCTTGACCTTCGCGATGCAGGAAAAGACCAGCGAGTAGCCAATGGGCCCCCAGCCACGCTCAGAGGCCGGCGCGATGACCAGCGCGTCCATGGCCTCACACACGCCAGGCGCGTAGAGGTTGATGTACTGCCGAGCGGTCTTCATTGCCCGCTTGGCGTCCATGGACGAGTTGCCCCCGTGTCCGACAACGACGAGCGAGTAGGCCTTGCTCGGGTCATAGTCCTTCGGAACGTAGAGAATGAACTCCGAGGAGTAGTCGACGTGGTAGCACTCGACCGGAAGGGTCGTGTATTGGCCGCTGAGCTCCTTCAACTCCTCGTAGTCGGCGCGCTGCTCGCGCAGCGCCGCCTCGATCTTCGAGGCCGAGTCGACGCCCCGTTTCGCTAGGGCGTCCAGCAACTCCATGGTTGCCCCTTCCTTAGCTTCGAACCGTGAGTCGATGTAGGCATCGACGAGGGAGCTCGCCGTCACTTGCGGCTGTGCCGCAGGGGCAGCCATCAGGAAACAGAGCGCGACGATGGATCGTTGGAACATGAAAGTGGGGGGCTTGGGCGCTGTTTGTTCCGCTTCAGTCTACGCGTGCGGGTGCGGCAGCGATATCGGCCCCCCCCGCCCTCAGCGCACGGTTTCGTTGAACTCGAGACGCTCTTGACAGACTTGGATCAGAGCTTGTTGAGTCTTCATGTAGGCGATCGAGCGATCGCGGAGCTTGTCGAGCTCGCCCGCTACCCACTCCTCATAGCCGACGTAGCTTGCCTGTCCGCGCAACGCCTTCATCGAGCCGTCCATCATCTTGTCGATCGTCTTGAAGGCTGGAAGCTGGCTCTTCACTCTCTTGATAGCCTTTTCGAACTCCTTTCGGTCGTCGGACTCGTCGCCACGTGGGCTGAAGTCTTTGAGATTGCTGATCGCCAGTTCGATTTCCTTCGTCGTTGCGGCCAATGACTTCATGCTGGCCTTTTCGAGTCCGCCCGCAGGCTTGACGACCGGAATGCGCCGCTTGCCTTTGCAAACGCCGCACTTGAGGTGACCCTTCTCCTTGCATGGCCCGCAGTCCTGATCCTTCTTGCCGCCACCAACGACGCCGTACTTGCCCTTGCCGTTGCATGCGGGGCACTGCCAGAGTGCGCTTCCATCGCAGAACGGACAGATCATCTCCTTTAGCGGGTTGTACTGCTTCTTGCTTCCACCACAGCTACGGCAGGTCGCCAAGTGCTTCTTGTTGCACTCGGCGCAGCTTGACTTACAGCGCTGGCAATCCTGGACCCCTTCTGCTTCACAGGCTTTGCATTCAACGTCAACTTTGACCCATTGACGTAGGCCGTCACGATCTAGCTCCCAAGGGATGCTGGGTTTCGACGAAGACTTCTCCTGCAGGCTTCCGAGCGCGGAAGTCGCAAAGAGAGCGGAGGCAATAAGTACGGCGACAAGAGCGAGAAATCTCATGCGAAGAGCAGGCGAACATCGGGAAGGAACAGACGGGAATCTTGAGCGGGTAACCAAGACGAGGACTGCGGTACCCGCAACGTGGATACTACTCCGAGCGTTCCCAGCGCGCTACTCGAGTCCCGTCACCGGATACCGTCACTGGCACCCCGCCGCCACGAAGACCGGAGTCGGCAGCGGCCTGGGCCTGGGCTGGCAGTCAAGTTTCGTGGCGGCGGTGTGCCAGTGACGGGCTATCGCTAGCGCGGTGAGGCCGGTATGGCTTGTGCCCAGCCCTCTTCTAGACGTATCGCAAGGGAGCTCACTAGGGCTGCGTGCTCCTGGCGCCCTGCGATGTTGATGTTCTCGCCCGGGTCATGCTTTAGGTCGTAGAGCTCGGTGGCTGCCAGCTCGCCGCCTGTCTTGCGGGCATGGTCCCACGGGCGCCACTCGATGTAGTGGTAGCGATCTGTGACCATCGAGCGCCCCATGTAGCGCTTGTTGTCGGGGGAGTGTTTTGGGCGACGGATGTAGAGGCTGAAGGCCGCTGACTTCCACTCACGGGTGGGGGAGACCATGAGCGGCACGAGGCTCGAGCCCTCCATGTCTTCGCGCACCTCGACCCCTGCTAGCTCGCTCAGCGTTGGGTAGAGATCGACCAGCTCCACCAGTCGGTCCGTGCTGGCCCCTGCGGCGTGGCGGCCGGGGGCGCGGATGAGGAGCGGGACGCGGGTGTCGTCGTCGTAGTTGGTCTGCTTGCACCAGCTGCCGTGCTCCCCGAGTTTCCAGCCGTGGTCGCCCCAGACGACCACGATCGTGTCGTCGTCGAGGCCCATGGACTCGAGGCCGTCGAGCAGTCGGCCCACGCAGGCGTCGACGTAGCTGACGCATGCCCAATAGCCATGCTTGAGGCGCTTTGTCGTGGCCGGTGAGAGCTGGCCTTCCGCCGGGTGCACGGTGTCCTCCAGGTCGTAGCAAGCGCGCAGCTCGTACATGGAGTTCATCGCCATGGGCGGCGCGCCCTTGGGGAGGAAGGCGTTGTCCGCGACAGGAATCTCGTCGGGGTCGTAGAGGTCCCAGTACTTCTTCGGCGCGCTGAACGGCAGGTGGGGCCGGTAGTAGCCGACCGCCATGAAGAAGGGGTCGTCGCGGTCTTTGAGCTCCTCGAGTTTGGAGAGAGCGAGAGCGGTTTGAGCTCCGTCGTAGAACGCATCATCCGGCGCCTCCGTGGATTCGGTGGACTTACCGTAAGCCCAGCCGCCGGCGTAGCGCCCGGGCCGCTCGATGAGGCGCTCGGCCCGGACCATGGCGAGCTCTGCCTTCAGCTCTTCGTCCACGTAGAACGACTCGGGATCGCGGTCGATCATCTCCGGAGTCAGATACTCGTCAGGTCGAAGGTCCGGCTCGGCGAAGGACACCCGGTCGGGCATGTGGTTATGAAAGATCTTCCCCAGGGACACGGTGTGATAGCCGTGCTCGGCGAAGTGCATCGGCATGGTGACCGCGTCGGGGTTGATCTCCCGGAACTTTTCCCCGAGGCTCCATACCTTGGTCGAGTCTGGGCGCCGGCCGAGCATGACGCTGGCACGCGACGGAGCGCAGGCGGCTGCTTGGCAGTACGCGCGGTGGAAGATCATGCCCTCGCTGGCGAAGGCGTCCAGGTTGGGGGTCTTGATCCCTTCCACCCCAAAGCACCCAAGCTCCGGCCGCAGATCGTCGATCACGACGAAGAGCACGTTCGGGCGAGAAGGAGCGGGAGCGTCGGCGACTGGGGAGGTCTGGCAGCCGGGGAGGCCCGCAGCGGCGGCGATGATGCCCGCCCATCGGTAGATCCTAGTCATGGACCCAGTCTTCTCTCTTGAGCATCCAGAGCAACCTTCGGCTCAAGCCTCCGACTTGGCGCTGTGCTCAAGAAGGGTGAACTGGATGAGTATCGAAGGGAACATGAGGAAGGGCGCAATGAGAGTCCACTTGTTGCTTGCCCCGTACTGAGCCGCGAAGTCAGGAGCGAGCTTGAGCATGCTGATGACTGCGACTGTGGAGCTAACCCAGCACATGAGGATCAGGGTCCTGAGGGCGGGGAAGGGGAGGAGCCGATCCCGTTGGCTCCACATCCACACACCGGCGCTGACCGGGATGAGTCCACAAGCCGCCCAGATCGCTGCGAGCGTCGGGTTCTGCTGCAGCGCGAGAATAGACCCAAGGACGAGCCAAGCGGTCATCCCGAAGAGCGAGCCGAACCAGCCTCCGCCGTTCCACTGGAACCTGCCGAGCCCGATGCGCCCTGCGCCGACTGGGGCGTTGCTACTCGCTTGGCTCTCCATACATTCTAGCGTAGCAGAAGAGAGTCAATGTAGCGCCGCCACGCCCGTTGGCCGAATGGGGGCGGATTGGGGGTCGAAGGGCCGGCGGCTTTGTGCCACGATCGATTGTCAAGCGGCTAGGAATGCTGAATCCCCTCCACCGCGCGGGCGCCATTTCGCAGCAAGCTCCATGAACATCTCGTCTCGAACCCCTGAAGGCAAGCGGCATAGCTGCTTGAACTGCGGTCATTCGTTTCGCATCAGCGCGTCGCTTGCGGGCGATGCTTGCTGTCCGATCTGCAACACATCCGTTTGGCCGAGCGGGCGCGACGAGAGCGCGCGGCAAAGAAGAGGCGAGAGGCAGGCGAAGCGTCTCCTCAAGGAGAAGAAGCAGGCCCGCCGCCACAAGGGCGCCTAGCCCGTCGTGGTTTCTCACTGTCCTAGCAGCCCGTTGAAGAAGGCCGCACTATCGAGCAGCGCCCCTCGAAGCCCTGACTGCGTTGCTTGAAGGGCCCCGAATAGCTCGCAGCCCGTTGAAGAAGGCCAGACAGGCCCTGGTCCGAAACCGCCAGGTTCATGCCCCATGCACAGCAGTAACGAAAGCGACTCGTCCAAGGCTCTTCATCGAACCCTCTTGGCGAGGGGCGTTGAGCTTGAGCCCCCGGCAACTAAAAAGCAGCTCGCCCTTCTCGAGGATGATCTTCAGCATGCGCTGCCGCCTGGTATTCGTGCGTACCTTGAGCTCTTCAACGGCATGCCCAATGGGGGCGACGATGGTGACTTCATGAGGATTTGGGGTGTCCGCGAGATGCGTGAACACTTGTCTGGGCGAGGAAGCGGGCAGCTCGCCTTTGCGGACTTCCTCATCGCCTCTCATTTCTACGTCGTCGACGTCCGGACCGGGTCCGTAGCGATTGATCACACTCCTCCCACTATCCCCCTTGGAAGCTGGGGACGTTTCGTCGAGAGGTACTGCACGGAGGAGTCGCCGATCCTCTAGCAGGTCGATCGGCGGTAGGGTCCCGTAGACGTTTCCGCCAATCGACTCGCTGAGCGGCGCTGGTTCGCTGACTCGAGCCGCAGCCGGCAGATCTCGCGGAGCAGGGGGGGAGGAGCTCCGTCACTGGCACCCCGCCGTCACGAAATTTGGAGTCGGCAGCGAGCTGGGTTGGCGATCGAGTTTCGTGGCGGCGGAGTGGCAGTGGCGGTACCGGTGCGGTACAGCTGGTCGAATGAGCGCTCTTCATCTACGCTGAAGCCGCCGCTCTCGGCTCGCACCGCTCTCACCTGCAGCTATTCCCATGCTCATTCGAATCCTCGCCGTTCTCATCTTCGCGTCCGCCGCAGCCGTTCCTCTGGCCGCCCAACAGGGCTCCGTCGACCTGGTTGGCGAGCTCACTTTCATCGAAGACTCTGCATTCCCCTTCTATGGCCTCGAGGTGGGGGATGACGTGCGGGTGCAGGTCCGCCTCGACCTATTGACGCCTCCTACCCAGGCTGGTCCCGACGCGCTCCGGTACCCCACCCTTCCATTCTTCAATCGCATCTACCTGCGTGACCTGGAGATCCTGGACGGGTCGCCCCCGATGAGTCCGAACCTTCTAGTCGTAGACGGGGATGGCGGGCTCTCTGACGCCATGGCCTTTGAGCAGCCCATCACCTACAACCTCTTCGGTTCGTCCGCCGAGGGACGCGCCGTTCTCCTGGTAGATGGACAGGGGAGCGACGCCTGGATGAGTCCAGATCTCACAACACTCCCTCCATCACTCGTCCTCGGCGCACCGGGCGGTCCAGGCGCGACGCTCTCTGTCTTTGATGGAACGAACGTCGAGATCGCCACGGCCGTCTTTTCCGGCCTCGAGATCGAAGTGTCCGGAGAGGCAGGGTGCGCTGGATACCCAAACTCCACAGGCGTGTCGGGTCGCGTACGCGGCCTCGGAAGCCGAGTCGCGGCCGACAATACGTTCGAGCTCCAGGCGTATCGGCTTCCCCTCGACTCGTTTGGCTACTTCATCGTTGGCCCCCAAGACGGCTATATCCAGTTCCCCGGTGGCCAACCCGGGGCCATTTGTATGACGGGCCCCATCGGACGCTTCGTTGGCCCGGGAGAGATACGGAGCTCGGGGCCCTCGGGGACGATCACCTTGCCCGTCGATCTCGACCAGGTTCCAACGACCCCAGGGTTCGAGACAGTCACAGCGGGGGAGACCCGCTACTTCCAGCTCTGGCACCGCGACCTGACGCCAAACGGTCCCAGCAGCAACTTCACTGAGTCAGCCGTGATCAGCTTTCTCTAGCCTCGTTTCACCAAGCTTGCGAAACCAGATCACGGAGTGTGTCAAGGAGCAGAGCGGTCGCGGCTATTGCCTCAGCTTGGTAGGACGACCAGCAGGATGAAGACGAACGCTCTCGGCTTCGACTTCGCAGGCACCGAATTCACCTGGTTCGCTCACGACCGCTAGGGCTACGTCGAGCAGATGTCATCCGCAACAAGCGGAGATTTCTTCACTGCATTCGCATCGATGGAGCCCGGGATCAACGCGGCGTTGGAGACCCTGGGGATCGACCGCCAATTCGCTCCTTGGTGCCGGGGATGAACGCTGGCCGCTCGACTCTGATCTCGTCACGGCGAGGTGCCGTATTCCCTCTCCTTGTGGACGGAGACACGCGAAGATGGCTCCAGATAGCACGCAGACGTCAGTCGAGACGTTGATCCATGTAACAGCCCGGTGAGCGGCCAGCATTCAAGAGGCAAGAGTTCAGCTACGCTTGAAGAGGAATGGAGGGAGTCGCCGCGGTTGGAAATTGGTGCTACTCCTTCACATCGGGGTAGCGCGCCTGGATGTGCTGTCTGAGTTGAGTCCTGAGATCTGCATGGTCGCTCCAAAGCAGGTGCTGGTACTGCCTCGTATCGAACGGTAGGTCGGGCTCTTCACTGTTGGACTTCGCGAGCCATATGACCGGAATCCCCAGGCCTGCGGCGAACCCTGCCTCGTAAAAGACGTTGTGGCGACCTCCAGTACACTCGGCGATGAGGAGGTCAGATCTTCGGATCTCGGCAACGATCTGGTCGCAGATCTTGTCCTCCACCACGTCGTTCTCCACTCGGTACGGGATCCACCCCGCATTGGTTACAGCGGGGCGGATCGCCCGCTCGTAGTCCTCCGCACATGCCGCCGGAATCGCTACGAACGCCTGCCTTCCGCCCTTGGTGCCGCCTGGCCGGACTTCATCCACCAGTCTCCAGCCCTTTCCCGTAACGATCACGTCGTCATCGCTCAAGTACTTCAGTGCTTCCTCATCGACCCAGTACTGAATGAAGCGATCAAACTCAGCTACGTCCCGGGCTTGAGCGACAGGCCAGTCACGCCGTCGGTTCAATTTGGCGGGATCGTAGAACGTGCTGGTCTTGTCAGCTATCCACATGAGCGTTCGCTGCAGCTTCTCAGTCACAGAGAGAGTTCGAAGCTTGCTTGGCAGCGCTCCGTTGTCTCGATCAGCATGAGCGTAGGCCTTTCCATGCCGTTCGTTCCAATCGCGAACGTAGTGCGATAGCAGATAGCGCGGGTATCCAAGGTTTGACAACGCTCCCGATTCATCGAAGTCATCGAAGTCCTCGACTTCAAAGCTGCCGCAAGTCGGACACATGTGTCGCCGTAGACCGACACTTGGCTTGCTCTCCGTCTGAACCTGTGCGAGGCAGAGTGGACATTGCATGCTCTCCATGAAGGCTAGCCTACGAGGAGGGTCATATCTCGGCAGCACATTTTGCTGCGCAGGAGGAGTGTTCAATCCGGGCTTTGCGGATTTTGAACCAGGTTTCGGCGGTTAGTAGGCGGAGGACTCCAGTGAGATCCGTTCAGTCAGTAGGGACGCACAAGGTGTAGTCCAACGTATCGAGCCCATTCGACTGAGTACCATGCAGCATAGCTCTTCTCCTGCGGTGTCCCTGGGCGCCAACCCATATCGCGAAACGATGTCAACCTCCCGCGCACTCCTCTTGTCGGTGACCTCCTTCGCATTCACTCTTGCCGGATGCGGTGAGCCAGATGGATCCCATCTTGCGGCTCAGGACAGTTCAGAGGCGAGGCTCGGACAGCAACCCGGCGCCGATGACTGCGGCGTCGCGCTATCGCCTCTCGCCTCGCAAGCGGAGGCTTTGGAAGAGCCCGAGTGGGGAGAAACTCTTCTTACTTTCGAGCGCGAGCTCGAGACGGACCCCGAGGCTGCCCGAGTTGCGCTGGACTCTCTTCAAGAGATGGCGACAGAGCTTCCGCGCGGTGACTCTCGTCGCTTTGAGGTCCACCGTCTTCAAGCAGCGCTGCATATGCAAGGTAAGCAGCCGCATCTCGCTGAATGTTCGTTGGAAGATGCCTTCGAGTTAGCGAAGGAGGAGAAGGGGAGCTACGACACGGGGACCGTGGATTGCGCTGCAGCGCTCATGGAGAAGTTCGTCGCTTCGAAGGACTTGGATCACTTCAACATCTTGACGATCATTCAGGCGGCCCGCAGTTTGGAGTGGGGCGTTGAGAGAGACAGTCCCGAGCCGACAAAGTGGCAGAGCAAGATCGCGTCTCGTGCGTACGAACTTGGCCACGGGGATCTCGCGAGAAAGCTGCGTCGGCGAGCGCAAAAGAGGCTGAAGCTTAGCGGGGCGGCTGTGGAGGAACTAGTGCAGGGCGTAACCGAGCCACCCGCTGCTCGCAGGAGCCGGGGAGCGCGCGAAGACTGGTACTCAACGCAAGAATCACGCTTCCGCCCAGACGTCTACCGGGGTGGGGTCGACGCAGGGCTCGAACTACAGCGCATACGAATGAAACTGCAGAACGATCGAGTGCGGTTCCAGAACTACCAGTATCAGCAGAGCCTCCAAAGGGCGAGAATCGAGGCATCCCGAGCGACACAGGACTATATGAATCGGTGGGAGAGCCAATCTGCGGGATTCCTCGGAGCGATCGGCGGATGATCCTCCTTGGCGCCCGCAGCGATCATGTTTGCTTGCGCGAGCACTTGGTGCCCACCGAAGCCCCGAAGCCCCGATCTTTATGGCGAAGATGACAGCTCTCTTGGCGATCGGCCTGATCGCTGCACTAACTCGTTCACCCATTCAGGAAGAAGCCAGCACTGTGGGGTTACCTTCCGTACCACAAGCGATACTCAAGCAAATCTATGAGCTTGAAGAGGAGGCGTGGGAGCACCGGCTCAGCGCGAATTGGGGAGCAGCAGCTGAGGTGACGGAACGCATCCTCAAGCTACGGGTCGACCACACGTCTCCCTGGGAGAGTGCTCCGGAGGGGGTTGAGTGGTGGGAAATTCAGATGGCGCGCAAGATGCTGTCCGACTTGAGGTTCAAGGCGAACCTTCCCAAGGAGGCGCAGGAGAAACTTGCTGAGGTTCATGTCTACTACCAGGGGGCCATGCCCATGGTTGCAGCCGGCGACTACCAAAGGGCGAGCTACTACCTGAACCTACGCCTCACGACCCAGCTTGAGTACCTCCCGGACTCCGACATTGACGTCATCTATTCCGCGAGCGCGCTAGCTAGCGTTAGCACGCAGCTCGGCTACCTTGAGGATGCAGAGCGCTTAGGACGCCACTGTGTTAGCCAGCTTCTTGAGCACTTCGGGGAGTTCCATCCGGGCCTTGCCCAGTGCCTTGACAACCTATCCCTCAACTTTCGCCATTTGGGGCGGCCTGATGAAGCTGCCGGCGCTGCTGCCCTCGCCTCGCGCGTACTTGAGCGAGTTCGAGACGGGCGACACACGACGGTGGGCGAGAGCCTCTTCAATCGGGCCGAGGTCGCTGTCCTTGAGGGTGACTATCCGAAAGCTCTTGGGTTGTTCGATGAAGCGCATGCGAAGCTCCTTGCTGTCCACGGAGAGAGCCACAACCTTGTCGCAGCCGTTCTCCACTCAAAGGCTCACGCGCTAGCTGCCGTAGGTCGAGACAAGGAAGCCTATGGCTTGCATTTGAAAGGACTTGCGATTCGCCAGGGGATCTTCCCAGAAGGGAACGCACTTGTTGCGCTGAGCCTCACGGACGTCGGGAGCTCCGCCCGACAGAACGGCCTTCTGGAAATGGCCGAGCAGGCGCTACTTCGATCTCTCGCGATCCAGCGGGAAG
>CALHGQ010000492.1 GCA_938030175.1 uncultured bacterium | reverse complement strand
GGACTACGGAGTGCTGCCCCGCGCCAGCGAGACGGATTACAACGTCGCCATCGTCACCGGTAGCTACGAGAGCGTCCCGGGACGCTACAACGGCGGCTTCGAGAACCTCCCGCGTTTCCACGAGAACTGGTCGGGCGTGGACTGCAACATCGTCGGCTCCTTCGTGAACAGCTACGACAGCGTCCACGCCACCGGATCGATCGGTGGGGTGAGGAACCTGTACCGACCGCCGGGAAGAAAGTGGTCGTATGACCCTGACTTCAACACGGTCGGCAACCTGCCGCCGTTCACGCCAATGGCGGTTTCGATCCAGTCAGTCGTCTCCTGGTGATTCGCGACTGATCAAGAGGAGAGCCCCCGTCGCGCGTCATGCGCGGCGGGGGCTCTCTTGTTGTTCTCCGGGCTCGGGGCATGGACGGACTCTTCCCCGCCCCAACGGTCGCCCCCGATCTGCAGCTAGTCGACGATCGCCTTCGCGGAGTCTCCGCGCTGGTCGGTCTGGAACTTGGCCACGATGTCGTTCATGCGCGCCGCCATACGGGCCAACTCGCTCGAGGCGAGCTGAATCCCGCCGGCGCCAGCAAATGTGACACCCGACGCATCCACCACATCGTTGATTCTCGTCACGATGCCGTGGGCCTGCATGTTGGCGTCCACTGCGCTGCGCGCCATTTCGTTGGTCGTTGCGGTCTGCTGCTCCACTGCGGCGGCGATGGTGATCTGCGTCTCATTGATCTCACCGATGATCTTGGCGATGCCCTCGATGGACGCGACGGACTCAGACGTCGCCCCCTGGATGGCCTCGATCCTGCGTCCGATCTCCTCCGTCGCGCGGCCCGTCTCCTTGGCGAGCTCCTTCACCTCGTTAGCCACTACGGCGAATCCCTTGCCAGCGTCTCCTGCGCGCGCAGCCTCAATCGTTGCGTTGAGCGCTAGGAGGTTCGTCTGCTGGGCGATGGAGGTAATGACCTTGATCACTTTGCCGATCTCCTGACTGCTCTCTCCGAGCTGTGAGATCGTCTCTGTCGTATTCGTCACGGCGTCCACGGCCCCCGCCGCGATGACCGCGGCGTTCGCGGCGGTCTGGGCGATCTCCTGCGTGCTTGCGCTCAACTGCTCCGTTCCTGCCGCCACGGAGTCCATATGCGTCGCGACTCTCTTGGTGGACTCCGAGACGGACGAGGCCTGTTCATTGGCCTGCTCCGAGCTCCGACTGAGCTCGATGCTCGTGGCCGTGAGCTCTTCCGCTGCAGATGCGAGCGGTGAAGAGGAATCCATCATGGCGACAACGGCCGCTGCGACGTTGGCGGCGACTTGGTCTACGCATTCGCTGACCGCGCCAAGGGCGCCTTCGTGGTTCCCCTCCATCCGGGCCGTCAGGTCGCCGGTCGCTAGCTGCTTGAGCACGGCGGTGGCGTCCTCAATGAAGGCTGCCTGTGCCTGTTCCTTGAGTACCTGCTCTGTGATGTCCGTGGCAAACTTCACCACCTTCCTCGGCACTCCGTTCTCGTCGAAGATGGGGTTGTATGAGGCCTGCAGCCAGACCTCTTTCCCCGAGAGGTTCTTGCGAAGGAAGCGCCCCGAAACGAAGACACCCGCGTTGAGGTCCTCCCAGAGCTGCGTGTACGCCTGACGGCTGGCGAATTCCCGATCGACGAAGTTGCGGTGATGAGTTCCCTGAATTTCGGCGAGGCTGCAATCCATCATCGCCAAGAAGTTCGCATTGGCGTCGAGGATCACACCGCTCAGATCGAACTCGATGATCCCCATCACGCGGGAGATGGCGTCCAGTCGGGCCGACGCCTCCTCGGGAGAGTTGGTGATCAGAGGGTTCGAATTCGCGGGGCTGGACATGGACGTGGCAGAGACAAGCGGCAGCGAGCCATAGGGTCGGTGAATGCGGGTAGGCGAGACAGGAACTCTGTCACGGCAGCCCTTTCGCTCTCCGGTGATCGTCCTCGCAGGACGCCATGCTTGAGGGTATTCCCCATAGCGTGCCACCCGTGGGTCGCCCGTACGCCGCCAGCCGGGCGTCCGGGCCAAGCCATCACTTACCAGACCCTTCCCGCGCTGCCTGCTGATCCATTGCCTTGCGATCTTGCATCGGGATCTCACGGAGACCAGTGCGCAGCTCCTCCTGATAGATTCCGTTGCGGATTGACTGGGCTTCTGCGCCGTCTGGCTCCAGCCTCAACGCCTGAGTCGTCAAATCCCACGCTCCCGCGAAGTCGTTAAGCATAAGGCGGCACGTAGCCAGGCCGCAGAGCACTCCGTAGCGGGAAGTTGCATTCGCGTCACCGGAGCGGGCATCCAACTCATCGTTCGCGGTTTGATAGAGGGACTCCGCCCGGGTGAGGTCCGCACGTGACTCCGCCGTCGTCAGTGCGTTGAAAGCGTCCTCAAGCTCGACACCCGCCGCGTGACTCACCGCCGGCACGCTCAGGCTGACGTCTTGGGCCGAGAACAGGCGCTGGCCGAGCTGGTCCGCCTCTTCCAGCGCACCGGCCAGGGCGTTGGCCTGCAGCTGACGAATCTCAGGGTCGGACAGGGAACGCTGCGTGAAGACCTTCGACGTCTTGGCCTCGTCCTCCGTCGCAAACACGGTTCCACTCGGGTCGACCATCGTTTCGATGTACTCCGCGCTGCTCCCGGACACTTCCTGCCCATCTGCGTTGTCATAGCGGATCTGGTACCAGGAGCTGGTCTCCAAGGCGGCGCTGAACCCGCCCTCCGTCGCGATGGCAGCTTGCTGACTGAACGCGAGGGGCCCGACGTTGATAAAGAGAAGCAGCTTCGCTCGCTCACGCTCCGCCGTGCGCCCCATCCCGCTCGACTGCAGCGATGCGATGGAAATTTTCTCCCATGACGGGGCGCCCTCAATCGAGACGAAGTAGCGCATGCCACGCCCCGTCCTGAACACCTGCGGCGCACTGAAGGTGTAGTCCACCTCGGAGGATGCGATCGTCCCGTTGGAGTATGCGACGGTGGTGACGGAGGAGCAGGAGCTGAACGCAGAAGCGAGCAGCAGGGTGCCGAGCACAAAAAGAGACTTCATGGTGAGGGCCTTGAGGCCCGGGGGGGGTGGACGCGAAGTGGTTGCAGAAGGGGAAGGCTTCTCCTCGGAAGATTTTGCGGGCTGCTCAAGGTCAATCTTGAGGATCCAGCTGCGGAGCAAAGGCTCTGGTATCGATCGGCTCGCGAGCGATGCCGATCCGCTATCATGGATTGCAACTTCCCAATGGTTGAGCCCCGCGAAACTGACCCGCTGCTTCTGGATGTCCCGAAGCACGACGGGTGGCATGTCCTTCCCCCCGTGGTACTCGGTTCCATGATCGGCCAGGGTGGCATGGGCGCGGTCTACAGCGGACATCACATGCACCTAGGGATCGACGTGGCGGTCAAGTGCTTGAAGCCTGGCCTGGTCAATCGCGGCGCGCAGTTCGTGGATCGATTCCAGCGGGAAGCGACCCTCGCAGCGAAGATCACACACCAGAGCCTGGTGCGCATCTACGACTACCGCCAGGCCTACGGATTGCACTACTTGGTCATGGAGCTCGTCGACGGCGAGAGCGCGAGGGCTCGCGTCGCGCGGGCCGGCGTGCAAAGCGAAGCCGAGGCCGCGGCGATTCTGTACGGAACGGCCGAAGCCCTGAGCGCAGCCCATTGCAGTCGCGAGCGGGTCATTCACCGCGACGTCAAGCCTGACAACGTTCTCGTTTCTCATGCAGGGGAAGTGAAGCTCGCTGACCTCGGCATCGCCAAAGCGCTCGATGCGGACGAGACTGGCGCCCTTGCCACGATTGGCGTGATCGGCACACCACGCTATATGGCACCCGAGCAATGGGAAGGTGACGCAGAGCTCGGCCCGCAGGTGGATGTTTGGTCCCTAGGTGCCACGCTCTACTACTTGCTCGTTGGAGAGGACGCCATTCGCGGACAGAACCAGCAGCAAGCTTACGCAGCGACGTGCCAGAAGCCGTTCCCTGACGTCCGCGAGGGGCGGCCCGACGTGTCGGAAGAGATGGCGTCGGTCCTCGAGAAGTGCGTCGCCCGGAACGTCGAAGACCGCTATCGGGACGCGGCGGAGCTAGCCGCCGCGCTTCGGCCCTGGATCGATCGCCCCCAAGAGCTGTTGCAGGGCGGCGCGACGCTGGCGAGCGCCACGGCCACAAGCTTTGCGCGCCCAAGCTCGGAGCTGATCCTCCGTATTCGCGAACAGCTCCAGGACGCCACGCCACCGCCCGCGACGGAGATCGAGGAAACGCTAGAACTACCGCCGACGAGCCGCCTCACTGCGCCCAAAGAGCCGCCGAGACCACGCCGCTCTGCCGTGGCTTGGGCGGGACTGGCGGCCCTTGTGATCTTTTCGGTCTGGATGATGGGTCGCCCATGGCGGACCAGTCCCTCCACCCCGGACCCCAACGACTCCACGATCGCAGTCCTGCCGCATCAGCTTGCCCCTGCGCCACCCACTGCTACGGGTGAGCCGGGAAGCTCGGAGCTCGACGATCAAGCAGTCGCCGCTCCGCAATCGAAAGCTGCCGAGCAAGAGGCCGACCTGGCCACGGCGCAACCGCACTTAGTGGAGTCGGCGAGAGACCCAGCTCAAGTCACAGCTCAAGTCACAGCGCAGAACCCAGCCGAAGGCCCAGTGGAAGGCCCAGTGGAAGGCCCAGTGGAAGGCCCAGTGGAAAGCCCAGCGGAGACCCTGGTCGAGAATCCAACCGAAGAGCCAGCGGGCCAAGTAGAAGCGAGCATCCAGGCACCGAAGACGGCGGAGAGACAATCCGGTAAAGCCGCGAAGGAGGAGGCTCGTCCGGTGATCGCGACGGCACCGTCCGCTTCACCAGTCCTGCGGCTCGACGAGTTGGAGCTTGTAGGCGGTGTTCACTATTGCAGTCAGTCCATCCTCTCTCTGCGCGGGGTCGGCTTCCGTATTTTCCAGACCAATTGTTGCAAAGCGCTTTCCAATGGTTCCAGTACTTTCATCAGCAGCTAAAATACCTTTTCCTTTAGCAACGATAGCCTCAGCTACCTTTTTTAATTCT
>CALHGQ010000491.1 GCA_938030175.1 uncultured bacterium | reverse complement strand
CACCAAGCCATGCGACAAACGACCATCCACAAGGGACTGCTCGGTGCAGGTCTCGCGCTACTTGCCTCTGTGTCGGCGGGCGGATTCATGTCCGCCTGCAGCACCGGCGCGCAGCCTGCGGCATCTCCGCGCATGGTGTCGGTGGGTCCCATCGAGTCGGACCAGAGTCCCGACGACATGCACGCCGAGGTATTCGCTGAGAACGGCTACCCCACGGCCGCGCAGTGCGGCGAGTGCCACCCTAAGCACTTCGCAGAGTGGTCGGTTTCACCCCACGCCTACGCACAGATCAGCCCCGTGTTCAACGCGATGCAGGGCACCGTGACGAAGCTCACCAACGGCGCGAACGCGGACTTCTGCATTCGCTGCCACACGCCCGTCGGGATGGCGCTCGGCGAGCCGGTCTTCACCGAGAACAAGAACCGAGCGCAGGCATCGCTCGAAGGCGTGACCTGCATCGTGTGCCACCGCGTCAGCGCGGATGAGGGCAAGATCAGTGGACGCTTCAAGCTCCAGAAGGGCGACATCCACGCTCCGGTCTTCGGGCCCGGCGACGGTGGCGTGCTGCAGAGCGTGCTCGACAACGAGGACGGCTTCTACCCGCACACAAAGGCGCACCCCGGCGATGAGGGCGACTTCCCGATCCACGGCGAGATCAAGACGTCGTTCTTTATCAGCCAACCCGGCCTGTGCGGTTCGTGCCACGACGTGACGTCCCCCGGCGGCTTCCGCCTCGAAGAAGCGTTCAGCGAGTACAAGAGCTCACCCGCGGCGGGCGCAGGCGTTTCCTGCCAGGACTGCCACATGAGCACGAGCGAGGGCGTCGACGTGGATCACTACGAAGAGCAGCCCGTCGCGATTTTCCCGGACGGCAAGGCGACGGCGCCGCGCAAGGTGTCGAGCCACTACTTCGCCGGTCCGGACTACTCGATCGTGCACCCGGGCATCTTCCCGATCCTCCAGGGCGAGAAGGCCGAGCTGGCCACGATCACCGAGTGGCAGGACTTCGACCTTGCCTGGGGCCGTGAGGAGTTCGAGGCCAACGTGCCCGCGGACATCGACTTCAAGCACGAGGTGTGGGAGTCGCTCCGCAACCGTCGCCGCGCCCACGAGATCATCTACGGGCCCAAGGGGCAGATCGACAAGCTGGAGACCTACCGCAAGCGTCAGCTGCACGTGATGCGTGCGGGATATCAGCTCGGCGACGTGAAAGTCGACAAGGCGGACGCGAGCGGCATCGAGTTCGCCGTAGAAGCGCGGAACGGAACCGACGGCCACAACGTGCCCACCGGGTTCATCGCGGAGCGGACGCTGTTCATCGAGACAACGGTCTACGACCGTAACGGTCAGGCGGTCTTCAAGTCCGGGGACACGGACCCGAACGGCGACGTCCGGGACCTGCACTCGGTGTACGTTCACAACGGCGCGCTGGACCTGGACAAGTTCCTTTTCAGCCTTCAATCGAAGTTCATCATTCGACTCTTCCGAGGGGGTGAGCGCGAGCAGGTGCTTGCGGTCAATCACTCGGCCGATCCGCTGCCGTTCACGCGGCCTTCGCCGACCCCAACGATCAGTACCGGGCGACCGGTGGGCGCTCGCACGCACCGCATGGGCTTGCCGCCCCTCAGCAGCCGCTGGGCGAACTACAAGGTCTCGGCCGACGAGCTCACGGGCGCAGGGCCATACACGGCGAAGGTCCGCATGATCGCCGGGATGGTTCCGATCAACCTCGTGCATGAGATCAGGCACGTTGGCTTCGACTATGGGATGAACCCACGGCAGATCGGCGACCGTGTGGTCGCTGGCCGGCAAATCCTCTGGGAGGGCACGTTCCCCCTTTCCCAGGAAGGTCCGGTCGACATCCAGTGGAGTCAGCCCGAGCCCGCCCCGATCGACTGGTGGCAGGTCCCGGGAACCACAGACGAAACGACACAACAGGGTTCGGGCCACTGATGCTGATTCTTGTCTCGGGGGTCGCCCTTGGCCTCCTTCTCCCAGGTGTCCTCGGCGGCACAGGCGCGGACGATGAACACTCGGGCTCAGGCGGCGATCCGCTGCGGCTCACCGATGAGTACCTGCCGCTGCAGGTCGATGACGTTCCGGATCGGCCCAAGCCGCTCCTAGAACTCGGTAACCCGTTCATGGGAACCGGCGATCTCCAGGATCCGTTCACGACGTGGACGGGCGCGGTCTGGTCGCCCAGCCTTCTCGTGTGGGGCAACCTGCGGACAGGCGTTTCGGCCATCGACGGCGGAGGCACCAACACCGAGCAGTGGGCGAACCGCCTGGACCTATTCACCGAGGCGCGGATGTCGCCGACCGAACGCTTCGTGCTCGGTCTCCGCCCCTTTGACAAAGACGGGACGTTCACGGGGTACGACTTCGACACCGAGCAGAGCACGGACGGCTACAACCTCGACGTGCAGACGCTGTACTTCGAGGGGGACTTCGGAGAGATCTTTCCCAAGCTGGATGTCACGGAGAAACGCGCGCTCGACCTTGGGTTTGGGATCGGGCGCCAGCCGCTCGACTTCCAGGACGGGATCATGATCGCCGACGTGATCGATGCCGTCACCATCACGCGCAACTCGCTGCGCTTTTGGGGCGCCTCCAACATCCGGGCGACGGCCATGTTCGCATGGAACGACATCGAGCGCGGCAGCAACGTCGAGGACGAGAGCGCGTCCATGTTCGGGCTTCTGACCGCCACGGACATCGGCGACTACTACGTCGAGGTCGATCTTCTGAGCACGATCTCTAGCGACGACGCCACGGGCGACGGGCTCTACGCGGGCATCGGGTCGACCCAGCGGATCGGAGCGATGAACAGCACGTTCCGCGTGAACGTGAGCCAGGCTTCGGACGATGGGAACGGCGCCGTGGACGACGGTGCGCTCCTGACGAGCGTGCTCTCCTGGGTGCCCCATCACACCGAGGACAACTTCTACGTGGGCTCGTTCCTCGGCATCGACAACTTCACGAGCGCCGCGCGCTCGCCGGTGGCGGGCGGCCCGCTCGCCAACATCGGCGTGCTTTTCGCAGCGACGGGACTCGGCAACGTGGGGGCGCCGATCTCGAACGCCGCAGGCCGGACCGCGGGGGGAGCCGTGGGCTACCAGCAGTTCTTCAACCACGGCCGGTCGCAGATGATCTACGAGGTGGCGGGGCGCGTCGGCCTCAGCGACGACGAACTGGATACTGCTGCGATAGGCGGCCGTTATCGCCGCGCGATCGGGCATCACACCGTGTTGACGCTCGATGCCTTCGGCGGCTACGACGAGATTGACGATGGGTTCGTGGGCGGACGCCTCGAGCTCCTCATCAAATTCTAATTGAGTGCTGCGTCGCCAGTTCCGTCGCACGGGGCTACGGCTCTCATGGGGAACTTATGATCGGAGGAGGCGGGTAGATCGGCTGTAGTGGGTAAGACCCCCCAGCCAGACTCCCGCCATGCAACTCTCCGATACGCTTGACCTCCCGTCCGACTCGACCTCCGGGCTGCCTTCCGGTCCGAACCTTGCCCGACTTCAGCAGTCGGTCGAGGCTTGCAGCGACTCTTCGAGCGAAGAAGGCCGCCTCGAGGATGACCTCATCATCCGGACGGTGCCGACGGTTCGCGGATTCAAGGTTCTCGGTGGCGCGGCGCTTTACGGACGCCTCGGGCGCGGCGGCATGGGCGCGGTCTATCGCGCGCGGCACCTAGAGCTGGGCATCGATGTCGCCGTGAAGTGCCTGATGCCGAACCCTGGAAAGGAGCAGCCCGGGACCCTCACTCGCTTCGAGCGCGAGGTCGCCCTGACGGCACAGATCGATCACCCCAACGTCGTCCAGGTCCTGGACTCCGGCCAGGTGGGCGACCTGCGCTACCTCGTCTTGGAGTACGTGCACGGCGAGACTCTGCGTCGCCGCGTTCGGCGTCTTGGGGCCCTCCCATGGCAAGAAGCGCTGGCCATCGCCAAGCGGGCCGCCCGCGGCCTTGGTGCGGCGCACAACCTGTCCTTGGTCCACAGGGACGTCAAGCCAGAGAACCTCATGGTGGGTTGCTCGGGTGAGGTGAAGGTCTGCGACCTTGGTCTGATCAAGTCCGAGGGCAGCGCCGACGGCTTGACCCGATCGTTCTCTCTTCTGGGGACGCCGCGCTACATGGCGCCTGAGCAATGGGAGGGTGCCAGCAACGTGGGGCCCGCAGCGGACATCTACGGTCTCGGGGCCTGCCTGTATCTAATGCTGACGGGCCGGGACGCGAGGAGGTCGGCTGACCTCAGCGAGCTACGTCGTATGGTCGTCACCGAGCCGTTCCCCGCCGTGCGCGACGCCGCGCCCGAGGTCCCCGCCGACCTCGCGGCCGTGCTGCAGCGGTGCGTCGAGAAGGATCCTGCGAAGCGCTACCAGAGCGGCGACGAGCTGGCCGCCGCCCTCGACGCCATCGGAATGGAGGAAGCATCGGCCGTCTTCGACGGCGGCGCCGAAACGGTTCCGCCCTCCCAGCGTGATGCGGGCCCTGCCCGTAGCGAAGAGGTCGCGCTGCGGCGCGCCCTTGCGCGCCGGTCGAGCCCTGTCCGGTCGCTGATCGGACGCGTGCCCGTGCACGTGCTCTGGAAAGCGAGCGCCCTGGCGGCTGCGTGGGGCGCCGGGTGGGCATGGGGCGCCAAGGCCACGGTGCTGTACTAGCGGCCAACGGTAGGGCGGGCCCGCCCGAAGGGGCAGGCCCGTGGTCAAAGCGAACTTAGGAGCTGCAGAGTACGATCTCCCCGGCTCCCTCTTTCCAGAGGGGCCGTGCTCGCTCGCAGCTTCCCATCTTTCGTTCGCCCATGAAGAACTCGCTTTCCCGGCGCGCAGCGTCCGTCGTCGCGCTCGCCTCCGTTGCCTTTTCCAGTTTCGCTTCCGCCAGTGCAGCGATGCAGCGCCCCGACCTTGAGGTCATTGCGTTCACCGACGCGCTGATTCCGGGCACGAACTTCAGCCTGCTCGAAGTGGGCGGCATCACACCCGGCGTCGACGAAGGCTGGGTCACGACCGCGATCATCGGGATCGACGTTGGCGTCCTTGAGTCTGTGATCTACGGCGACCCGAGCGCCGATGGATCCCAGGGACCTTCCGTTCTACGGAGGCCGACCACGCTCGGCGGGTACGTCCAGGCTCGCCTCGGGAGGCCCCAGCTCCGCGACGGCCAGATCGCGTACCTGGCGAGCCAGAGCACCGATCCAAGTGACGGATTCGATAGCGCCTGGGTCGACGACGAGCTCATCGCGATGGTGGGCGACCCCGTAGGCTCGGCGGGGCTCACCTGGGAACAGTTCCGCGACATCAAGTTCGGCTTCGAAGACCGGCACTTCCTGCGTGGGCGCACGACGGCGGGCAGCGTGATCACGCGGGAGCCTTCCAGCGTCCCCGTCCTGGCCTTCGGGGACACGGTGCAGCTCTTTAGCCGCCCTGTGAGGCGAATCGAAAGCCTCACCACCCATTCGAGCGGCGCCTGGGCTGCCCGCGTTGTGATGGACGTACCGCTGACCTTTCGGCAAACGATCATCTCGAACGGGGCTGTCTGGCAAGAGGGCGGGAGCCCCGTCATTGAGGACACGGAGCTCGGGGTGGAGCTTGGCCTGCCGGGCGCCCGATGGGGGACCTTCCCTAGGCTCGAGTTCGACGATACCGGGCGCTTGACCTTCCAGGCATCGATCGAGCTTCCCACATCCGAGATCCAAAGAGTGACCGTTCGCCGGCACCGCATCGTGGATGTGGGGGGGGCCGATCGGATCTACCGCGACTCGGTCGGTGCCGGGCTGGCTCTCTTTAGCGATACGACGGATCTCAGCGTCAATGGGAACGCCATCGGGGACGCGGCGTCGCGGGTGGACACGGATGGTGATGGTGTCGCCAATCCTGGCGGGCGGCTCGGATTCGATTCGTTCGGGGACGCCCAGTGGGCCGCCGCGTTCACCTCATCGGGCATCGTCGCCCGTTGCCTGATCGACCTC
>CALHGQ010000490.1 GCA_938030175.1 uncultured bacterium | reverse complement strand
CTGCGCGGCGCATCCCTTTCCATCGACCCCGGCCAGAAGATTGGCATCGTGGGGCGCAACGGCGGAGGCAAAACGACCCTCTTCCGCATGATCGCTGGCGAGGAGACGCCGGACTGGGGCGAGGTCCGCGTCCGGAAGGGCGCACGTCTGGGGGTTGTCCCCCAGCGGCCGAAGTTCGACCCGGGGGTGACCGCCCGGGAGTATGTCACGACGGGCCTCAAGGAGCTGCACCAGACGATTCTGCGGTACGAGGCGTGCGCCGCGGAGATGGGGACCGCCGAGGGCGATGAGCTCGAGCGTTTGATGAAGGAGCACGATGGGCTCAGCACGCGCATCGAAGACCTCGGTGGCTGGGACTCGGAGCGCAAGGTCGAGTCCGTGCTGTCCGGCATCGGCCTTCCCGACACGCACTGGGATCGCGAAGCGCTATTGCTTTCGGGCGGCGAGAAGAACCGAGTGGCGCTGGCGCGCGAGCTCATCAGCGGCCACGACCTGCTGCTCCTCGATGAGCCCACCAACCACCTCGACCTCGAGGGCATCGAGTGGCTGGAGCGCTACCTCAAAGACCTCCCCACCGGTGTACTGATCGTCAGCCACGATCGCCGACTCCTCACGAACTGCATCAACCGCATCGTCGAGCTCGAGCGCGGTCAGATCGTGGCCTACAACGGCAACTACCCGAAGTACATCCAGCTGAAGGCCGAGAAGTACGAAACGGAGATCCGCGCGTACGAGCAGCAGCAGGAGATGCTTAAGAAGGAGGACGCCTTCATCAAGAAGCACATGGGCAGCCAGCGAACGGCGGAGGCCAAGGGTCGCGCGAAGAAGCTGTCCCACGTGACGCGCTTGGAGAAACCGCACCACGACGTGCGCCGGCCGTTCATCAAGCCCCCAGAGGCCGCCCGCGGAGGCGAGCGCGTGCTGCACACCGAGAAGCTGTTCGGCGGCTACGAAGACAACGTGCTGCTCAAGGACGTGGACATTCGCATCGGTCGCGGCGAGCGGGTCGGCATCGTGGGACCTAACGGCGCAGGCAAGTCGACGCTGATGAAGATCATCTCCGGTCGGATGGCGCCGTTATCCGGCGAAGTCGTCCGCGGGCACGGCGCGAAGGTCGCGTACTACGACCAGGACACGTCGCATCTACGCGACGACCATACGCCGCTGGAGGAGATTCGCCGCAGCTACCCGGAGATGACCGACCAGGAAATCCGCGATCACCTGGCCAAGTTCCTGTTCCGCGGCAACGAGTGCGAGAAGGTCATCAAGACGCTTTCCGGGGGCGAACGGGCGCGGCTGTCGCTTTCGCTGCTGGTGCTCACGAAGCCGTCTTGGTTTGCCCTCGACGAGCCGACGAACCACCTCGACCTCGCCTCACGGACGGCGTTGGAGGAGATGCTCAGTGCCTTCCAAGGCGCCATCGTCTGCATCAGCCACGACCGCGAGTTCCTCGACGGCGTTTGCCAAAAGACGATCGAGGTTTCACAGAACGGGGTGGAAGAGTTCGACGGCAACTACTCCGCGTGGCGCGCATCGAAGCTGGAAGAGCGCGATGCGATGATGGAAGAGAAGGCGCGCAAGGAAGCTGCGGCCAAGAAGTCCGCCCGTGATCAAGAGGCAGCGGCCCAGCGCAAGGGGAAGGGCAAAGCCAAGGGCAAGTCCAAGTCCTCCAGCAGCTCGGGCAAGAAGGGCCCGCGGAACCCGTACATGTTCGAGAAGCTCGAGAAGCGGATCATGGAGCTTGAGAGCGAGAAGGAGACGCTGAACGCGTCGCTTGCCTCGGAAGAGGTCTACACCGACGCAGAGAAGCTCCGGGACACCCAGTTCCGCTTGGCCGAAGTCGAGGCAGAGCTCGAGACCTGCAACGATGAATGGCTGAACTGGGAAACTGCCTAGGGACGTAGCGCGCGGTGCAGCCGCTGCACCGTCCGACTCTTGGCAGGAATCGCCCTCGAAGCGTAGTGTAGGGGGATGACAACGCTCATTCTGCTCGCGCTCGCTGCCGGTCCGGCCCAGAGTTTCACGGTCGAGGTCACGCAACCTCGGATCGCGATCGACGCCGGGGCCGTGACCCTTCCACAAGGCCCCGACTTCGAGATGGAGCATGCCTCGCTCGTCGTTAAGTTCCGGGACGGAGTGCGGGCGCGCGCTGGCCAGGACGGAAGAGTCGCACCGTCCGGTCTCGCGCAGTTCCGCGCGGAGACCCAGTTGGCACTCGGCGGATTGACCGAGGTGCGGTTCAGCCAGCTCATTCGCTCCAGCCAGTCGAAGCTGGAATCGCTGCAGGCTCGCGCGGCAACTCGATCAGGTCGCGCCCAGCCCGACCTTGCCGGGCTCGTCAAGGTGGAGTTCGACGGTGTTCCGACCCGCGCGGAGTTCCTGGAGCTCGGCGAAGCGCTGCGCGCTCTTCCCGACGTCGAGTTCGTCACGGCCATGATGGACCGAACGCCACCGCCGGAAGACTACGCCCCCATGACTCCGGACCACGCCGCCCTCCAAGGCTACGTAGAGCCGGACCCCGGGCTCAACTACGAGGCCCTCTGGGCCGTGGGTGCTGACGGATCCGGCGTGCGCTTCTCGGACTGCGAGTACGGCTGGGAAGTCCTTCACGAGGACCTCGTGGATCGCAGCGTCATTCAGGAACCGGGGCAAACCACACCGCCGTTCGTCTACGCCAACGGGTGGGACGATCACGGAACAGCAGTCGTCGGGATCAACTCTGCGCCACACAACGGCTATGGCGTGGACGGTGCAGCCGAAGGATCCACTGTCTTCGTCTACCCGGAGAACTCCGTCGAACAGGGCAGTCGACGCGTGACCTGCATCATCAACGCCCTTGCTGACTCGTCCCCGGGCGACGTGGTGCTCCTTGAGATGCAGACCGGGCTCTTCGGAACGTTCGCACCCGCCGAGGTCAACACCGCAGTTTGGATGGCAACGCGAGTTGGAACGGACGCGGGCGTGGTCGTGGTCGCGGCGGCTGGTAACGGCAACGCCAACCTGAACAGCAGCACCTATGCCCCCTACCGCGCCCTTGGCGATTCTGGAGCCATCATCGTGGGCGCAGGCACCGCGAACAACTCCCACAACAAGCTCAGCTTCAGCAGCCACGGCGACCGCGTGGACGTCCAGGCCTGGGGACAAAGCGTCTTCACCACGGGCTACGGTGGATTCGCCACGTACGGCGGCGACGACCGACAGACTTATACGAGTAGCTTCAACGGCACCAGCTCGGCCTCCGCGCTCATCGCCGGTGCCGCCGTGCTCCTACAGAGCCGCGCCCAGCAGCTCGGCTACCCGCCGCTTTCGTCCCAAGGCATGCGCGCACTGCTCAAGGTCGGCGCGACTCCCCAGGGAAGCGGCGCCAACATCGGGCCGTTCCCGGACCTGGAAGCCGCGCGCCTCGAGCTGGAGTGCGGCGGCGCCAACTACTGCGTCGCGGCCCCCAACGAAACGTCCGAGTCAGGCGCTCGAATCACATCCACTGGCCTGCCGAGCCTCGCCGGATCCGGGATCACCCTGGGCGTTGAGTCAGCGACCTCCATGAGCATCGGCTACTTCCTGATGGGCGGAGCAGCGACCCAGGTCCCCGTGGCTGGCGGTTTCCTCTGCATCGACTCCGGACCCTTGAGCCTGTACCGCCTGCTGCCCCCCATCACCCTTGACGCAGGCGGCTCAGCGACGCGGTCGTTCAGCTACGGAAGCGCCCCTGGGTCGCTCTTGAATCCGGGCGACTTCGGCTACTTCCAGTTTTGGTTCCGCGACCCGAACGGCCCGCACGGAGAGTCGTCGAACTTCAGCGACGCCCGCGCGATCCAGTTCTGTCCGTAGGCGGACGCCACCGCCGTCACGCTAGCTCGATGAGCTCTTTCGTCAGAAGCGCGCGGAAACGGTCGGCGTCCTCGCGCTGCAAGGAGACGATCAACGTGTCCTGTCCACCGATGACGCCGAAGTAGCCGCGGTCGAGGTCAGCGAAGTCGTCGAGAATGGACTGCAGCGTCGCAGGGTCCGCCCAGTCCTCCTTCACCTGCGGGCGGAACTTGCGCTCGGCGCCGTCCACCCGATAGGTCAACGTAGCCTTCCCACGATCTAGGTCGATGGAGTCAGCGACATCCGTCAGCAAGTCCTGCTTCCCTGCGACCGCCGCGGCGCGCTCGACGATCTCCACGTAGGAGCCGTCGCCTTCGATGCACTCGGCGTCGAAGACCCAGATTCGATTGGAGAACGGGCGCCCCCATGGTTCGCGCTCCACTTCGCCGCCGAGAAGCGGGATGAGACTCCGGTAGGGGTTCGCTTCCAGCTCGGAGCGTTCCTCTGAGTAGCAGACATCGTCGATCGAGATGCCGCTTGAGAGCTCGATGCCGAACGTCCTGAGCTCCGCTAGCTGATCCTCCAGGGGAACAGGGACGACGTTCGGTATCGAGTCCGCTGCCGGGAGGCTAAGAACGTCCACGTCACGAACGTCATCCACTTCGACGTCGCGAGGGCCGGCGGCATCGTCCCCCATCCCAGGGAACCCAGCCATTCCAGGCATGCCCGCCATGCCGCCGAGGTCGAGGCCCTCGGTCATCTTCTTCTCCATGGCCCGGATGCGGTTGCCCACGATCGACGGGAGGAAGATCAGCACGACGAGGGAGATCGCCGCGAAGACCGCCCAGATATAGAGGACGGTCCTGGCCCAGCCGTACTTCGTGCTCAGCCACCAAAGGAAGGTGCCCGTGATCGCGCTCCGGATACACCACTGGATGAGGCGCTGCTTACGGAGCTCCTTGATGGACTCGACCGCGTGGCTCGCGAGGTCCGTGGCGGGGATCTCGTGGGGTTCAAATTCTGGGGCCATAGGGGCCGAGCATACCGCCGAGGATTCGGGCGTCATCCACGGATTCGCCCGCTCTTGCGCGCAGGATCGAGCCCGGCTCCGCTAATCTCCCCGGATGCAGAGCTTCCTCGATGAGATTCGCGCCGCCATCGCGGCCGAGACCGGACTTGAAGAGCCCAAGCTGGAGCGCCCGCGCGACCCCTCCATGGGCGACGCCGCGTTCCCTTGCTTCGTGCTCGCCAAAGAGCGAAAGGCGGCTCCGCCGAAGATCGCACAGGAGCTTGAGACCGCGCTCAACGCACGCCTGAACCGCATTGAGGCCAAAGCGACCGGGCCGTACCTGAACTTCACGATCGAGCGGGCGCTCCTCGCTGAGTCAGTGCTCACGGCCATCACCGAAGCCGGCGCCTCTTACGGCACCTCCAGCGAAGGCGAGGGCAAGTCGATCGTCATCGACCTGTCGTCCCCCAACATCGCCAAGCCGATGTCCGTCGGGCACCTACGCTCGACGGTGATCGGCGCTGCGATCCAGCGCATCCACAACGCGCTGGGCTACAAGACGATCGGCATCAACCACATCGGCGACTGGGGCAGTCAGTTCGGCAAGCTCGTGGCCGCCGTGAACCGCTACGGCGACACGGTCGACCTAGAAAACGATCCCATCCCGTCGCTCTTGAAGCTCTACGTGCGCTACCACGAAGAGGAAGAGGACGACCCAACGCTCGGTGAAGAAGCCGCCGCCGCGTTCCGCGAACTGGAGAGTGGCGTCGACGGCCCCGTCCGCGCGACGTGGAAGAAGCTCACCGATCTCTCCCTCGTGGAGTTCGACAAGATCTACGCGCGTCTCGGCGTCCAGTTCGACCTCGTGCGCGGTGAGGCGTACTACGAGTCGCACCTCGAGAAGACCGTCAACCGCATCGTGGACGCGGGCATCACCGAGGAGTCGGAAGGCGCCCTCGTCGTCGACCTCTCAAGCTTTGGCAAGATTCCCCCGTGCCTTCTGCGCAAGACGGATGGAACGACGCTGTACGCCACGCGCGACATGGCGGCGGTCTTCCATCGCTGGGAGGAGTTCAGCTTCGAGCGCTGCCTCTACGTCGTCGGCGGCGACCAGCGGCTGCACTTCCGTCAAATGAAGCACGTTCTCGACCGCATGGGCCTTGATTGGGAGCCACGCGTCGAGCACATCGACTTCGGAATGATGCGTCTCCCCGAGGGCAAGATGAGCACCCGGAAGGGGCGCGTTGTCTTCCTCGACGACGTGCTGGATGCAGCAGCCGCCGAGGCGAAACGCGTGATTGAGGCCAAGAACGCGGATCTAGCGGACAAGGACGCAACGGCCGAAATGGTCGGTGTCGGTGCCGTCGTCTTCAATGATCTCAAGCGCGAGCGCGTGAAGGACATCGACTTCAAGCTCGAGGAAGTGCTCTCCTTCGAAGGTGACACCGGGCCATACGTGCAGTGGACCCACGCGCGACTGGCGTCCATCGAGCGCAAGGTCGGCGACGTCACGGAGGCACCGGACTGGTCGGTGCTCGCTAGCGCGGCTCCGATCCTTGGGGCCATGGGCCGCTACAGCGACGTGCTGCGCAGCGCGGCGCGTAACGCCGAGCCTTCGGAGATCACCAGCTTCGTGCTGAGTCTTGCGCGCGACGTCAACTCGTGGGTCGCGCAGGAGCGAGTCCTCGGTCAGGAGCCCGCCGTGACCGCGGCGCGCCTCGCGCTCGTTCAGGGCGCACGCCAAGTGATCGGCAACGCGCTGACGCTGCTCGGCGTCGGCGCCCCCATGGAGATGTAATGATGCTGAGCCCAACGACAAGAACGCGATTGACCCTGAGCGTGATGGCGCTCGCCGCCGCCGCATGCACCGCGACCCGGCCCACGGTCGTCGGATCCGAGGCAGCCATCGAGGTCTCTGCGCCGGGGGAGGACCTGCAGGCCCTCGCCCAAGGCCTTACCGGTCACTTCACAAGCGCCGGCCAGGCCGAGCGGGACGAGGACTTCCTGCACATCGAACTGCGGGCCGTTCGTATTTGGCCGACCCGCACCGACGGGATCTGGCTCTACGTAGAGCAAGCCGCGGGCTGGGCGCTCGAGCGCCCCTACCGCCAGCGCCTCTACCAGCTCACCGAGCCTACGCCCGGCCAGTTCACGAGCGCGGTCTATCTGCTCCCCGGGGAAGACCCCCTCGCCTTCGCTGGCGCTTGGGAAGATCCATCGGCGTTCGATGGGCTGGATCCAACTGACGCCGACCCGCGGACCGGCTGCGAGATCCACCTCGAGCGCCGCGCCGACGGTGTATTCCAAGGACGAACAGCCGCGAAGGCGTGCCCGAGCTCCCTCGGGGAGTCGACCTACGCCACGTCGGCGGTGCTGATCTCGCCGACGGTGATCTTCTCCTGGGATCGGGGCTGGAACCGGTGGGACATCCAGGCATGGGGCGCGGAGACCGGGCCCTACCTGTTCGAGCGTCAAAGCTAGGGATGACCCCTTAGGGCGGCCCTGGCACGCCCCGATCGCCCGATTCACCCAAGCGATTGGGCATCGATGTCGTCATTCCCGACACCTCCTCGTAGGAACTTGAGTCCGGAAGAGGAAATGTATGAGTCGTGGTTCAAGTCGGCACCAACGTCCGCCGAAGACACACAAGCGCGCCAGCTAGGCGGCACAAGCCTGCGGCATGAGTGCCCCCGAGTTTCGGGGACATCACCCAGCGGGTCCTGCCGCGCGAGGCCCCGCTGAACTGTCACTTGATCGAACGCTACATCCGCGACGTCCCCGACTTCCCGAAGCCGGGCATCCTCTTCAAGGACATCACGCCGCTGCTCTCCAGCGCCGAGGGCCTGAAGGAGACCATCGATGCCCTCCAAGCGCTCGTGAGTCCCGACGATTACGACCTCGTTTGCGGCGTTGAGTCGCGCGGATTCATCTTCGGAACGGCACTGGCCCTCGCCGTCGGTAAGGGGTTCGTCCCCATCCGGAAGCCCGGCAAGCTGCCGTGGAAGACCGCCTCTGAGTCGTACGAGCTGGAGTACGGCACGGACACCCTTGAGATCCACACGGACGCGGCGGAGCAGGGCAAGCGAATGCTGATGGTCGACGACCTTCTGGCCACGGGTGGAACGATGGAAGCTGCCATCAAGCTCGTACGAAAGATCGGCGGCGAGCCGGTCGCAAGCCTCTTCGTGATCGAGCTCGACTTCCTGGAAGGCAGGAAGCGCCTCGACGCCCCCACTCACTCGCTCCTGCACGTGGGCTAACGGATCCTCCCGCCGGAGACCTTGCCATCGACCAGACCACTTCTTCCATGACGTCAAAGAAATCGACCGGAGCCGCCTCAGCGGCCAGCAGTAGCGCCGACGAGAAGGCACCGCGACGCCGCACATCGTCGCGCAAGCCGGTCGTAAAGAAGTCGACCGAGCCCAAGCACGTAGCGATCGAGGACCTCCCGACGGAGGAGATCTGGATTCACTACCGCGACGCCCGCGACGCCAAGAACGTCCAGGACATCGAGGCCATCCGCAACATCTTGATGGAGCGGCACTTTCCGCTCGTCAAGTACATCGCTGAACGCCTCCTGCAGACGCTCCCCAAGTCCATCGAGCTCGACGACCTCGTCAGCGCTGGCCTGTTTGGCCTCATGGACGCGATCCGGGGCTTCGACCTCAGCCGCGGCATCAAGTTCAAGACCTACTGCACCACGCGTATCCGCGGTTCCATCCTCGATCAGCTCCGGAGCCAAGACTGGGTGCCGCGCCTGGTGCGCCTGAAGGCCAGCAAGATCGACCGCGCACTCCAGCGGTTGACCGGCCGCTTCGGCCGTGAGCCAACGCACTCTGAGCTCGCACGCGAACTCGAAATGGACCACCAAGAGCTCAGCAACGAACTCCAGTCCGCCAGTGCGAAGGCCATGTATTCCCTATCCGACAAATGGGAAGACAGAGACGACGACAGCTCGATGGAGAAGGTCGACGTCCTCGAGGACAAGAAGTCCATCGACCCCCTCGGCGTACTGAACCGCGACGACATGATGGGCTTCCTGACGCGTTCGCTGACGCACAAGGAGCGCTTCATCATCGAGCAGTACTACCAAGTTGGGCACACGATGCGCGAGATCGGTGAAATGCTGAACCTGACCGAGAGCCGCGTCTGCCAGATCCACTCCAATGTAATGGCACGACTGAAGAGCCTCTTCGGTACCAAGCAGAACACGATGCTGATGTAGTTCAGCGACCTGAGCAGGACCCCCCCACTCCCCCCACGACTGAATGTTCTTTGCCGGCCGGCGTGACCTCCCCTAGGGTCCCGCCGGCCGCGTCGATTGGCAGTACGGTACCGTGTTCATTGTCACCAATCGCGGACGCCCGCGGTGGACCTTCCGG
>CALHGQ010000489.1 GCA_938030175.1 uncultured bacterium | reverse complement strand
TCCCCAAAACTGGGCGAGCGTCTCATCGCTCCGCTGGGTGATCTCTTCGGGGACGCCGATCCCGAGATTGTGGCGCAGGTGGCGCGTCTCTTTGGCGACCTTCGCTGGGGCCCGCCAGAGGGTGTCCTCCTTTCGCTACTAAGCCGCAGCGAGCCGCGAGTGCAGCTCCTGGCAGCCGAGGCGATGGGCGGGCTTGCCCCAGCTCCGGAAAGCACCGCTGCGCTGGTCCAGCTGCTTGAGCGCACCGGCCACGAGGACCCATGGCTGCGCCACGCCGCCATCCACTCGTTGGAGCGCCTCGGCGACAAGGGGGCGGTGCATCGGCATATGACCCACCCGTCAGCCCACGTTCGCCGAGCGATGGCGGTGGTGATGCGCCGCTGGAAGGACACGACGATCGAACGGCTCTTGGAGGATCCCGACCAGCTGGTGCGTGCGGAAGCCGTTCGGGCGATCTACGACGCGCGCATCGTTGGATCCATGGGGGAGTTGGCTGCGTCTATTGCCACGCTTCCAGAAGGCGCAACGGACCTTCTTAGCTGGAGGCGCGCGGTGCACGCCTGTCGCGAGGTGGGGACAGCAGACTCGGCGGAGTGGCTTGCGGACTTCGCGGCCTCATTCCGCGGCCCAGCGTCAGTTCGCGCAGAGGCCGTAGCGGTATTGACGTCCTGGACCGAGCCGTTGACCCGCGACGGGATTCTCCGCGACCATCGTCCAGTTCCTGGCGGGGACGCGGACCACATCACCGCCCTCGGGGAGCACTCGGTCTTCTCAGGGGCATTCGCCCGGGGCGCTGCGGCAGCCGCTCGCGATGGACAGGCTTCGAAGGGGGTAGAGGGCCACGGGGCGCTGGCTGGTGCCCTTGTGCAGCTGCATGCGAGGTGGCCCATGGCTGAGATGGAGGAGGCCCTCGCCGTGGTGGCGGCCTCGGAGTCGCTGCCTGCGGAGCCGCGCCGCGCCGCGCTTCAGTCCCTCCTTGACTATGCGCCGGACAGCGACGTCACGCGCTCGATGCTGGAATCGGCGCTGGAGGTCGTAGGAAGCCCGCTGAGGGCTCTAGCCTTCGGGACCCTCCTCGACGACGAGGCGGCTCGCATGTTGCTTGAGGCGGCCCAGGAGGGGCCTCTGGCGGATCGAGCCGAGGCGGTCAAGATCCTCGGGACGCTCGACGGGGCCACTTCCGCGGAAGCCTTCGCCATTCTGGGATCCCAGCTCGGGGAGCTTCAGGATGGGGCGATGGCGTCGTCCCTCGTCGAGTGGCTCGAAGGGGCAGCCGGACACGAGCATCCCCTGGTCAAAGAGGCTGAGGCAGCCCTGCTGGCCACCTGGAAGGAGCAGGAAGCCGCTGACGACGCCCTCGCCGGTTGGCTGATGTGCCTCGAGGGCGGCGACCCAGAGCGAGGCAGAAGGATTTTCGCGACCAAGTCGGAAACGAGCTGTACCAAGTGCCACATGGTGGGGGACGAGGGCGGCTCGGAGGCGGGCCCTGCACTCGACTCGGTCGGCGATCGCCTGACCGGGCGCAACCTGCTGGAGTCGATCGTCATGCCCAACCGGACGATCGCTGAGGGCTTCCAGAGCTGGATCCTGGTGGCTGACGGCGAGACGTTCGCTGGACGCATCATCGAGGAGACCGAGGAGCTCGTTCTCCTGGAGACCAGCAAGAAGGAAGTTCTCGAGTTCACACCGGACGAGCTCGAGATTCGCAAACGTGATGTGTCCGCGATGCCTGCAGATGTTTCCACTCATCTGTCCCGCCGTGAGATGCGCGATCTCCTCGCCTACCTCCAGGGCCTCAAGGGCTCCGAGGATGCTCCGCGTTGAGACGATGCCAAAAGCACCGCGACCGGCATCAAGGGGCGTAGCCAGAGTGGTCGATTTGGAGCGGTAGAAGGTCCCTCTTGGGCCTCTGCCAAGCCATGTCGAACACTGCTACGCTCAGCTTCAGCCGCACGGGCCGAGGGCTCTTCACCCGCGATGAGGTCCGCTCGCTCATGCAGATCGAGTTTGAGCGGGCTGAGCGGTACAACTACCCGATTGCGTGCATGCTGATCCAAGTGGATCACCTGGCGCAGATTCAGACCGTCCACGGCAACGAGTCGAAGGAGGAGGTTCTCTTCTCGGTCATCGACCTCGTGAAGAACGCAACCCGCGCCGGGGACCTGATGGGCTACATCGTGGACGACCGCCTCATGGCCGTCGTGCCCCACACTCATCCCGTGGCGGCCAAGGGCCTCTCAGCAGCCGCTCCGAGAGGCGCGCGAGAGCTGACCTTCGGGGTCGGTGATCGAACGCTCAAGATCACCCTGTCCATCGGGCTGAGCCACAACCAGGATCCAGGCGCCAAGTCATTCGCGACTCTGGAGCGCGTCTCCGAGGAAGGCATCACCGTGGCCGACAACGGCGGCGGAGATCGAGTCGTCCAAACGGAACTCTATCAGCTCTACGAGCGTGAGCAGACCCCGGTGAGCCGCGCGGACATTGAGGAGCTCCTCAAGCGCGCCGAGAAGATGGGCTACCGCAAGCGGCTCGAGACCCTCGTGAGCGAGGGGGAGGATCTGGAGTCCGCGGCGGGCACGGTGGCGGATGAGATCATCGATCGGGCCGTCGCTTCGGCGCGCTCGGACTGGGAGAAGGAGCTCGCTGACGCCAACGCAGAGGTCGTCCGGCTCTCAGCCGAGAGCCTCAAGGAAGGCTCTGGCAAGGACGGTGAGGAACTTCGCCGCGAGGTGGAGCAGCTGCACCGCCGGATCGCGAAGCTCACGGGCTCGCTAGAGATGACTGAGCAGGAGATCGTTCGCCTGCGCAAGCTCAAGAACGTCGACGATGGCATCGAGTCGGTCTACCGAGACGTTCAGGGCCTGCAGGACGGCGACGCGCGGAGCGAGGTCAAGAAGGAGCTGATGGGCGAGATCTTCCGGGCCAACATGCACCTGCAGGGCAAGAAGGTCGGCTGAGGCAGACCCAGGCTGAGGTAGAGCCCGGCGCCATAGAAAACGCCCGCGGTGTCCTGATGGACGCCGCGGGCGTTTTCGGTTGTGGTCAGCTAAGCACCGGGTGGAGAGGCCCCACCGAGTGCCGATGGGATCACGGGCAGAACAGAGCGTTCAGGCCGTTCGTGAAGTTCCAGCTGGGGGTGCCGTTGTCGTTGTCACGGAACCAGAACTGGAAGTTCAGGGTGTCACCAGCGTTGATCGCGCCGGGGCCCGAGCTCTGGTTGGGTGCCGTGAAGTCCAGCGGGTAGATGGCTCCACCGAGGATGTCAGCGGCCACGGCGGGGTAGATACGGATCACCGGGCGCGAGGCATCGCCGGTCACGCAGAGGTTGCCAAGGCCGCTCGGCGCTTGGGTCTGTGCGGGGCCGTAGAAGAAGATGCCGATCGAGCCGCTCGGGACGCCGCTGGCGGCGAGCACCATGTTGTTGTCCGTGATGCTCGTCGTACCGATGGCGGTGATGGCTGCGGGGGAACCGCTGCTGCCTGCGACGGCCTGGCAGTAGTTCGTGTAGCCACACTCGGGCTCTTCCTCGACGATCTTCCACGCGCGGCTGCCGGAGAGGATGTAGACCTCACCGTCAAAGTCCTCACCGAACGAGGTGATGTTGGAAAGAGAGAGCGGACCCTCGGGGTCGAGCTCGTCCTGACGCTCCATGAAGTCCGTCACGTTGGTGCCGTCGTAGCGAAGGCTCCAGATCCTGTTCGAGCAGAAATCTGCGTAGAAGTACGTGCCCTGCAGGCTCGGGATCGCGGCGCCGCGGTAGATCTTGCCGCCGGTGATGCTGCAGCCCTGGCTGTGGTTGTACTCGATGATCGGATCGAGCAGCGTCGGGTCGGTGCAGGAGCAGCCGCTGAGGTTGGTGCAGCGGGTTCCTTCTTTACAGCGCCAACCGAGGTTGAGGCCACCCACGCCAGCGGGGACGAAGTCCACTTCCTCGCGTGCGTTCTGACCCACGTCGGCGATCCACATGTCGCCGGTGACGCGGTCGAAGCTGAAGCGCCACGGGTTCCGGACACCGAGGTGCCAGATCTCGTCGCGAACCGTCGAGACGCCCACGAAGGGGTTGTCGGCAGGGATGAACGGAGCCGGGATGTCGACGTCGAAGCGAAGCATCTTGCCGAGAAGCTGGGTGCCGTCCTGGCTACGGCCGTTCGGGTCGTTGCCCGAGCCGCCGTCGCCCATGCCCACGTAGAGCATGCCGTCGGGGCCGAAGCGCAGCGCGCCACCGTTGTGGTTGCTGAAGTCCTGGGCGATCAGGGTGATGTTCTGGACGATCGTCGGGTTGGCGACGTTCGGGTCTGCCGTCACGCTCAACTCAGCGATGCGCGTGTTGCCCGCGTTGTTCGTGAAGTTCACGAAGAAGCGGCCGTTGTTCTGGTAGTCCGGGTGGAAGGCCAGGCCGAGAAGGCCTCGCTCGCCGCCCGATGCGACGTTGCCGTCGATGTCGACGAAGGGCGTCGAAAGAAGGACACCGTTCTCGACGACGCGGATGACACCGCGCTGCTCGACGATGAAGACGCGGGTCGGGTCGCCCGGCGCGAACGTGAGGTCGACCGGGCTGGTAAGGCCCGAAACAAAGAGTTCGGTCGTCAGCGGCGCTTGCGCAGCAGCGGCCGGGGCGCTGGCCCAGGAGAGCAGCGTGGCAGCCAGGCCAACGAGGAGAGAAGAGCGATGCATGGAGTTGTATCGATGGGTATAGAGAGTGCTCGGACAACCGAGCGAGCGCGCCCAGGGGGCGTTATCAGACCGATGAGAGTCTATCGCGACGTAACAGGAGGCGAAGCGGATGCTCCGCCGGTTCCGTCGATTTGCCTCTCTTGGTTACCGCTGTGCTCCGTAGGTTCATGGGTCCCACTTTTGTCATGAAGGAGCCTCAACCCCGACACACCCCTCCCACGGGCCGCCTTGACCGCCCCGTGGCTCCCCAAAGCATCGAATCGGCGCCTGGTAAGGCCCAGGGGCTGTCCCTTAATGCGACAAGGTGGCACGGGCCTACGGCGGCGCGGGATTCGTCCGGATTCGGTCCTCGATGGTGGGCGTTAGCGAGCCTGTGTCTTGTCTTCGTGGCCTGCGGCTCAGGCTCTCCGTCCCCGCCTCCCTATCCGCACGTCCTCCTGATTACGCTCGACACGACCCGGGCGGACCACCTTGGCGTCTACGGCAACGCTGAGGTGAAGACGCCGGCATTGGACGCACTGGCCGCTGAGGGGACGATCTTCACGCGGTGCATGGCCGCGGCGGCGACGACGCTCGCCTCCCACACAAGCTTGCTCACCGGGACCTATCCGCTGAGCCACGGCGTCCGTCGCAACGGCTATTTCGTGGGGGAGGACAACCTCCTGCTGGCAGAGGTGCTCCGTGACGCCGGGTTCTATTGCGCTGCGTTTCTGGGGTCGTCCGCCCTCACGTCGAAGTCGGACCTCAACCAGGGCTTTGACGTGTACGACGATCAGTTTTCGCTGCAGGTCGAGGCGGGGGGGCGAGATCAGGATCAGCGGACGGCGGCGGAGGTCTCAAAGGCTCTGCTCGATCACGTCGACGGCGTCCTTCGGCTGCAGGAGGAGCAAGGCGACTTCCCTGAGCGGCTCTTTCTGCTGGCACACTACTTTGATCCCCATGCGCCCTACGCTCCGTCGGCTTCGATGGCCGAGCGCTATGGCGCCTCGCTCGGTGTCGGAGACTTTGATGACATCGAATCCGCCGTGGTGGTCCAGCAGCGTCGCGTGCTCGGCGAGGGAGAGCCGGGACAATCGTGGGGCCAGCAGGCCGTCATTCGAGACGGCCTGAGCGAGGCCTTGGCGCGCAAAGTGCCAGGGGTGCCCACCCAGAGAGGGCGCGAACTGGCAAAGCTCTACGCCGGCGAGATCACGGCGACCGACGACGCGATCGGGACGCTGCTGGCGGGGCTCGCCGCGCGGGGTCTGTTGGACGACATGATCGTCATCGTGACGGCGGACCACGGCGAGACCTTCTGGGAGCACGGCAACTTCTGGAACCACGGGCTTTGGGTGTCCGAGACCGACATTCACGTGCCGTTGATCGTTCGGTTCCCGGATGGCCGGGGCGGCGGCAAGCGCGTGGACGAGCCGGTGTCGGGCGTCGATGTCATGCCCACGATCCTCTCCGCGCTCGGCCTAGCGGTGCCCACCGCCGCGTCGACGCAGGACAATCCTGCGAGGGGCCGTAGCTTGCTGCCGGCCATTGACGGCCAGGCCCTTCCCCGCCGGGTCGTCTTCTCGGAGGCCACGCAGCCTGGCCCGTCGCTGGAGACGAGAACCGCGGAAGGCGCGCCCGCCTGGGGCAATGCGCGGAAACCCCAGGCAGCTCGCCTCGGCGATTGGAAGCTTGTGGAGGCCCCGTACCTCGACTTGAAGCAGCTATTTCACCTGGGGCGCGACCCCGGGGAGCGTCACGATCTCCTGCAGGCGGGGCCGCTTGAGCCCGCCGCCCGAGCAGCGCTTGGGGATCTTGAGTTGGCGTTCGAGCGTTGGCGCGCCGCGGCTCAACCAAAGTCGTCCGCCTACGACGTATCGCAGACGGACGTCTTGCGGTCCATGGGCTACAGCGAAGCCGGGGACGACGAGTAAGGAGCTCCTACTCGAAGCTGCCGTGGTGGCGGTAGAAGAACCGATGGACGACGTCGCCTTCGCGGATCACTTCTCCGTCGATGAAGTACAGCGGCAGGCGTTGATCGCCCATTTCGGCGCGCTGGGCGTTCATCGCGAAGCGGATGGAATCGCCGCGCTCGACGGGGAAGGGCCGGACGGGGAAGAATGACTGCCGCCAGTGGGTGGGGACCTTCATCGGCGAGCAGGAAAGCTCGACCTTGGGCGCAAGGTCCACTTCGAACCAGCCGCCGAATCCGTGGACGGTGCCGTCCCGTTCGATCGGCATGGTGACGGCCGAAGTGAAGAAGAAGTCGTCCGCTGTCGCCGTGTCCAAGTCTAGGTCGAGCACGATCTGCGGCGGTCCCACGAGGGAGGCGGGCTTGAGGTCGCACGCGGCGGTGAGGAAGCTTTGGACCTCGGCCTCAACGAGCCTGGAGTAGTCGAGCCCATAAACGGGCCTCTCCCACAGCCCGATGCCCAGGTCCTGGTGGACGTGGGAATCGTCGATGGGGGCGACGGCGAGGCGCAGGTGCTGGGGGAGCATGTGGCCCCCCTGCTTCATCCAACGGTCCCGCGCGCCGATCACCGACTCGAACATGAGCTCGGCCAGGCCGAAGAAGCCCATCCACTCAGAGACGATGAGGTCGTAGTCCCCGTCGAGATCGAGATCCTCGGCGCGGCCCCGATGGAAGGTGATCTTGTGCCCGAAGCCGTTGTCTTCGGCGACGTCGCGGGCCAGCTCGATGATGGCGGAGGAATCCACGGCGTCGACATGGGCCGCTCCGGCTCGAGCCGCGAACATGGACAGGATGCCGGTGCCCGTGCCCACGTCGAGGACTCGCTTGCCCCGCGCCACCGATTCGATGGCTCGCCGATAGGCATCGGTGCGGGCGTGATCCTGGATCATCAGGCGGTGGACCCCGGGGTCCGCGTAACTGGCGAAATAGTCGTGATCGCTTGCGTAGCCGTCGCTCATGCGCGAAGAGTGCCAAGCCTGGCCCCGGACGGCTGCACAATTCGGGCCGATGATCGCGTCAGTTGTGGACGGGGCTGTTGAGATCGCTATCGCGCGGTTCCTATGCTGGCCCCATGGGGTCAGCGAAGGCGATGAGCGAAGGGATCCAGGGTCGGCGCCCGATCGACCCAGCCACGGCCCTGACGGTCACCGAGGCAGCCAGTCTGGCCGGGGTTGGCTCCCGGGAGATCGAGGCGCTGATGGCCGACGGGACGCTCCTGTTCGAGACGGAGCGGCAGCAGGATCGTGAGGTTCCGATGGTGCGGCTCATGGACCTCGCTGACGCGTATCCCGCCGTTCTACCCCAGAGGGCGCCTCGGGAAGAGCGTGAAAAGGCCCCGAAGCCGTCGGATCCGGTGCAGGAGACGCCGCTCCCGCAGCTCCTGGCTGTGGATGATACGGCACCCAAGGGCCCAGAGCCCGGAGCCATGGCGGACGCTGTGCGTGCGTCCAGCGCCGACCGGGAAGCGCTCATTCACCTGTGCCAGGACCTGGAGACCCGGCTCGATCTGGCAGAGCGCGAGCGCCAAGCGAGCACGGCTAGTCTCCTGATGGCCCAGCGACGGGTGCTCGACCTTGAGCTCCAGAAGAACCGTCGGCCGATGGCGATGGCCGCGGCAGCGACCCTGGGTCTCTTTGGCCTGACGCTGGCGTTCCTCGCCTTCCGTCTGCCGAAGACCGTGAGCGCAGCCGCCCGAACGGAAGTTCAGGGACTGGAAGAGCGTCTTGCCCAGCGAGCCGCCACGAGCGCCGCTGACCTCCAGGCGTCGTTGGCGGCCGCCCAAGCCAATGGTGAGCGGCGCCATGGGGAGAGCACTGCGAGGTACGAAGCCCAGATCGCCGCGCTGGAGGACCGCCTCACCGAGTCCCGTCGCCTTCACGTCGCGGAGGTGGCTCGGATCGCCGACCAGGTGCGGAACGAGGCCAAGGCCGAGCGCGATGGGGCAGCGGAGGCGCGTGCCGTCCAGCGCAGTGCTGAGGCTGAGCAGCGGCGTCTAGAGCTAGCCGCCTGGGAGGAGCGCATCCAGGGCGCAGAACTCGCGACGTCGGCGGCCCGCGAAGCCCTGAAGCTCGAGAGGGTCCTGAACGGCGCGGACCGAGCAGCGTTTCGGAGCGAACTCGACGAAGCGCTGGGACGGCACAACGATGCGCTCGACGCCGCCCTTGACCGATTGCAGAAAAGCCAAACGCCGCAGAGCGTTCTTCCGTTTGGCCCCATTGGCACAAAAGAAGCGCCCGCTCCCTGGTGGAAGCGAGCGCTCATCGACCTGCGCGACTAGAGGCTGTTGCGGCGGAGTCTTGCGCGCGGCATCTCTTCGCCTAGGGTGCGAAGGTGATGTTGATGCCGTCCGTTGTGTTGGACGTCGGCATCCCGCCGCTCTGGTCACGGAACCAGTACTGGAAGTTCCAGCTGTCGCCAATGTCGAAGACGTTCCCGCCGGGCAGTCCGCCGTACGGCATGGGAAGTGACACTTGCCCTGCGCCGCCGGAGCTCTGGACAAAGTTCGACAGGCGGAAGATGCCTCCGCTGAGGCAAAGGTTGCCTGAGCTTCCGCCGAAGTTTGGGGTGAATCCTTGGCCGCTGGCAAAGAGGAAATAGCCCAGCGAATTGGTCGGCAGCGCTGAGCCGGTCAGGGCGAGATCCGCGGCGCTCAGACTCGTGGAGCCGCTCGTACCGATGGCGGCGGGGGCCCCCGTGGAGTTGGGTGCGGCCGTGCAGTACGGCGCCGGTGCCGGGGACATGTAGTCCGCCTCGAGCGTGCCGACGAGGTTGACCGTGCCCGTGAGGCCGGATGCGGGGTCGCTCAGGATGAACGGCAGGTCGAGGGGAGCGTTGAGGGAGATCACGGAACCGGCAACGCCGATGGTGCCGCTCACCAGCTGCGGGTCGGTGTCTGCGCCCGTGAGGTCCGTCATCGTGGCCGTACCGCCGAGTGGATCGACGGTGACCAGCCCAGAGAGAGCGATCGCAACGACGTTCCCGCTGAAGGTGCCGGTTGCGTTCACCGGGAGGCTCGACGACGTCAGCGCCAGCGTCAGGTTGGTAATGGTGATGGTGGCCAGCGGCGGAAGAAACGGGACCGGGTTCGGAATGATGGCGTTGATGTCAGGGCTCACCAGCGCGCTTCCGGTGGGGACGAACTGGATCGAGCCGATCGGAGACCCGAGGAGGCCCGCGGAGAGCTGGGCGTCGGCGGTGCCGGACAAGCCGAAGGTGTTCGGGTTGCCGACGATCGGGCCCACCGACGTGGAGCCGCTGTAGGTGAACTGCGACGCTGCGTTGTCGATGGTGAAGGGAATCGCGGTGCCCTGGGCAGCGGCCACGCCGGCCAAGAAGAGGGATCCGACGGCGAAGGAGAGAGTGCGGTTCATGTTGCTATCGCGTAGGGGTACGGTCCGGTTCTGGGGAGAAGAGGTGGGGGCGGAGCTACATCATGCTCCATGGAGGGGCGTTTGCGCGCTTCTGCTCCCGTAGGGATTCTGCCTGGTTCAGCTTGGTTTGGTCGGGGTTGGAGGCGCCTCTCGGCTGCATCCCGGACGCAAATCTCGCTTTGTGGATCCGTGGCACCGGATCTATTGCAGTCTCTCCGAATTGACTTCTGGAAAGCGACTGCCTCGATTCGCTACACATGGGTGATGCCAAACGCTGGTTCACATCCGGAAGAAGCCTCCGAGTCCACGTCGAGGGAGGAGCAGGTGTGGCTGACCGCCGGCGAGGCGGCGGACGCGGCCCATGTCACCCATAGCCAAGTGGCCGACTGGGTGTCCGAGAGCGTGCTCTCCGCGAGAATGGGCTGGCGCGGCGGAGCCCAAATTCAACTCGTGCTGCTGTCGGATCTTGAGGCGCTGGCGTCGCGGGTTGATCTCGACCGAGTTCGCGGATCGCTCGCTGAGCGAGGAGTGTTCACGGGGCCCCGCCGGGTCGTCCTCGGCGGTTTCAAGGCCGAGACGCCCAGCTCGGAGAGCCAGGGCCCATCGGGAGCGGGCAGCGAGGCTCAGGGGGCATCGCAGAGTGCATCTCAAGGTTCCGGGGCCGCGGTCATCAGAGCCGCCCATGAGATTCGCGCTGAGGATCGTGTTTGGGCCTCTGAACTGGACGGCGAAGTGCGCCGCTTGCGCCAGGTGATCCGAACGATCCGTGCGGACCACGAGTCGCTGGAGCGGCACCTGGAAAAGACGGTAGTTCCGTCGGGGTCCGCCGACGAGAACGTCGGAGTTTCGGCCGAACCGGCCGCCGCCGCGTCAGTGAGCGAGGGCTCCGAGGGCCGGTCCGGAGTCACGTCCGGTGCTATGCTCGCCGTTGCCTGCGGCGTGGTGCTGGGAATGGTCGGCGCCGCCTTCTTCATCCCCGGAGCGAAGACGCTGGCTTCGGAGAAGTCCTTCACTCGGGACGCGGTGGCGAAAAGCCTCGCGGAAGAGACCGCTTCGATGGAATCGGCCGCGCCGTCCCTGGCGCCTGTGGTCACCGAAGCGGACGCCCGCTCGGCGGTACTCGCCCTCGACACGATGGAACTTGAAGCTGGGGACCTTGAAGCGGGGGACCTTGAAGCTGGGGATCTTGAAGCCCGGGATCTCGAGGCGGGGGACCTCAGCGACATGGACGTCGCCGCGACGGATGACGTACAGGCCCCGGGTGCGACCGATGTGCCCCAGGCCGTTGGGCGCCCAGCCGCCGCTATCCACACGGCCAGTTTCACCGGCGCTCACACGGGATCGCGCGCCTTCTCGGCACCGTCGGCCACGGGTCAATTCTTCGAGCACTTCCTCACGGGGTCCGCGGCGTCCGCACCGAGTGGAGTGACCGGGACGTCGGGGACGAACGCGATTCGCACCGCCAGCGTGACGCAGGTCATGGGACCGGAGCTGCCGCCGGACATGCAGCCCGATCCGGAGCTCCCCCTCGGGAAGCCCGTCCCGATCGCCGTTCCGGTCGAAGCGAGCGCCCGCATCCCAGGAAGGGGTGATCAGGTCCCGGCCGAGGTAGAGATGCTGATCGAGCCGCCGCCGCTCAAGCCGCGGGCTCGCGGCGTCAAGCCCAACGCACTGGGGGCCCCGAAGCGCCTGCGAGTGCCGATGTCCCTGGCCGAGCTCGATCGAACGCTCTTCGCCCGGCGCTCGGCCCTCTTGAGCGACTGCGCCTACACGGACTATGTCACCGCTCCTACCGCAGAGAACGACCTTAGCGCGGCCCTCGTGCTCGGTCCGTGTTTTGGCCCGACCAGGGAAGGCCAAGAGGGCCTTGTGGCAGCGCCGGGGACCCATCGCGTAGGCAATGTGGCGTGCTGCCGACACCATGCCTTTGTGGAGCGTATGACGGCCGCAGCCCTCGACGAAGCAGCACGGTTGGGGCTCAAGTCAGAGGCCAAGGCCGCGCTGCGTGAAGGGGTGCTGCCACCGCTCTTTCGCCTGAGGGCTACCCGTGCAGCGACGCGTTTCCTGCGCGAGGAGACCCGGGGCTGGACAAGCGCTGGCCTGGACGGTGTCGCTGGAGCTTCGAGCGCGGAAGAGACCCATCACGAGTGGAAGCTCTCCGACCAGCAGGACGTCGAGGGAGCAATCCGCGTGCAGCTCGCGTCGTGGATTCAGCCTATCGTTCCGTTCGATGCGAAGCCCGGTGGGGCGTCGTCCTCTCGGAACAGCCTGAGGCGCTTCCAGATGACGCTCCTCGTGCAGGCCGCGCCTGACGGCGACGTGCTGGAGAGATTCGAGTGGATCATCGAGTCATCCGACTGATCCTCACGGGCGCGTTGGCGCTCGCTGGGTTATTCGCGATGCACCGAGGGACATCGCTGCGCGCTGCGGCAGAGCCGCTGGGCTCCGTCGCCATCGGCGCAGTGGACCCCGGCCGGGGTCCCGGCGTCCTCGGCGCGGCCGGGGAGGTGGAGCTGCGGTCCCCGGAACGAGTGCAGGTGCTCGGCCCAGCGGTGTCCCGGGTGGGGCAAGGGGTGTTCCACCTCGGCGTTGGACTTGCGACTGCGGCTGTGGTGATGGCCGTGCTCACGGTGATCGGCGCGGCTGGGCAGCACTGGACCAACGCCATCAGGTTGCTGGTCCTGGTACCCGCGGCCTGGGCTCTTTGGAAGATGGCGTCCGAGGGGGGGCCCCAGGCGATGACCGCCACGGCTGCGTCGGAGAACTTCGCCGCCTATTCGCCGGTGGTGGTGGTCTCCTCGCTGCTCGGCTTGGGATTCGGTGCCCGGCGGAATGCCGGCGACGAGCGAGGCCCTACGCCTCGTCGAACGTAGCTCGGATCTCTTCGATGACCTGAGCCTCGAGCTCGGTGGGCTCGCTCTCGAAGGCCCGTGCATTGACCCGCAGTTCGTCGGCATTGGCGCATCCCACCAGGGTGCTCGAGACCCACGGGTGTTGGGCCGCGAACTCAAGCGCCAGCTGGGGCAGGTCGGTGCCCGCTTGTGCGGCGAGCTCAAACGCCCGTTCCGCCGCACGTCCTTCAGGGTGGTCAGCGGCCACGGCGTCGTGAACGCGCCTGGGATCGGCAAGGAGTCCCATATGAAGGGGCGAAGCGTTGATGACGGCCACGCCGCGCTCCTCCGCCTCGGGGATCACCTCTTTCGTCAGGTCACTGTTGGCGAGATCGAGCCGGGCATAGGAGAGAATCGCATCCACGGGAAAGGTGATCAGGATCTCGCGTAGCAGCTCGAGCGAGTCGCCCGAGGCGCCGATGTAACGCACGTCGCCTCGTTCGCGGGCAGCCACCAGTGCCGGCAGCGTGACGTCGAGGAGCTGCCTGGGGTTGGCCGCCTCCACGTCGTGGACCTGGTAAAGGTCGATGCGATCGGTCTTGAGGCGTTGGAGGCTTTCCTCGAGCTGGGCGCGCACCGCCTTCTCACTGGTGTCGAAGGGCTTGCCGTCGAGCGGGGTGCAGCGCGTCGAAACGAACAGCTCATCTCGGAACTCAGGGATGACGCGCCCTAGCATCGTTTCTGAGTGTTGTCGCAGCTGGCGTGGGGCTGCATCGATGAGCGTGATCCCCGCCGTGCGAGCGGCCCGGATCGTCCCTTCCCAGTCGCCATGGTCCCTGGCGCGCGCGAGGGGGCCGCAGCCGAGGCCGAAAGCGGAGACGTTCTCCCCGAGGGCGCCCAGGGGGCGCTGATGCACCTGGAAGCCGCTGCCCGGGCCGATGTCGCTGCCGCGCGGGTCGGTCAACGGGCTGGGTTCAGGTTCGGGGGCTCGCGGCATGGGGCACACTTCGCCAGTTGGAGACCACGAGCGCAAGGGCTAGCACGGCAGCTGATCCCAGTAGGCGGCCTCCCTCGAAGGGCTCTGAGAAGGGGGGCGCGAGCGCCACGAGCACCGCCAAGGGCACCTTGAGGTTGTTCAGCACGGCTAGGGTGCCCACGTTGACGGACAGGGCGCCTCGGTTCCACAGGTAGAACGCGAGGCCAGACGGAATGAGCCCGAGGTAGAGAATCTTGCCCAGTTGCGGGGCCGAGAGGTCTACGTCGGTCGCACCGACGTGTAGCGCCGCCCATGGCCCCGCGACGGCGAACGCCCCCAGGTAGAGCCAGCCAAAGTCCCTTACGGCGTCGCTCTGCGACTCGCCTGCCGCCGCGCCGCTGTAGAGACGGCGATAGAGGATCTGTCCGAGGGCCCATGCCGCGTTAGCGCCTCCAACGAGCGCAAAGCCCTTGAGGGGCAGCGTGTCGAAATGGCCGGATGCGGGCCAACGCATGACGAGGGCCGCAAATACGGCGATCAGCGCGGCGGCCAAGTGCCGAAGGGCGATCCGGCGCTCCAGTGCTCCTTCGATGAGCACCACGAGGACCGGGGTTGTGACCGTGAGCAGCGCCACCTCAAACCCCGCGAGGTGGGCATAGCTGCGCATCACCAGAACGTACATGAGTCCGAACTGGATGGCGCCGACGATGGCGAGCTTGACCGCCATGCGTGGCGGACGGAGTCCACTGCGGCCCTGGCCGCGCGCCAGGACCGGCAAGAACAGCAGCGCCGCGAGCCCGAGGCGCGCGGCGCTGAGGAGATCCGGGTGGATGCCGCTCGACTTGATAAGTGCGAAGGACACCGACCACAGAAAGGAGGCCAGGATCAGGAAGAGCAAGCGGCTTCTAAATGATCTCGTACTGGCCCGGCATGGGGATCGGATAGAGGCCGTCGGCGTCCGGCATGGAGTTGGGCTTGGTGTCGAAGGTCAAGGCCGCCATGTCCGTGCCGGGTGCCAGGAGGCGCTTGGAGTTCAAAGCTTGGTCCCATGTCACTTCCTGTCCGCTGTAGGTGCACATGCGGCCTAGGATCGAGGTGAGCGTTGCCTCTGCACCGTTGACGGCCTCGTTGTGCTCCTTGCCCGTGCGGATGGCGTCAAAGAGAACGTCGTGCTCGCGCTGGTAGTGGTCGGAGTCGCCGTCGTGGCGCCACTTCGAACCGTCGTAACCCGTGATGCGGCCCGCGCCGAAGTCCACGGTGCCCTCCGAGCCCTCGGCGAACTCGTTGACGGTGGCCTTGGTGCCGGGGTGGTGGCGGCACTGGCTGATCATCTTGGCACCGTTCGCGTAGGTGTACTCGACGGCGTGGTGATCGTAGATCTCACCGAACTTCGTGCCGGTGCGGACGAGCCGGCCGCCCATGCCCTGGGCCTTGACGGGGACGCCGCCCATGGCCCAGTTGCCCACGTCCAGGTTGTGGATG
>CALHGQ010000488.1 GCA_938030175.1 uncultured bacterium | reverse complement strand
GCAGATGATTGCGCAAGGAAGGATGTCGCGATGAGCGAGTGGAGGGTGGTCGCGCTAGCCGCGATCGTGTGGGTGATTGGGTGCAACGACTTTTCGTGCCCGGAGCCGGCGGTGAGCGGACCCGGGACGACCTGCGTCTGCCCGGAAGGGATGCTGTGGACGGGGACCGGGTGCGGGCTCGATCCGGACGCGGGGAGCGACGCGGGAGACGCCGGCGTGGACGCGCCAGACGCGGGAGACGCGGGAACGGACGCGGCGATCGACACCGCGACGTGCACGCTTGGAACGGTGACTGACTGCGCGTCTTGTGGCGACGTCTGCGTTTCTGACAATGCGACACCGAGCTGCGAGATGGGTGGCTGCACGATCGGTGAGTGCGACACCGGCTTCGACGACTGCAACGGCCGCGCGAGCGACGGGTGCGAGGCCGAGCTCGCGAGCGATGGCGAGAACTGCGGCGAGTGCGGGGTGCGTTGCGACACCGGGCTGAGCTGCGTGGAGGGGATCTGCCAGGATCCGGTCGTCGATGTGACGCTGTTCAACCGGTTCCTCGACACTGAAGCAAACGGGTGCGTCGTTGGGGAGTCCGGGCGGCTCTACTGCTGGGGGAACAACGAGCACGGGCAGCTCCCCGGAGCGGAGACGACGACTGCCTTGCGTCCCGTCGAAGTCGGAAGTGACTTTAGCGCCGTCGACTGTGGGTTTCGCTTCTGCTGCGGTATTCGAACCGACCGCACGGTGAGCTGTTGGGGCTCCGACGAGGAAGGGGCGCTGGGCGACGGACCAGTGGACTCAAGTGGTTCTGGATTCGTCACCGCGGTCGGCGTTCGCGATGTCTTTCAGATTTCGGTCGGGGCTTCGATGGTGTGCGCACGGAGTCTGTCGACGCTTTGGTGCTGGGGAGAGGACATCGGTGCTCGCGCCGCCGGCAGCAGCGGAACCATCGACACGCCGGAAGACATGGGAGTGTTCAACCCCGTGGATGTTGGCGTGAGCTACGACCACGCGTGTGTGGTGACCGGCACCGGGTTGTTGTGTTGGGGGAGCAATGCAAGTGGGCAACTCGGCGACGGCACCACGGAACCCAGGCGTCGCGTTCCGTTTGTGGGAATGTCGGGTGTGACCGCGGTGGGCGTCGCGGCTTTCCACACATGCGCGTCCATGGCGGACGGCGTCAGCTGTTGGGGATACTTCGCCGATGCGGACACCTATCGTTTGCCGACCGAGATTTCTGGGCTGTCTGGTGAAGAAGAGCTCGTTGCGGGTCAGCTGCAGTCATGCGCGCTCACGGATGGTCGCCCGTCATGTTGGGGTTTCAACTTCCCCGATGCCTTCTCGCTGGAGCCCCGCGAAGTCACGTTCGGCGCCGGCGAGATCGTCGACTTCGAGGAGGAAATTGAGGCGTACTGCGCGGTGACTTCGTCTGGCGCATTGTTTTGCTGGGGAAACAACCAGGCAGGACAGTTGGGGATCGGAGAAGTCTCAAGCCCGGACGAGCCTGTTCCGTCTCCCATCCGCGTGGTCGTTCCTTAGCGGTTGTCTCCCTGAGCGGCTCATGCGTAACTACATACGTTGGGCTTAGCCGGGAGATAACCGATGGATCGTATTGAAACTCGTCGCAGGTCATACCTGTGGAGCGCTCTCTTTTTCTTCGTCATGGCGTGCGGCGGAGGCAGCTGTGGAGGTTGCGAGGGCTGCGCAGTGCAACCGATTCCAGGCGGCTACCCGATTTCGGAACGTGTTCCGAACGCGACCCAGATCCGGCTCACCGAGGCAGGCGTTGGGTTCCTCGAAGACAACGCGAGCAGTCTCATCTCGTCGTTCATTCCGGGTGGGCTCACGTTCCCCGTTCCGCGTACCGAGGTCGACGCGCTGATCACGATCACGGTGTGCGAGGACAACAACTGCCAGATCCAAGCCGAGATTGAGCGCGTTGAGCTGGACCCGGCAAGTCCGAACGTCCTCCAGCTCTACCTCCGGTTGATCCTCGACAGCCGAGACTTGGCCGGTGCCAGGAGCACCTGGGACGGAACGTGTGACCTCAACATCGACACGCGAGCGGGGTCTCGTCCGTACGTTGGCGTTCGCGCGAGCATCGCGTTTGAAGAAGAGACCGCCGATGCGCGGCGTGGCTACACGAAGGTCGAGGTCACCGACGTGGCTCTCGCAGATGGTGAGGACATCGAGAACGACGACATTCGTCTTTCTGGTGGCTTCTTGGGCGCGTGTGGACTTGGAAATATTGGGTTCATTAAGGGATTCATCGTTGGGCTCGTTCAGGACCAGATCAGCGGAACGCTTCAAGGCGCGATCGACGAACAGCTCTGCACAACCGCTGGCGAGTTCGGTTGCCCCACTGGCACCACTCCCGACGGCGCCGGTCCTGACGCGGTCTGTCGCTACGGCGGCGCGGGCTCCGAGTGTGTCCCGCAGCTTCTCGGAACGGACGGGCAGGGCGACCTTGGCGCCGCGTTCCTCGGGGGCTTCTCTCCAGGCACGCACGCGCCCGGTCAGTTCTTGCTCGCGTCCGGTGGCGATGGCGTCGCGGAGATGAACGGGTTGTCGCTCTTCATGTACGGCGGCTACCTCTCGACCTCGCGCGACTTCCGCACGAGCCCGGGCCACAACCCGTGCGTCCCCGTCACGCCGGAGCCGCCTATGCCGACCATCCCGCGCGCGGCGACGTTTTTGCGCAACACGGTGCCCGGCATCGCGACGCCTCCGCACGTC
>CALHGQ010000487.1 GCA_938030175.1 uncultured bacterium | reverse complement strand
GGGGAGTCGATCAAGAAGGACCACGACACCGTCCACGGGCTCGTGCACAGCATCGCGTTCGCCAACTACACGGACGGCTGGAAGCCTTTTCACGAGACGAACAAGGGCGACTTCCTCGAGGCCACGAACGTCTCGGCGTTCTCCTTCGTCCAGCTTGCGGGAGCGCTGAAGGACAGCTTCGCGGACGACGCCTCCGTCGTCACCATCTCCATCTCGAGCACGACCATGGCGGCCGAGAACTACGGCTACATGGCCCCCATCAAGGCCGCGCTCGACTCCTGCGTGGTGTTCCTCGCCAAGTCCTTTAGCGCCTTCAGCCGCGTCCGCTTCAACGGCGTCCGCGCGGGCCTTTTGAAGACGAGCTCCTCCGCCGGCATTCCAGGCTACGTGGACTCATGGCTCCACGCGGAGAAAGCCACGCTGCGCAAAGAGGGCCTGCGGACGGAAGAGGTCGCGGCCACGACGCTCTTCCTCCTGTCCCCAAGGTCCAGCGGCATCAACGGCCAAGGCGTGGTGGTCGACGCAGGCATGGCCAGCAATTTCTTCGACGCCGACCTGCTGAGCGACAAGTAGGCGCTCGTCCTGGTCGGCGTGCGCCTAGCGGAGGGTCCTGATGTCCAGCACGTCTCCGCTGCAAGCCATGGGCTGGCCATCTTCGACCAGCCGAGTTCTTTCGCCGGCGTAGTCGCTTCCCGGGTCAGCGATTCCGCAGCGCTCGATGTCCTTCCCGTCACCGGAAGGGATCCCGAAGCTCCGCGGATAGGGCGTTCCCTCACGGACGACCGCCCCGTCGATCCACAGAGGCGCGCCGTCGACAGCCATCAACGGCTCGGACGGAGTCCGATAGTCCCGGGACGATGGTGCCCGGGAGCGCCAGCAGGCTGTCGTTCTTCCAGATCGAGGTAGTGGGAATCTGAGTCGCAAGGTCGACCGACTGAGCCAGGTACATGAGGTCCTCATCTGTCATGTCGAACGACGACAGGATGAAGCTGATCTGCCGGAGGCCTTGGAAGGTCTGGGGCGCGCGGAGGATCCCGGATCCACCGTGCACGTCACGAACCCATCTCGGCCCGGCTCCCGCCAGGGGCCCCACGATGTCAACCTCCTAGGCTCTCACTCGGCATCCTCAGGGGGCCTTCGCACCCGTGATCTCGGGCGGAGGCCCCCCCCCCTTGCACGAGCTCCGCGAGCGCGGGGCTGCTGTACCACTCAGAAACGTTGATCGTGAGGCCGCTCTGATTGGCCACCTTCAGGCGGGCTCTGGCCTCAAAAGCCGTCGGCACGTCGAGGATGGCGAATAGCTCGTCTTCACGTGGAGCCTCCATGCGCGCCATGAGCACGACGACTTCCCCAATCGCGGGGTTGGAGAACACCTCCTTGGCGGCGGTGGTTCCATCGCGGCACGTAAGCACGGTGTAGGCCCGAACGTCCGGCTGGTCCAGGCTTTCGCCGTTGGCCAATCGCCTTTCCTGGCGCAGCTTCTCCACGTCAGGCAGATAGCGAACAACGTCGAGCGTCGTGATTGGAATCACCTCTTGGTTGAACACGCCCGCCAACGTCGTCGGGTCCTCGCCCGCAATCTCGCGCGCACGGTCCGCGTCTGACTCGTCGATGAGGAAGATTCCTTCGAGGTCGGCTCGATGCTTGTCGGGACCAAAGGGCCCCGCGAGCAGAAGCTTCCCCTCAGATGCGATTCGCTTCATGAAGGCGAAGTGTTGCTGAGAAAGTTTCTCAGTCGATGCATCGTTCGATTCGCCGGTGACAAGCAGGACGAGGGAGAAGCCAGTGACGGTAAACGCCTCGGTATTGCGCTCAGTGCTTGATGCACAAGCCGCGAACGCACCAAGCGCAATAGCAATCGAGCCAGCGCGGAGGAAGCGAAGGATGGTCGAAGTGATTCGGTTCATGAGTCAGAGTTTATCTCCGAGAGAGGACCGCGCGAGTCAGATACCGTTGCGGTTGAGCTCGGTGCAATGGGGCCTTGTGGTACGTAACATGACGCAATGCCTTCCCACCAGTCTCCACTCGAAACGCGGTTGCGAACCGTTTCGAACGAACTCTGCGGCGCCCTTGAACAAGTCCTAACAGAAGCGCTCGATGCGGAAGTCTCCGGGAACAATCCGGCCGTTCCCGTCGCCGCGCCGGTTCGAGAAGTCAGGCAGATGCGGCCGGTCCAACTGACCCAGCGTCTTGGCCTCAATAAGAGTTTGGCGAGCCGCGTCGTGCGAGCGATTCACGAGGAGGACGCACTGCATGCACTCCGAGGGATTCCCACTCCCCAGGGACTGCAACTCATCCACAAAGCGGCGAAGAGCGAAGGCGCCACGCCGTCGGCGCTGGCGCGACTCGACGAAGCCACGGGCGAGTACAGCAAGCTCCTATCGGAGTTCACCGGCGGACGCACTGACTTGGAAGCCACGCTCGCTGGGTGGCTCCCCGACCTGAGGGTGCGCGCCGAGCGTGATGCGCGGCGCTCCGTCTTTCGGGGTATGACCACCCTGGCTGGAACGCGCGCCAGCGCGATCTACAACTCCGTTTATCTGCTTCCTAGCCAGGACGATCCTCGCGGCGTTGACTCGGCTCTCGTCACGGTGCGGCAAGACGTGCGGCGCCTTCAGTACGGAGCTGAGATCCTGGTGATGCGCCTCGTCACCGAAGAGAAGGAGGACTGGCGCGACCAAAGGCGAACCCTCGACGGGGGCAAGCTCAGCAACGATCCGCGGGACCTGCTTGTCGCCGAGCTTTGCTCTCACCCCCTCCCCAAGCTCGAGCTGGACGCAAAAGAGCCAGGCGCCGTGACTCTTCGAATCGCGGCGGGCGGCCTCGACGTCAACGAGTTCTCCACGCTCGGCGTAGGTTGGCGCACCAAGTCTCACTTCCGCCGTTTCGCTGACGCGGAGTCGGGCTTCGGCAGCATGGTGATGGGTGCGTCGAACCCGGTGGAGGCGATCGTTCTCGACCTCTTCGTCCACAAGGATCTCGAGCTCGCCGGCACGCCCTTTACGTCCATCAACAAGGATCGTGCGCCTCACCCGAAGCGAATGCGTGTCCCGCCCGCAGCGGACTCCGAGCAGCGCCGCTTTGCACCGCCAGTCATCGACTTGGACGCGCACCCCAGCGGACTCGCAAGCCAGGACGTCCGTTCGTGCAAGGCCATCTGCGAGAACGTCTGCCGAGAAGCCGGCGTCGCCCCCGGTGACTTCGCCAAGTACCGCACACGGATAGAGTTCCCCGTGATGACCGAGGAGCTGTCGCTCTGGTGGCCGCTTCCCCCAGGAAAGTAGCACCCGGAAACGACGCCGGAAAGCAACGCGCCGAACCGGCGCCTCCATGGGCCCTGTCCATGGGCCCTGGGCCCGTGAGTGCGTGAATGAGACAGGTTCAGCTCGGAAGAGAGTCCCAAAACGCTGCTGGGCGAATCCAGCGGCGGGTGTGAGCGCCAGTTATGGCGGATGGATATAGAGTGCATGCACGGATTGCTTAGCGCAGCTTTTCGGAACTTCGGCTCGGCCGTAAGGTTCGACACGGGGGCCGCGCATCGGCCGTCCTCCCCACCCCGCATTCACCCGTTCCATTGGTACCCTTGTGATCCCCACGAAGAATACGAATCATCGATCTTGGCCGTCCCACCTGACGGCCGCCATCGTCCTCCTTGCCACCACTCCGGTTCTCGCCTCCGCCCAGGACGATGGCCCGGCCCTGAGCGGCCAGCGCATCACGCAGTCGGATATCACCGGCGGAACGCTGACCCTCGACGAAATTCGCGCCGCCGGCCTGCGCATGTTCGCGACGCCGTTCAACAAGCTGGACGGCTACGGCGACGGCCCCGTTGATCCCGCCAATTCCACCGAGCCCGGCAGGCGCCCCACGCTACAGGACAACGGAACGTTCCTACGCGTGAACGGGCTCGATGCACAGACCTGCATGGAGTGCCACTCGGTCGGCAGCAACGCCACCGTGCCCTTTACGTTCGCCGTCGGCGGCGTTGGTAACTCGAACAACAACGTTCTCTTTCAGCCTCGCTTCGTCGACGTCGAGGACTCCGCGGGCAACGGCTATGCGGACTTCGACGGCCGTTACATCAACCCGCCTTTCCTCTTCGGGTCAGGCGGCGTGGAGCTCCTCGGGCTCGAGATGACCCGGGACCTGCAGCGGAGACTGCGCGCCGCCTACGCCGCACCGGACACGGACCTTCCCTTGGTGACGCACGGCGTTTCGTTCGGCTCGCTGCGGTACGACTCAGCTGCCCAGGGCTTCGACTACTCGAACGTCGAAGGGGTTGACGAAGATCTCGTGGTCCGCCCGTTCGGACGCAAAGGCGAGTTCGCCACGGTCCGCGGCTTCGACGTCGACGCGATGCGATTCCACTTTGGCATGGAGCCGGTCGAGTTCACCGGTCCTGGCATTGACCACGACCTCGACAACGTCGTAGACGAGGTGCTCGTGGGCGAGCTCTCCGCGCTGCACGTGTTCAACACCAACCTCGAGCGTCCGGAGGTCCGCGACTGGACCCCCGAGGCGGAGACCGGGCTCGGCCTCTTCTCCAGCATGGGCTGCGCGGTGTGCCACGTTCCGAGTATCTCCACTTACTCGAAGGGACTTCCCTACCGCTTCCCGGAGGTGGCGACGGCGCCCCAGCTCAACGAGTTCCTCAGGGTCGACCTGACCCAGACGGCTGCAGGCTTCGATCCATCGCCCGGTGGCGGGCTCGAGGTGCCGCTGTTTAGCGACCTGAAGCGTCACGACATGGGCGCTGGCCTCGCCGAGAACTTCGGCAGCCCCCTCGACCGGGAATTTATTACCGCCCGACTGTGGGGCGTCGCCGACACCGCGCCGTACCTGCACGATGGTCGCGCGACGACCCTGACCGAGGCGATCCTCGCCCACGGCGGCGAGGGACTGGCGGCTCGGAACGCCTTTGCTGCACTGGGAACAGCGGATCGCATTGCGGTCCTGACCTTCCTCAAGCGCCTGCGCACCCCCGAGGACCCGGCGCAGGACCTCCTGCAGTGATCGCAAGGACGTCTGAAAAAGGCAGACAGACCTAAGAAATGTCAAAAGGAGACGCGCAGCGGCGTCGATACCGGAGGCGGGCACCGTTCTTTTCGAACGGGTCCGCCCCCTTTCGTTTCCGCGGCAACCTCCGTCATGCGCACCAACATCAGGCTCCCCAAAGCAATCCTTCGCTGCTCCGCTGCCCTTCTCCTGGGCCTCTCCGTGAGCTGCGCTTCTAACAACACCCAAGAAGCTGCCCCCGCTCAACCTGCGACGCCCGTGACGGCCACGCCGTTCGCTGGAGAAGTTGGCATGGGAGTCTCCTACCTCCAGACCCGCGCCGCCGACCTGGTCGACGCGGTCGAGGGCATGATCCTTGCGTTGGAGAACCGGGACCTCGCGGGCTCGAAGCGCGCTTACTTCGAAGCCCGTGCTCCGTACGAAGAGATCGAAGTCGTCGCAGCCGCGTTCCCGAAGCTGCACAAGGACATCGACGCTCGCGCCTACGAGTTCCGCTCCGGCGAGCTCGACGCCGACTTCAAGGGCTTCCACCGCATCGAGATCTTCCTCTTCTCGCGCGAGAAGGTGAAGCCGGCCCTCCCCTACGCCAAGGAGCTCCTTGAGAGCGTCGAGGAGCTCGAAGCCGTCCTCGCCGACCGCGGCCTGTTCAACGCCTCCATGGAGTTCGAGGCCATGATCGACCGTTGCAGCGACATCGCTTCGAAGACGATCACCAGCGAAGAAGAGATGTGGAGCGACCAGAGCCTCCTCGTCGTTCGCCACGGCTGGATCGGCATCCACAGCATCTACCGCCACTTCGCCACCAAGGTCCGCGCGGCCGACGTCAAGCTGGCTGAGCGCCTCGATCGCTCCTACCGCAACGCCATCGAGCTGATCCGCTCGGACTTTCCGATCGGCCAGATCGAAGGCGCCCCGTTCTCGATCATCGATCGTCGCAAGCGCCGCGCGATCGCGGACGCGAGCCTCAAGCTTCGCTCCCACCTCGTCCAGGCCCAGATCGCTCTTGAGCTGATCGACGGCTAGGGTCCCGCTTCTCCCTCAGCGAAAAGCAACGAGCGAGCGCTTCCTTCCGGAAGCGCTCGCTCGTTTTTTCTCTGTGGGCCCAGCTAGCGGGCCCAGCTAGTGGGCCCAGCTAGCGGGCCCAGCTAGCGGGCCCAGCTAGTGAACCCAGCTAGCAAGACTAAGCGTCTGCCTTGTTGTCGAACTCTTCGATGAAGGACTCGGCCTCAGCGATCGAGGCCTCCATGTTGGCGATGAGTGCACCGACGTCCCCCTCGATCTTGACCACGTCGCTCTCAAGGCTGTTGATGGCGAGCGAGTTGAGCGTGTGCTTCAGGGAAAGGACCTGGTCGTTGAAGGCGCGCAGAACGGGCTGCATGGATGACTCGGCCTTCTCCATGGAAGAGATCAGGCCCGTGTAGCGTTGACGGGTCTCGCGCAGCTGCCCCTCGCTGCGGCGGCGCAGGTCAGCGCTCTCGAATTCTTCGATCTCCTGTTCCCACTCTTCGAAGAGGTCAGCGGCCACCGAGCGGATCTTCTCGATTCGCTTGGAGACATCCTCGGCCGCCTCGACGGAATCGTCGTACTCGTCGCTGAAGCTCTCGTACATCTTCTGGACGTCGCCGCCGTCGAAGTTGTTGAGCTCCTGGAACTTCTCGAGCGTCGTCTTGAACTGCTCTTGGGCGTCCACTTGATCTTCGCGGGCGTCGGCGACGCGGTCGACGAGGATGTCGCGCTTCTCGACGCCGAACTGCTCCATCATCGCGTAGTAGGGCGTGCTGCAGCTGGTCGCGCCGAGGGTCGTGGCAAGGCTGAAAAGAAGGAGTGCGGTGCGCATGGCGTTGGGGTGGTTCAGTCTCTGAGAATTGGGTGGAGGCCGGATCCGCCACGGGGATGGGCGGCGGGGTGAATCCGGCGTAGGCGCGGCAATCGGGGGACCCGCGCGCTCAGGAGCGTAGGCCACATTTTAGTCCGAAGGCCAGGCCGACCCCAAAATTCAGGGGGCTGAATTACAGCCTTGTCAAGGGACGCAGCGCGCCTGCCCCTGGGGAGGCAGGGACGATTCCTACGGAACCAAGGCCCGGGGACCAGTATCCTCCAGCCCATGCCGATCCTACGCCGCTCCCCCATCCCTCCCCCTCGCCTCCCACGGCTT
>CALHGQ010000486.1 GCA_938030175.1 uncultured bacterium | reverse complement strand
GAGTTCTTGAACACCTTCCAGCGGGCTCTCCGCGACGACTACTTCGTCCAGGGCAAAGAGGACTCCGGGGATGACTTTGAGTCCATGCGCATGGAGCTCATCATCGCTTCCCCTGGCGGCCTGTTCGGGGCCTACCCCCAGCGCTCCGTCCAGGAGTACAGCAAGTTCTACGCCTTCGGCTCCGGCGCGGAGTACGCCATGGGAGCGATGAACGCCGCCTGGGAAACCGCGGTCAGCGCCGAGGAACTGGCGCGTATCGGCATCGAAACCTCGGCCAAATTCGACGTTGGCACCGGGCTCCCGCTCACGCTACGTACGATTCCGCTTCGCGAAGCCCACGAGGGATCCCTGTTCACCGGCCACCTTGCCGGAGAAGCACAGCGCAAAGGCCAGCGCGAAGAGTCGAACGGCCACGCGCTCCTGCCGCGGCAGGAAAGGCAGAATTTCAACGGCCAGTAGGACTCGCCGGAGCGGGCGCTGGGGTTCCGCCTAAGTCGCCGGGGTACTGGGGCAACGCCGCCCACCGGAACTGGGCGCGTGCTACGCGGATACAGCTATGCGCGGCAGAGTTCTATGCTATGGGAGTATGGCCGTAGCCCCCATGAAGAGCCGTAGGCTCCCAAGTGCACTTCTGACGACCTCAGTCGCTCTCTGGACACCGAGCCTGATCGCCGCGGCGCTGGACCACCGCGTTCGTCGCTCGGTCGGTGACATCTACTTCTGGCCTGGGCTCATCCCCGGCCGGTACTTGGTGGAAGATCACTACGGCGAGCACTTCGTGTGGATCACCCTCGCGAGCCTAGGCCTCTGGACTTGCCTGACGATGAAACGTCGCTGGATGGGCTGGCTCGGCGCCGCCGTCCAGGGGGCTCTCTCGACCGGCTTCCTCATGGCCCTTGTGACGATGTAGCGCGTAGGGGCGTGGCACGGACCTAACCGGGCTGCGCGTCAAGCCATTCCCGGCGTAGCATCCAGGCTCCGGTGAGGAACGCGCAGGCGTCCGCGATCAGACCTGGCGTCGAACCTACGAGCGCGTTGTGCACCATCCAGCACGGAACGGCTAAGAGGATGAAGCCACGGAAGCGAAGCCTGGTGAGCTGGTACCGCCCAAGGCTGATCAACGCGAATCCGATCGCGGCGAACACGGAGGGCAGCCCCGTCCACGTGAGCAAGACGGCGAGCGCGATCATGGGAAGCGTGGCGAGGTACGCGACTCGAAACCCGGGGCGTTCGCCCAGTGGGATCGCGAGCAGCGCCTGGCTGAGCGCAAGCCCGTTCATGGCCGCCCCCGTAGACGCGCCTTCCAGCACGTAGTGCAGGCCGAAGAACAGCGAGACGGCTACCTGGGACAGCAGCATCTGGGTGCGCGTCCGAAACAACGGCGATGCCATCGCTGCGACAGCGCCGACGAGGCCAATGGCAAAAGAGAGAGTCAAGCGAGGGGCGCGCTGGGTGCAGTCGTGAGAGTGTGGTGCCAGCGAAACCCACGCGGGACACGGACCTAGGGGGGAGCCACGGACTGTATAGTCGCGCCACCATGGCACTCCCATCAACAAGGAAAGAGCTTCAGGAACGATGGCTGTCCGGTGAGAGCTTCGAGCTCTTCCACTTCTATGGGCACAAGCCCACCACCAGCGGCGTGGACGCTTCGTGTCTCAGCCAGTGGTTCGTTCGCCCCTTCGAGGTGGACGGCGTTGAGTACGCTACGGCAGAGCACTGGATGATGGCGGAGAAGGCCCGGCTGTTCGGAGACGATGCCATGGTCAAGGAGATCCTGGCCTGTAAGGGCCCCCGGGAGGCGAAGGCGTGCGGGCGCAAGGTGAGCGGCTTCGATCACGTGAAGTGGGACGAGCACCGCATGGATGTCGTCGAGAGCGGCAATCACGCCAAGTTCAGCCAGCATCCGGACCTGAAGGAGTTCCTCTTGGGCACGGCGCGCCCCGTCGCGAATCCCAAGGCCAGCGTGATCTTGGTGGAGGCCGCTGGGCGCGACTCCATCTGGGGCATCGGGCTCATCGAGAGCAACCCAAAGGCAGACGATCCCGCGACTTGGAAGGGCATGAACCTCCTTGGGTTCGCACTGACGGCGGTCCGGGAAAGGCTGGCACAAGAGGCCCAGTAGGCCCCGCTTGCGTCGTGCCGCCGCACATGAAGTTGACGCAACTCCGAAGAATTCAGAAATCCAGTCACAGAAGAAATCGGAGCCCGAAGGCCATCGTCCCCGCGCGATAAGAACTTCTCTCCTCTGGAACCGCCCTGGTTCTGATCTTTCCTTCATGTCGTCGCACGCTTCTATCTTCTTCACCTCTCTCGTCGCTCTCTCCTCGGCCGCCTTCGCTCAAGACCGGATCGCCGTCAGCATCGAGAACCTCGCGCCCACCATGGGCACCTTCCAGACTCCGTTCTGGGTTGGCCTGCACAACGGTGCATTCGACCTCTACGACCGGAACGCCCCCATCAGCCCTGAGCTCGAGCGGCTCGCCGAGGATGGCGCCACGGCGCCCATCGCCGGCAACTTCCTCGGTAGCGGAGCCGGCACCATCGAGGCAACGATGCCCGGCCCGAACGGCCCGATTGCCCCGGGCGACCGCGCCTTCCGCATGTTCCTCGTCGACCCGATGAGCCCGGGTAGCCAGTACTTCAGCTACGCCTCCATGGTGCTGCCGTCGAACGACGCATTCGTCGCCAACGGCAACCCGCAGGCCCACGCCCTCTACAACGCCCAAGGCGACTTCGTCTTTGAGGACTTCATCGACTTCGAAACCCTCGACGCAGGATCAGAAGTCAACGACGAGATCCCGATGAACACCGCCTTCTTCGGACAGATGGCCCCCGACACCGGCACCGTAGAGGGTGGCGTCGTCACCGTTCACCCCGGCTTCCTCCCGCCGGGAAGCGCTGGCATCCTCGACAACTTCCGCTACCGCAACGGTCAGTTCACGCGTCCCGGCTACTCCAACGCCATGATCCGCGTGCGCCGCGCACCCGCGATCACCGACGACCGTAGCTTCGTGGCACTCGCCACCGGCGACAACGTGACGCCCGCGGTTTCGTCCCCGGCCACGGCGCGCGTCGGCGCACTCCTCCGCGAGAACGGCACGCTCCTGCAGATCGTCTTCGCCAAGCGCAACCTCACGAACGTCGTGGCCGCCGAGCTTCGCATGGGCAGCATGGGCTCAGACGGCCCGGTTGTGGCCACCGTCGTTGGCCCCCTCGCCCCCGGCGGCGGCGACTTTGGCGGTGAGACGATCACGATCGACGTCCGCGGATCCATGCTGACCGGTCCGCTGGCCGACTACCCCCTCGATGCCCTGAGCGCCCAGCTTGAGGCCGGCGAGATCTACTTCATCGTCCGCACGGACGACGGCGACGACAATACGAGCGGCGCTTCGGGTGACCTCCCGAACGGCGAGATCCAGGGTCAGTTCGCCCGCATCTAGCCCGTTGAAGAAGGCCGCACGATCGGGCAGCGCCCCTCGAAGCACTGACTGCGTTGCTTGAAGGGCCCCGAATAGCTCGTGCGGGGAGGGCTACTGCTCGATCTTCTCGACGCGCTTGCGTCGGGGGTCGACGGTTCGGCGGCGGAAGTCGCCGATGCTCTCCACTGTTAGACGTAGCGAGCGGCCGGAGCCCTCGACCTTCACCACCTGTCCAAGGTGGCGATCGTCGACCTTGACCCAGTCGCCGCGCTGAAAGGCCGAGCGCTCTTCCGAACCGGACGGGCGCTCGGCTTGGCTCGTACTGGCCTCTGGCCCGGCTGACCCCGCCGCCACCGAGCGCTCCAAACGCGGCGCCATGTGCTCCGCCCGCCAAGCCTCGGCGTCCTCCGTCAGGTCGCAGCCGCGGGCTTCATCGTCCGTGAAGGGCAGGCCGAAGTGCTCGGCAAGGATCGCCCGCCGCGGGCGCTCGTCGGCCTTCGCGAACTCGACCATGGCGAGGAGCGCACGCAGGTCGTCGTCGAGCTTCTCGCCACTCCCGAGGAAGTCCGGGAGCTCCGCTGGATCGAGCGAGCGCACGATCTCGAGGTTGTGGGCCTCAAACGATCCCCGGGTGACCCCGAGGACCTCCATCCATTTGAGCGCGATGCCGACGCGGTTGTCGCGGCGCTCCTTGACGAGCAGCTCCTGGCGCAGATCGTCCTCGTCCTTGATCGCCAGTCGCTCGCCCCAGGCGTTCAGCGTCTCGAAGACCATGACCACATACTCGAGGGTCGGGTTCGCCCAACCCACAAAGGTGTTCTGGATCGCGATGTCTTCTGGGAAGTAAATCAGCTCGCACCACGACGGCTTTCCATCCCGCCCGGCCCGCCCGACTTCCTGGGTCCAGGCCTCAAGCGTCCGCGGGATCTGCGCGTGGAGCACGAACCGAATGTCCGCCTTGTCCACCCCCATTCCAAAGGCGTTCGTGGCCAGCACAACGAAGTGGTCCGACCCCATGAAGCGCTCCTGCATCTGGCGGCGCTCTTCAGGCGAGAGCTTGCCGTGGTAGACCAGGGTCTCGATCCCACGCCGCAGGAGCTCGGTGTGCATGAGCTCGAGGTTCTTGATGAGCGCGGAGTACACGATGCCGGGGCCGCCGATCTCTTGGATGCGATTCACGATGACGTCAATCTTCTCTTCGTCACTGGCGACTTCAGTGACTGCCATGAAGAGGTTGGGGCGCTCGATACCAGTGCGCAGGATCAGCGGGTCCTTGAGCTCCAGGCGCTCAGCGATGTCGTCGGCGACCTCCGGCGTCGCGGTCGCGGTCAGCGCGATGGCGGGAACCCCGCCCAGTTCGCGGCGGTAGAGCCCGACCCGCGAGTAGTCGGGGCGGAAGTCGTGGCCCCATTGACTGATGCAGTGGGCTTCGTCGACCGCGAGCCGGGTGACGTTGAGGTCCGGCAGCGCCGCCCGGAAGTCCGGCTGGCGAAAACGCTCGGGCGTGACAAAGAGAAGGTCGATGTCGCCACGCTTCGAAGCTTCCAGGCGCTTCGCGCGTTCACGGCCGCTGATCGACGAGTTGACGTAGGTCGCGCGGATGCCGCGGCGGACCAGCCCGTCCACCTGGTCCTTCATGAGGGCGATGAGCGGGCTCACGACGAGGGTGATGCCGGGGAGCAGCACCGCCGGCAGCTGGTACACGAGGGACTTCCCCGCCCCGGTCGGCATCGTCAGTAGGACATCGCGGCCCGCTAGGACCGCGTCGATGGCCTCCGCCTGCCGACCACGGAAAGCCTCCAAGCCGAACGTCTCCTGCAGCGCCGCCTGCACCGCGGGCGAATCGGCACGCAGCAGAGCGCTTTCCCTTGAGTCCTCAGTCATCGCGGCGATTGTGGCGATCGATACGAGCTGACCCCGCGAGGATTCTGGCCTTTGTGAGACCTACTGGTCCTCAAGGGCCCCGAGCAGGCGCTCCAGAATCTCGTTCGCGCGCCGGTGATCGACCCAGCGGAGGCAGAGCACGATGTCGTGCACGTCGTCGATGTAGACGAGGTTGCTGCCGGCTCCCCGGAACATCACGGCGCTTTCCGGTGCCGCTGGCCAAACGAGGGCCGGGCTCCCGGTGTCCGAGACACCCGGTGCGTTGAGGAACCAGTTCATGTAGCCGTAGTCCGGCCGCACGTCGGTGGGTGTGCGCGCCGCCTGGATCCAGGACTCAGAGAGCAGCCGCCGCTCTCCCCAGACGCCTCGGCGTAGGCAGAGAAGCCCGAAGCGAGCCTGGTCGCGTGTAGAGACGAACATACCTCCGCCGTGGTGCCCGCCGCCGGAGACGGACTGCATCTGCTGGCCGTCGAGGGTCACCCAGCTCGTCGAGTAGCCGTGCCAGCGCCAGGAGCGGGAGGCGCCAATGGGATCCATGATCTCGTCGCGCAAGACCTGGGGCAACGGCCTGCGGAAGACTTCCATGGCGGCGTAGGCAAGGAGGTTGACGCAGACGTCGTTGTACTCCCATGACGTTCCTGGCTCGCGCATGGGCACGGCCTTGGACTCCGCTTCGGTGGCGCCGCGGGGCGGGCGGTCCGCCCAAGCGGGTTTGCCGAAGAGCGTTCCGCGCCAGTCGCTCGTTTGGCGCAGCAGATGGTCCCAGGTGATCTGCGAATGACGTTCGCCTTCGAACTCGGGCGTCTTGACGACCTGCGCGACGGGGTCGTGGACGCGAAGGTAGCCGCGGTCTGACGCGATGCCTACGACGCTCGAGAGGTACGTCTTGGTGACGCTGAACGTCATGTCGGGGCGCGCGGTGTCGCCCCACTCAGCGACGAGGTAGCCGGAGCGGAGGAGTAGCCCGTTGGTGGCCGCGCGGGGCTTCGTGGGCCCGACGATGTCGCTGTGCAGCTCGTGGCCGAAGGAGGCCTTGATGTACTCCGCGATGTCCACCGGGGTGGAGGAGGCGCAGGACTGTGCGAACTCGATGGCTACGGCCAAGCGGGCTGGGTCAAAGCCAGCTTCGCTGGGTGTGCGTGTTGCCCACTCGCCTGCGGGTGGGACGTAGGGGGCAAGGGTTGGCGTCGGGGCGGTTGCCTGGGCTTCCTGGGTAAGGAGG
>CALHGQ010000485.1 GCA_938030175.1 uncultured bacterium | reverse complement strand
CATGTTGCCGTGGTCGGTCAACGCGAGCGCGCGCTGGCCGTCCTTCTCGCACGCCTTGACGAGGTCGCCGATGCGGTTGGCTCCGTCGAGCAGGCTGTATTCGCTGTGCACGTGCAGGTGCACAAAGTCAGGTGCGGTCATTCGTTGGTTCCCCTTCTCCGATTCAAACAGACACGGCCGAAGCGACGAGGGGCATCCGCTGCCCCAAGCGAAGGGCCCCCGCACCGCAGCGGGCGGATACTACCCAATGCGTAAGCTACTGGCCGCGCAGCAGAAGCGACAGGAGCCCCTTCTGCGTAGGCAGACGGTTCGCTGCCTGCTGGTACACGAGACTGCGCGGCCCGTCGAGGACCGAGTCGGTGACTTCAAGGTTGCGCCTGATCGGCATCGGGTGCATCAGGCGGGCTTCCTTGCCGAGCTGCATCATCGACTCGTCAACGAGCCAGTCGCGGCGCTCGGTGGCAACACGGCTCGCCGCGCGCGTGCTGTTGCCGTAGTTCTCGAGGGACATCCACGAGCGTGCGTACACCACGTGTGCATCTTTCGCCGCATCGCGGGCGGTGTTCGCGTGCTCGAGTCCGCCGCTCGGGTGCTCCGCGCCCAGGGCACGGGCCTCGGACATGACGCCCTCATCGAGCTCGTAGCCCCGTGGGTGGGCGAGGGAAACCTGCATGCCCGACCGCAGTGCCGCCAGCAGCATCGAGTGGACCACCGACGGACCAGCGGGCGTGGGGGAGGGGGTCCAGACGATCGCGATGCGCTTGCCCGCGAGGTCCTTACCGAATGTCTCGCGCAGCGTCATCAGGTCGGCCAGCGCCTGGAGCGGGTGACCCAGTGCGCTCTCCATGTTGATGATGGGCACCGATGCGTGACGGGCCCACGCGTGGATGCCTTCGTCCCGTCGATCCACCGCCCAGGCGTTGCCCGCGGGGCGCGGCCGGATCGCGAGGGCATCGCAATATGTCGACATGACGGCGGCTGCGTCGCGCACGTGCTCCGGCGCGGTCCCATCCATGACGACGCCGTCCCGCGCCTCCACTTCCCAAAAGTCGGATCCAGCGGACATGTGGACGCCCTGGCCGCCGAGCTGGTGAACGGCGACCTCGAAGGCCGTCCGGGTACGCAGCGAGCCCCTGAAAAACAGGAAGCCGACGGACTTGCCCGCGAGCTCGGGGCGCCGCACCCCGGCCTTGAAGCGGTCGGATAGGTCGAGCACGTCCGATAGGCGCGAATCGCTGAGGTCATTCAGCCGAATCAGGCCTGCGGGGGAGTTGGAAGCCGTCTGGGCCCCGCTGAACGGAGCGATGATGGACGGGTCTTGGGGAGAGCTGGGAGGGATCACCCGTGAATCGTACGCCCATCGGCCCCAGCTTCCACTGACCTTTCCGGTGGGGGCACGTGACCGGCCGTGGATCCGCGATCCGAAAGCCCTCAGGCCGACGCCCGGAAATTCTTGGTGGACCGCTGCTTGACCTCTATCCCCAGCGGCCGTACAACGTCGCGCCCAATTGCACCCGTAGCTCAACTGGATAGAGCACCTGACTACGAATCAGGAGGTTAGAGGTTCGAGTCCTCTCGGGTGTACCATTCACGTCCCCAGCGTTTCCGCTGTGGCGTTCTGGGCCGGGGCGTTCTGGGCCACCGAGGTCCGAATGCGGCCCAGTGACTGCTCTACGACGCTCGGCCCTCCTGGACCCCCAGCGGGCATTCCTGCCCGATCCGAGGTGCTGTCGTTTGACAACCAGGCGATGAACGAAAAGACGAGCTCGGCGCAGGCGTCGCCACCAGATGCGGCGCAGACTGCGTCGAACGAAGGGTCGTATGACGGGTCGCAGGAAGCTTCAATGGCAGATGGGGGAGGCATGGCCCTCGCCCTCGCCTACGCAGAAGAAGCCCGCGATGCGGACGAGGTGCCCATCGGTGCCATCGTCGTCCGTGACGGTGCGATCCTCGGCGTTGGCCGGAACCGCTGCCGAGAGACGAATGACTGTACGGCCCACGCCGAGATGCTGGCCCTGCGGGACGCCTTCGAGCGGACCGGAGACATGCGGCTCCCCGGCGCGACGGTCTACACCACCGTCGAGCCATGCTTCATGTGCGCAGGCGCGCTTTCCCACGCCCGGATCTCCCGGGTGGTCTGGTCCGTGCGCGACCCCAAGTTTGGGGGCGCCGCGTCCCTTGGGTGCGTGCTGACCGACGAACGACTCAACCATCGCGCCAAGGTGCGCGAGGGCGTCTTTGCCGACGAAGCCCGTACGCTGATGCAGACCTTCTTCAGGTCGAAGCGAGGCTGAAGGGAGCTCGGTTGCGCGAGCTAGGAAGAACAAGCGGAGAGGTGGCAGAGTGGCCGAATGCGCTGGTTTCGAAAACCAGTAGGCCTTTGCGGGTCTCGAGGGTTCAAATCCCTCCCTCTCCGCCATTCCTTTGCGCGCGATGCGCGCCAAGGAATGGATGTTTTTTGGCCCAACATCTGACGATGTTGGAGCGGGGTGGACCCAGCGGGGTGGACCCAGCGGGTTGAGCCCAGCGGGTTCGGTCCGCTGGATTAGGTCTTTGGGGGGCGGCCCAGTGGGCTGAGAGCTGCGGGCTGAGAGCTGCGGGCTGAGAGCCGCGGGCCGAGAGCCGCGGGCTGAGAGCCGCGGGTACCGGCC
>CALHGQ010000484.1 GCA_938030175.1 uncultured bacterium | reverse complement strand
CACACGTTCGTGTAGTTGATGTGCTGGTTGACGTTGAAGTACGTCAGGTCGCCGTGCTTGCGCTCGCGCACCCAGTTGGCGAGTGCGCCCACCGCGTGGAGATCAGCGCCGTAGAGGCGCACGCCGTCGTCGACGCTCAGGCGCTCACCGGCGAAGACCTTCGCGGCGATGTCGTCGATGCGGGCGGTCCGAGCAACCTGTGCGATCGTCTCAAGGGAGCTGCTCATCGCTTCACCTCCGCTTCTTCGCGGTTGGCAGGAAAGGCGGGCTGGTCGGCGCGCTCGTCCACGATGCCGTACCACGAGTTGCGCTGGCGCGGCGTGAAGCCCGCGGTCTCGATCAGGTGCTCGACCTTCTGCACGGACTCCAGGTTGAAGCAGCCCGCCGCCGAGACGACGTTCTCTTCGATCATCGTGCCGCCGAAGTCGTTGGCGCCGAAGCGCAGGCTCATCTGGCCCATCTTCATGCCCTGGGTGACGTAGCTCGTTTGAATGTTCTCGACGTTGTCTAGGAAGATCCGACTGAGTGCTTGCACGCGCAGGTACACCGCGGGCGTTGCCTTCTCCGGGTAGTCCTGCTCTTCCGGCACGCCGTCCGGCTGGCACGTCCACGAGATGAACGCGGTGAAGCCACCGGTTTCGTCTTGAAGGTCGCGGACGCGCAGGAGGTGCTCGACGCGCTCAGCCGCGGTCTCCACGTGGCCGAACATCATCGTGGCGGAGGAACGGAGCCCCGCCTCGTGGATCTTCTGGTGCACGTCCAGCCAGCGGTCCGTCGTGGTCTTCTTCGGCGCGATGATCTTGCGCACGCGTTCGACGAGCATTTCCGCACCCGCGCCGGGCACGCTGCCGAGACCCGCTTCCTTGAGGTCGCGGATGACGTCCTCGACCGGGCGCTTCTCGTACTGGCTGAAGTGATCGATTTCAGGGGCCGACAGCGCGTGACTGTTGACCTTCGGAAAGCGCTCTGCCAAGTCGCTGATGAGCTCGCCCCACCAGTCCGAAAGAACGCGTGGGTGATGACCGCCCTGCATGAGCACTTGGCGTCCGCCAAGAGCGGAGAGCTCCTCGACCTTGCCGTAGATCTCGTCCCGCGAGAGCACGTAGGCCTCGACGTCGCCCGGCGAACGATAGAACGCGCAGAACCCACAGTCCGTGAGGCAGACGTTGGTCGGATTGATGTTCCGATCGACGATGTAGGTAGCGATCCCGCTTGGGTGCTTGCGCTGGCGGACGAGATCCGCGAGCCGCCCGAGGGTGAGAAGGTCGGCGCGCTCGTGAAGGATCAGCGCGTCGCTCGGCGTGATCCGCTCGCCTTCTTCCACGAGTCTCGCGATGCGATCCACCTCGCGGTCGCCCGCCGCGGCGAAGGCGAGGGGGGCCTGCCAGTCCTGGGGGCGGCGCCCCGAGGGGGTGTCGAACCGCCGCGGTTCTCCGGCACGCTCGAGGGTGGCCCCGGCGCCGGTGTCGTTCATGTCGATCATGGCGCGGGAATCGTAGGCGATACAAAGCCCTTTCGAAGCCGGAGATCGCGCGCTCTTCCGGCCTTTGGGAAGATCAAGTGCGGCCCGTGGCCGCAAGCCCCTGGCGGGACGCCCCGTGTGCCCCCGCGGCGCGCCCCAGGAGCCCGGACCCGAACCCTAGCCCCTCGCTATTCATGTGGACCCCAACCGTGGCTGCGTTTCTCCTTTTGGGGGGAGCAGCCGCCCCTCACCCCGCCGCACCCCCGCCCCAAGCGGAGGAACGCTCCCTTGAGGATCTCAAGGCTGCGTTCCTTGGGCTCGAAGACGAGTACACCGATGCGTACAACGCGTGGCGCTCGGAGCTGACCAGCGTCAACACTCAGTACCGGAAGGCGCGTGAGGCCGACCCGGGGGCGGCCCCGCCTGTCTACCCCGAGCGGGTGGAGCCGGGCTTCTTCGCTCGCTTCGACCGCTTGGCGCAGCTCGGCTCGATGGAGGCCCAGGTCTGGTGCCTCAAGAACTACGTTTCCGACGCACCCAAGGAAGCCAGGGAGCAGGACTTCGTGTGGCGATTCATCAGCGTGCTCCAAGACGGGCAGGAACACCACGGAGCGCTGCCCCAGATCGTGAGCATGCACTCCCCGCGTGGTGCGGATTCCCTATTGGATTCGAAGCAGGCCGCGGCGCTTCTCACAGTGGTCGAGACCGCGGCTCCGAGTTCGGACGTCAAGAGCAGTGCCGCCTATTTGCTCGCCTCCATGGCCCCGATGGACGGGCTCTCCAAGGAGCTCAGCTCGACGCTCAAGCTCGAGTCCATGCGCCGCCTTGCGAAGCGTTACCCAGGCACGGGCAGCGCGAAGCAGGCAGAAGCCTACGTCTTCCGCATGGAGCACCTGCAGGTTGGCATGGTCGCCCCGGACATCGTCGGCAAGGACGTGGACGGCAACGACATGAAGCTCAGCGACTTCCGCGGTAAGGTCGCGGTGATCGACTTCTGGGGCTTTTGGTGAGGCCCGTGCGTTGCGATGATCCCGCATGAGAAGGCGCTCGTGAAGCGTCTAGAGGATCAGCCTTTCGTACTTGTCGGCGTCAACAGCGACGATGAGGAGACCTACCGCAAGCGGCGGGTCGCAATGGGGGTCACTTGGCCCAGCTTCTTTGACGGCGGTGCCACGCGTGGCCCGATCGCTTCGGCGTGGGGCGTCAGCACTTGGCCGACGATCTATGTCCTCGATCACGAGGGCAAGATCCGGTTTACGGGCGTTCGGGGTGAAGCGATGGACCACGCGGTGGACACGCTGCTCGCCGAGTTGAACGGGACGCCGCTCCCGGACGCGAAGGCGGCAAAGCCGACGAAGCCCACGGGCAAGTCGATTCCTGCGACGCGCATGATCCCACCCGCCAAGAAGAAGTCGGGGCTCTAACAAGGGGCTGCGCCAACGAAGGGCCCCCGGTGCCGTCCCTGAGGAAGGGCGACACCGGGGGCTTCTCACAAGTTTCTCTCCCTCATAGAGAGCACTCCTGGGGGACAGCGCTGCAGGATCAGGGCGTGAACGTCACCGAGAGGGCGCTCGACAGGTTGAAGCTGAAGCCGCACGGTCCGCCAAGGTCGCGGTAGAACGTTTGGAAGTTCCAGGTCGAGCCAGGGATGATCTGGCCCGGCGGCGGGTTGTTCGCGATCGTGTAGTTCACGAGGCTGCCGCCGATGGAGCCCGTGCCCAGGCCGGTGGAGTAGACGGGGAAGCGATAGAGCGGACCCGAAAGGCAGAGCAGGCCGTTGCCAACCGCCGTGGGCGGAACCGTACCCGGGCCCATGAAGGTGATAGCGAAGGTTGCCGGCACCATGCCCGAAGTCGTCAAGACGAGGTTGTCGAGACCAACGCTCGTCGATCCGCTACCCGTCATCACCGCGCCGGTGGCCGCCGCATTGATGCAGCCAGTCGTTGCCGAGTCGTTGCCGCACGGGCTGACCGGAAGGGGGCAGAAGCAGAACGGCGTGCCGATCGTGACCGGTGTCTCGCAGCTGTCCGGGACTCCGTTTTGGTTGAGGTCCATGGAGACCCCGGTGGCGATGTCGACAGCGTCTTCGACGTTGTTGCCGTTGCAGTCGAGGATGCGCTGGTTGGGGGACTCAAGTGCGTTGAGGTCGTCGGCCGTGATGCCGCTCGTGGAGCGGCGCGTGATGAGGCCGAGGCGCTCCGCCGGGATGAAGATCCCGGGAAGGAACGCACCGCTGCCAGCGGGGGGCGGCATCAGAATGTCGCCTTCTTCGATGCGGATACCGAAGTTACTATCAGGGGTGCCGATGATCGCTGAGCCGCGACGCACGGAGAAGAGAAGCATGTCGGTCGCGCCCGTCACCCAGTCGTAGGTGACGATGGACGGGTCGTAGACGCCGTTGCCGTTGTCGAGAAGAATCAGCGCGTCAAGGTCGTCCGACCCCGGTCCGCCAATGAAGTCGAGACCGAGCGCGAAGGCCGGCGCGTAGACCGCGGGACCAAAGCCGGTCCGCATCAGAACGTCGCCTCCAAAGAAGCCGTTGGCGGCTGCGGAGTCCGAGTGCGCCAGGCCCTCCAGGGGATCCACGAAGCCTGCGTCGAGGCTGAAGTAGAGTCCGCTGAACGACGCGTCGGAGTACTCGATGGCGTCCTTGTTGTCCCCCGTCTCTACCGGGCTCGGGTTCGGGTTGATGGGCTCGCGGGTGCCGACGCCCGGGTAGGCGTAACCGCTCAGGGAGGGCAGGCCGTCCCCGTCGATCACGCCGATGTTGCGGCCTCCGAAGATCGAGCCGTTCGGGCCAGGAGCCATGAAGTCGAGGTTCGTGAAGACGTCCGATGCGGCTTCCCGTGCGTTGGCCTCGGAGCGCACGTTCGGGAGCGTCGAGCTATTGAGCCCGCGGGCGAATTCGTCCACCGAGAACATGATGTCCCCGGGGAAGATCTCAAAGTTCGGGATGAAGGCCTTGTCCGCGCCGTTCGACATGGCGTCGACCTCGACGATGCACGGAGTGCCGCCGGGGTGCCCGATACAGATCGAGGGGAGGCCGAGGTCGTTGTCGTGTTCCCAGACGACGGATGGGGTGGGCACAGGGCCCAGGATTGGGCGCGAGGTAGACGTCGTGGGGCGAAGCCAATCGCCCTCGGTCATAGGAACGCCCGTAAAGGGCTCCGGGGTGCCAACGAGGGGGCTCTGCCAGTCAACGGAGAACATATAGCGCCCCTGGGCAGCGCTGGTGCTGGCCAAGAGCAGGAGGCCCGAGGAGGCGATTAGAAAGCGGGTGTACATGGTTCCGTGCCCGAATGGGGGGGATGTGAAATGAGGTGAGAAGCGGGGATCTCGGCCCCGCTACCCCCAAATGCAACTCCCCAGGCGTTCCGGACAGGTTCTTCAGGGAATCCTTCGGAGCTGGCCCCCAACGCTGGGCATCGTCCCTTCGGCGGGCTCCTTAGGTGCCTGGAGCCACGTGGCTTGAGCGCGGGCCCAGCGAGCGCACGCCCCCCCCGGAGCACGAAGGCCTGCAGCCCGTTCTCTCATCAGGGCTTACGGGGACCCGTGCCCAGCGAAGGGGCCCAGCGAAGGGGACCAGCGAAGGGGACCAGCCAAGGAAATCAGCGAAGGGGACCAGCAAAGGGAACCAGCTTTGGGTTCTCGATTGAGAGCCCCCGATCCAGATCTCAGCCCCTCATCGCGCTCCAAACCGTGCGAGCCAGGCGCCAGGCTGTCGTCTTGGCGGTCACGTCGAAAAGCCTCCGCGCGGTCCTGGTGCACCGCTTGGTGTCGTGGAACCAGGCTGGCCTCGGCCAGATCCGGAAGGGGGCGCGCGTGACGGCCTTTTCGGCTCGCTCGAACAGATAGGTGTTGTGCACGAATCCTTGGCCGCTTCGGATGTCCTCCGGTTCGTGGCCCGGGAAGGCGCCCCAGGGGGTCGACCCGAGCGCAAAAGTGCCGCCAGCCCAGACGTTCACCGCGACCGCCCCGTAGCGCAGTCGAGCGATGGCATCGTTGACGGCCTTCGCGATCATGGGGTCCGCCATGGACTTGGGGTGCACCAGGATGGTTGCGTTGAGCGTGCCCCAAAGGACGTCGTTGCAGAACTCCACCGCTTCGTCGAGGAATTCGACCGTGCCATTCCCTTGGAGCGGCGTCTCGGCCATGAGCCCGCACCAAGACTCCAGCTGGAAGCAGACGTCGTCTCTGTTCCTCGGGTCAACTCCCTCGATCAGCGTCCAGGGAACGCAGCCCTCGACTTCCGCACCGAACTGCAGGGCGTCAGGGTGCTCCTTTAGGAACTCACGGTGGCGCTCCAGTGCGCCGGGGTAATAGGCGCTGCGGCTCGGCGCGTTCTTGAGCGAGAGGCCGACCGCATCGAGAAATTCGCGTCGCTTGGACCAGCCTTCGGACGTCACCAGGGTCCGCGTTGCCAGGCAGTTGAAGCCGGCGTTGTTCACAAGCGACGACGCGACGTTCGATGCATGGAATCGGATGTCGGACTGACTCCAGGGGCCCGGCACCACGATGATGGGGCTGACGTTGCCGAGCTCCGCCGAGATCGGCAGGGTGACCCGCTTCTCGCCTGTCTCCTTGCGCCGCTTTCCATCCTCGCCGGTACCCCAGACGATGGCGTCGTAGGTTCGGTCGGAGCCGGTGATGTGGATCCGGTCGACGGCGTCGTGGTGACACATGTAGTCCCCGGTCGAAGCGCCGCCGTGAACGATCCGCATCGCGCCGATCTCAATGACGGGACGGAAGACGCGCTCCCAGACGGTTCCGAGATAGGAATTGATCGGGTTCGTCTTCAGGGCGACGACGGTGCCACGGGCGAAGAGCTCAAACAACGTGTCGAGGGCAACGATGCTAGAGACGTTGCCCGCGCCCAGCACGAGGCAGACCGTTGGCGCCACCTGCTCCCCGCTCGCGCGGTGCATCCAACCCATCGTCTCTGGGAGGCCCTCCAAGGACACCCCCGGCTCCATCCAAACCTCGGCCGTCATCCCTCGAAACAGGATCTTATCCAGGGGGTCGGTGGGGAAGACGGGCGCGATGACGCGGCCCTTCTCGTTGATCCGCGCTTGGCCCGGTAGCTTGGGGCTGCCGTGGGCTTCGATGTCCCTCAGGGTACGCGCCTGCAGTTTGATATGACGCAAGACCGCCCACGGTCCGGCCAGCCACTCCTCCGCCTCGACGTTCGAGCCAAGCTCGATCCCCTTCGCCTTGCAGCTGATCTTCACCCACTCCTCGGCGGTTTCGACGACCCCTTCGGCGATCTCGTCGAGGAGCCGGATCCTGGCCCTGAGGTCTAGCGCCGTCCAAGCGGTCGCGTGGGCACGCAGCTCCTCAAGGACGCGGTCACATCTAGCAAGGGAGGTCGGTTCAGGCCAGGGGATCATGGCGAGCGAGGGGCTATCGGAGCCGCGGCAGGCAGCTGGGCGAGATTTGGAACGAGGCATCGACTCGCTCCACAATCAGGTCCACTTCATCGAAGAGACCTTCCCAGTCTATCGGCTCCGTGCCCGCGATCACCCGGCTGAAGTGCTCGACCTGGTGGGCTGGAAGCCGCGTTGAGAGCTGGGCCTTCCAGTCCTCGATCGTGACGCTGCGCGCTTCGGGCGCGCCGGTGCCCGTCGGGACCTTGCGGTACCACTCCCGCATGAACCCGTCGAGGCCTTGTCCGTGGCCGTTCTTGCGCAGGGCCAGGTCCGTCCAGAGAGCCATCGCGAGACCGGCGGCATAGCAGGCGTCGTAGGCTTCGCGGCCGGCGAAGAACTCCGGTCCGCCCGCCGCGGTCAGGCTACGCCCGTATTTCGCAAGGGCCGCCGCGCCTGCGGTCAGCCGCGACTCAAGGGTCTTGTGCATGGTCGCGTCCGAGATCATCCCGAGGCGCCAGGGCACGATATAGGCGTAGTAGTCGGTGAAGCCCTCGCCCACGAACCGCAGGTCGTCGGAGGCTTCGACCGTGCCATGGGCCCAAAGGTGATGGAACTCATGGGCGATCAAGTGGGCGACGCTCTCGCGGGCCATCTTGGGCGGAAGCTCGTTCGACACAAAAAGAGTCATCGACCCCGACTTCGGAGAACCGCCATAGCCCGGCGTGCCGCCGCTGGGTCCAAAGGCGAAGAGGAACTTCTCCCGCGGCGACCATCCGAACAGGTTGATCTCCGACTGAACGATGGACACAAGCTGCTCTTCGATGATCGGCCTGAGCCATTCGTTCCCCGGGGCCAGCGCGAAGGTCGCCTGCAGACCTGCCGCTTCCGTCATCACTGTGGTCCAGCCAGGGCCCACGAGGAGGATGTCGTCGCTTAGCTCCGCAGCGGATGGATTCCAGGTCGCGGGCTCCCCTGACTTGCGCGTGTCCGAAGGCCACGGGGCGATGGTCGAAGCCCCGACGTCCTGTGGGATCGTCACCTCGATCCCGTGCAGATTCACGTTGGGCATCGGAATGAGCTCCGCCGTGAAGAGCATCCCGCAGCCCGCTTCCATGAAGCTGTGCTCGTAGGCGTCGTTCCCTGCGATCACCTCGGGCTGCTCCCGGTGGTCCAAGGCGATCGACCAGGTCAGCTCCAGTTCGCTGGCTCCTTGGGGGTCAACCCTGAAGCGGAAGTCCCCAAGCTGCTCGGGGAACGGCACGGCTCGGTCGGGGGCCGACGCCGTTGGCTTGACAGTGAACCGCGGCGGCAGGGTGACGAAGGCGAAGCGTTCAGGAAAGGAGAACACGAGGCCGCTTGGTCCGATGGAACCGGGTGCCAACGGACCGAGGGTCGCGCGGAGGTGCACGGCCCCGCCTGCTGGCTCGACTTCGATTTCCACGTGGTACTCGGTGCGTGGTCCGCCCCGGTCGTCAGCCCGCGCCGGGGAAGCCGTTTCGCTCGACGTCACCTGGGGCGCGGAGGAGCACGCGACTGCGAGCAGTGACAGCGTGGCTCCCGATATCCGTCCCAGCGTGTCGAGCAGCGTTACGGCACGGAGTCCGGCCGAAGATCCAGTAGGTGAGCCAAGCATCAGGCGTCGAGCGCGACGTCGCCCGCGCTGTGCACAAGGAAGACCGTGCCGAGTTGATCGAGCATGTGGTTCGTGCTTTCCGTGAGGTAGCTGGCGTTCTCGCCGTGCTCGGGCAGGCGGAATCCCATGAGCACGATCGCGGCGTCCTTTGAGGTCTCGCGGATCGCGCCGAGGGCGTCCTCGGAAACGATGGCCTTGGCCTCCGCGCGAATCCTCGCTGCGATGAGGAGCTCACGCAGGTGCCGTTCGGACTCCTCGACCCCGCCCTCGCTGGCCACGACCCTGAGTAGGCGGATCTTGTGTTCGCGCCACACTTCGTTTTGTACGAGGAGGTGCGCGAGCATCACCATCAGCGGCCCGTTGTCCTTACCGCGCCACCAAACGTCGATGGTGCCGCTCGGAACGTTCCGCGGGTCGACTTCGGGCCCGTCCTTGTCCTCCGCGTGTTTGGCTGAGAGCATCACGATGCTGTGCCCCAGGTCCCGGACGGTGCGCAGGGTCTCCAGGCGTTCCTCTGCCTTCTCTGGGTCGCTGGACCATCCGACGAGGGTGGTGTTCGGGCGGAACGCCCCGAGGCCGTGACACTGGGCCAGCGCCTCGATGCCGCGATTCCGCTCGGGGCTGACGACCACCGCGGGGAACGCGCTGAGCTCTTCGTCTTGGATGAACTTGCGCAGCGACTTCTCCTGGGCCTGGCGCCGCTCCACGAGGTTCTCCACGTCGCCGGTGATTACCTGGGCGAGGCTGAGCACGCCGCGCCCCGCGCATAGCCAGTGCCCGTAGACCGCGATTTCCAAACGGGCGCCCGCTCCGCCGCTGAACGCGAGGATGGACGGCCGCCAGTTCTTCGGATGGTAGCGCTCCTCCTCCAAGCGGTGGAGCTCCTTGCGTGCGCGCTCGAACGCGGCTCCGCTCCGCACGTCGCCCCACGTCGCGCGCACTTGCCGCCGCTTGATATACTGGTGCAGCACCGCCATGAGCGCGACGGCGGCCATGGCCCACAAGGGCGCGATCAACAGCATCACGCCTGCGCAGCTAATGGCGCCCAGCAGCGCGATGGTCCAGTGGGTCCACCGGAAGGTCGGCCGATAGGAAGGGTTCCGGGTGTAGGACTCCTGGAACGTCGCGAGGTTCAGGTAGCCGTACGTCACCATGAAGAACATGGTGATGATAGGGGCGATGAGGTCGAGGTCGCCGACGAGGATACCGAGCTCCGCGATGACGAAGGTCGCCACGACGGCGCGCCGCGGCTCTTGGCTCGGCCCGGAGCCCACCGCAAAGGGGTTGAGCTTCTTGAAAACTCGATCCCGGGCGAGCGCCTGGAGGATCCGTGGCGCGCCCATCATCGAGCCGATCGCGGACGAGAGCGTTGCCGCAAAGATGCCGGCGGTGATCAGAGGGCCGAACGCGGCGACCTCCCGGATCACCATGTTGTCGGTCTGCAGGGTCGACCGCGGCACGGCTCCGCCCAGGAGGATCGCCATCGCCACGTAGACCACTCCGGTGAACGCGATGGACGTGAGCGTCCCGTTCGGGATCGACTTCGCGGGGTCGCGGAGGTCCCCCGACATGTTCGCGCCCGCCATGATCCCCGTGGCCGCCGGGAAGAACAGCGCGAACATCGTGAAGAAGTTCTGGTCGCCGGTGTAGCCGGATCGGAAGTTCGATGTCAGCGCCTCGCGGTCGAAGACCTCGAAGGCTCCGACGGCGAACGAGGCGATGGACATGAACAGAATCGCGAGGATTCCGTACTGGAGCTTGATGGTCCAGCCAGCGCCGATGAACACGCAAACGAAGACCGCCAAATTGACGGTGCTGGCGACCGCCTGTCCGTGCCCACTGAGTGCGGGGAACGTCGAGGTGAACGCCTCCGTGAAGCCGATGATGTACATCGCCACGGAGACCGCCTGGGCCAGGAAGAACACGACCCCGATGGACCCGCCCGACTCAACGCCCAGCGAGCGGCTGATCATGAAATAGGCGCCGCCCCCCTTGACCCGCGTGTTGGTGGCGATCGCCGACACCGAGAACGCGGTCATCGTGGTGATCGCCTTCGAAAGCGCGACGATGCCGATGGTGGCCCAGACGCCCGAGTTGCCCACGACCTGGCCGAGGCGCAGGAACATGATCACGCCAAGGATCGTCAGCGTGCACGGCGTGAAGACGCCCCCGATGGTCCCGAAGCGTCCGCTAGATGATTCGCGGGGATTGGCCAAGTGGAACGAGCGGGGTGGGGGACGGGAGCTAGGAGAAGGGCGCCGGAGCGCGCCCGGCGGATTGTATCGGTTCAGGGCCCCCGTCCCATCGACCCGATCCGATAGACTCTGCGGCCTTCTAATCCAGTGCTGCTCACCCAGCCGCATTCAACCTCGCCGCACTCCACCCACCCAGCGGCACACCGATCCCATGGCAAAGCCCAAGCCCGGCCTGATGGATACCATCGTCTCCCTCTGCAAGCAGAGGGGCTTCGTGTTCCCCGCCTCCGAGATCTACGGAGGTATCGGAAACACGTACGACTACGGTCCCTTGGGTGTCGAGCTTCTTCGCCACGTGAAGGACGCATGGTGGAGCCGGGTGGTGACGAGCCGCGATGACGTCGTGGGCCTCGACTCGGCGATCATTCAAAACCCTGAGACCTGGGTGACCTCCGGGCACGTCGGCGGCTTCAGCGATCCCATGGTGGACTGCAAGAAGTGCAAGTCGCGCTTCCGGGCCGACAAACTGGAGGACGCGCGCTGCCCTGAGAAGCCCTCCAAGCAGCCCGGACAGTGCGAAGGGGAGCTCACGGAGCCCCGCGAATTCAACCTGATGTTCAAGACGAACATCGGAGCGGTGGAGAGCACGTCGTCGGTGGCCTACCTCAGGCCCGAGACGGCCCAGGGCATCTTCTTGAACTTCAAGAACGTCCTCGAGTCCGCCCGCATCAAGCCGCCCTTCGGCATCGCTCAGATCGGCAAGAGCTTCCGCAACGAGATCACCCCCGGCAACTTCGTCTTCCGAACCCGCGAGTTCGAGCAGGCCGAGATGGAATTCTTCGTGCCGCCCGCGGAAGAGCAGCAGTGGTATGACTACTGGCGCAAGGCGCGCTTCGACTGGTACACCGAGCTGGGCATCCGCCCGGAGAAGCTGCGCATGCGCGAGCATGACAAGAGCGAGCTGGCGCACTACTCAACGGCCACCGCCGACATCGAGTACGAGTACCCGTTCGGCTGGGGCGAGCTTGAGGGCGTTGCTTGCCGTACGGACTTTGACCTCAAACGCCACTCCGAGGCGTCGGGCAAGGACCTTGTGTTCTTCGACCCACAAACCAAGGAACACTACACGCCGTACGTCATCGAGCCCGCTGGCGGCATCAACCGCATGGCGCTCACGTTCTTGATCGACGCCTACACCGAGGAGCAGCTGGAGAAAGACACGCGCGTCGTTCTTCGCTTCCACCCCGAGATCGCCCCGATCACCTGCGCCATCTTCCCGCTCGTCAAGAAGGAAGGCATGCCCGAGAAGGCCAAGGAGATCGAGAAGATCCTGGGCCGCGCACGGATCAGCACGTTCTACGACGAGAAGGCCGCCATCGGTCGCCGCTATCGCCGCCAAGACGAGATCGGCACGCCGTTCTGCGTCACGGTAGACGGCGAGACGATGGCCGATGACGTGGTCACGGTGCGCCATCGCGACTCGATGGAGCAGGAAAAGGTCAAGGTCTCGGAGCTCACCACCTACATCCTC
>CALHGQ010000483.1 GCA_938030175.1 uncultured bacterium | reverse complement strand
GGCGATCCCCGATCCGCCGCCCGCCGTCATGGGCAACGCACAGACGCTCCTCGGGCACTACGCGCGATGGCGAGAAGCCGTCCCTGAGAGAAACTCGGTCGTGGCGGTAGAGCTCGGCTGGTCTAAGGGGCGCTCCATCCGTGCCACCCGCGCGACCGGGGCCGTGCTGTTCGACTTGCAGACGAACGAGTGGAGCGTGAGCCTGGACGGCTCGGACCTGGGCGTCGACACCGAGCTTTGGATGTCGACCCTCCGCGGCGATGACGCAGCGTGGCGGCGACTTGGGGCGCTAAGCGTGGAGGGCGGTGCGGCCAACGCCGCTGGCGTCGAGGACGGCGCGTGGCACCTCGGCCTCGGGGAAGCAGGGGTTGCGGGTGCTTGTGTCGACGGCTTCGCCATCACCGAGCAGGGGGTGCACCCTAACGAAGGACTGCTCCTGTACGGCTCGCCCGGGCTCTTCGAGCGCCTGGGAGCGCAGGGCGCGACGCCCACGGGCCCCCAGGTGGACCTTCCCATGGCTGAGACCCTCGTCGCTTTAGGAGAGGACCTCTTCTTCAACGAGACCTTCGGCGGTAACGGGCGGACCTGCGGCACGTGCCACCCGGCCGCCAACAACCTCACGATCGACCCGGCCTTCATCGCAACGCTCCCCCAAAGCGACCCACTGTTCCTGGCCGAGACGGACCCGGCGCTGGACTCGACCCAGAACGGGGGACGCGTTTTCGAGAACCCCGCGCTCATGCGTCGAATGGGACTGATCGTGGAGAACCTCGACGGCTTCGACGATCTGCAGAATCGATTCGTCATGCGGAGCGTGCCGCACCTCTTTGGCCTCGCCCGGACCACCGCTCTTCTGCCGAACCAACGGGGAGACAACGTGGAGCTGACCGGCTGGTCCGGCGACGGGGCACCGGGGTCGGGGTCGCTCCGGGAGTTCAGCACGGGCGCTGTAAGGCAGCACATGACACGAACACTCGACCGCGTTGAGGGCGTGGACTTTCGATTGCCCACGTCCCTGGAACTCACGGCGCTCGAGGCCTTCATGCTCTCGCTGGGGCGGCCTGAGGAAGTGGACCTCTTCAGCATGGGATTCAGGGACCCAGCCATGGTCCGGGGATTGAACGCGTTCCTCTTCGAAGGGGCGTGCAACTTCTGTCACCAGAACGGCGGCTCGAACGGGTTCTTCTCGGGAGGTCTCGGCAACTTCAACGTCAATACCGGCGTGGAGACCATGACCCAGTCGCTGCCGCTGTTCGCGAACGAGCGGCGTCCCGTGGATGGCGGCAGGGGCACGAACCCAAGTGGTACCAGGGTCAGTTTGATCGCGAACCCAGACGGTAGCTTTGGGGACAGGTCGTTCAACAGCGTCAGCCTGGTCGAGATGGCGGACACGCCACCTTGGTTCCATAGCAACGTGACGGCGGACCCGGACTCAGGGCTCGCGAACACCGTAGAGGGCGCGGTGGCCTTCTACAACTCCGACGCATTCGCCGCCGAGTTCGGGGCTGGGTTCATCGACATGAGCGCTGGTAGCATTGCCGACATCGGCGCGATGCTCCGGGGCGTCAACGCAGTCGAGAACATTCGAGCGGCAACGGACTATGCGAACCGATCCCTCGCCGCCCTGCTCTTGCCCGCCCCCAAGGTGATCCATGCGGCACGCCTCGCGCGCCAAGCGATCGAAGAGGCGGGCGACGCGCGGCGCGTGCTCCGGGAGGTAGCGCTCCTTCCCTCTATCACTCCGAACTTTGACGCCGCGATCCTGCAACTCAGAGCCTCGACCGCGGGGCCGCTCGCGGACCGTCGGGCCCAGCTGCAGGAAGCCCTCTTGCGCCTCGCGGCTGCAAGGGCTGGCATCGTGGACTAGCTTGGCGAGGATACTCAGGCCCGCTTGCATCCAACGGCGTGGGGTCACCAGCTATCCGCGAGGATCTTCAAGCGATGTGGCAGCTGGCAACGTGGGACTCCACTTCGCTATCGTCACGACGCGGGAGACACTGTCCCGACTGGAGATCGAGAGCTACTGCATAGGTCGCGAGCAGACCGGAACACTCGATGCCTCCCATAGAGCGTCCAAGAATCCACAATTGGCCTACGCCGGGTCGTCGACTGGTTTCTCCTCGAAAGGCACATCCTCCGGCTCGGGGTCCACACTACTCGGCGACGACCGCTCCATCGACCTTGGTGGCTCCGGTTCCAATACTATGCTGTCGAGCGGATCCGCTGGATCGCCCTCACTTGAGCTCGACACGTTGACGCTGCTGGCCTCCGCCGTGACGTCACGGATGTCCGTATCGGCCGCGCTGATCGGGACGAAGTTGGGCGATGCATCATTGCGAAGCCTGAGCAGGTTGTCGAGGGCGCCGTGCTGTTGCTCCCTCGTAAAGAGATCGCTGTTCGCAACCTTCCAAAACAACTTCTCGGCTTGGTCTGCCTGGTCGGCAGCCCTCTGGCGAAGGTCATCGACCAGCTTGGAGACGTCCTTGGCCGATTGTGCGGAAGCGATCTGCGCCTTGAGCCAATTGCCCGTACCCAAGATGCCCCCGAACTTCTCGTCTCTGAGTTCCATCAGTGCTCCTTCAGCTTCAACCTTAGCTACCTGGAGTCGATCCGCCTTGACGTCGGGTGATGCGTCGAATTCGATCACGGCGCCGAGGATCTCGACATCAGGATCCACCTCAAATGACTTTAGATACTTCGAGATCTCTGCTTGGGCTTGGTCAATCTCATGGGTCTTGAAGCTCGATGCCTTCGCCCGAACTTCTGCGAAGCACGATCTCCGAATCTCCATACTCAGGTCCGACGTGCCCCGCTCTGCGATTCCGATGGCGCCATGTCGGCGTTGCTCTGTCGCGGGCCGAATCCTCCATCGGACGATTCCGCTAGCAACGAACGCATTCGGGCGATTCGATGAATCGATAGCCTTCTCCGGTAGCTCAACGGACTGATCTGCGGTCGAGACTCGAACGAAGGGCCTGCGCTGAAGGCGGCGCGCCTCTCGTGAAGTCGGCCGTGCTCCGGTCGTCAGTACCGTCGGCGAGCCGTCAGTGAAGACAACGACGGCCTCTTGGTACCCGACGGTGATGAGCTCGCGAAGGGGGCGCCAGGGTGCAATCACACCTTTCTTGAGAATGAGAGGGCTGTCTTCCATCAGATGTTGGTTCTTGGTGTCTTTCGATCGACGAGTCTTTCAAGGGCGGCTTGGGCCCCCGGGGCGTTTCGGTCGCCCTGCGCGGCGAGAGCCTGAAGCTCTCTCAACGCAGCACGGCGGTCAGCACGATCTGCAACGTAAATGACGCTGCGAATCGCGTTCGTTGCGGCTTCGATTCGCACATGATCATCGAGGGCGGACTCGTCTGGAACGAGTCGCTGAACGAGATGCCTAAGCGTCCTTCCAGTGGGCCGAAACTCGTAAGCAGCGACGACGGCCTTCGCATACAAGAGTGCTGCGTCGGAGGAGAGTTCTTGAATCGCTTGAGAGAGGGGCCAGTTGCGCTGATCCCGCGTCTTCCGACCGACCAATACGTCGAGCACAAGCAGGCTGGCGGCCCGTCGCACGTCTTTCCGCCCCGGCGACTGGATGCGTTCGTGGAGAAGCGCTACCAAGTCCTGGAGTCTAGCTGCATCCCAGACCGCGAGCGCCGCTTCGGCGATGGCCCTTATGACCGCGGCTGTTCCCATAAGATGCCGCCAATGTCCATCATCGA
>CALHGQ010000482.1 GCA_938030175.1 uncultured bacterium | reverse complement strand
GATACCGCGGCCGTTGTCGGCCACCGACACGGTGTCGCCGCTCTTGTGCAGCGTCAGGGTCACCTCGCTGGCGAAGCCGTTCATGGCCTCGTCGATGGAGTTGTCGAGGATCTCCCAGGCGCAGTGGTGGAGGCCGGCACTGTTGACGCCGCCGATGTACATGCCCGGTCGCTTGCGCACCGCCTCCAAGCCCTGGAGGACGGTCAGCTGGTCTGCGTTGTAGGTCTTCGCCATATCTGTTTCCCTGTGCGCTGCGCGCTAGCTCTTGGGGGCTCGGCGTTTCAGGACGGGCATTTCGACAGGGTCTTCGATGATGGCTTTGATGCGCCCATTCTTCTGGATCTCGGTGCCGACGCCGCCGCGTGCTGTCACACGGTACTTCACCGTGGAGATGTTCTTCTTGGCGCCGCGGTTGGTCTCGACCGTCAACAGGTCCCGCTCGCCGATGCTAGCCTTGAAGCCCAGGAGTCGATCCTCCTTCGCGACCTTGATGAGGCGCACGCCCTTGCCAGCGCCCGAAAGGTAGTTGACCTCGGAGGCGTTGCAGACGACGGCGCGACAGCGCTCCGTCACCGCGAGGATCACCTCGCTGCCGTGGATGGGGATCATGCCGACCACTTTGTGCCCGGCGGCGGGTCGCCCGAAGCGGCGTCCCGAGCGGGTGGACGGCTCAACGAACTTGTCGAGGCCAAAGCGCAGGGCGTTTCCGTCGGAGGTGGCGGCGAAACCGTGGAGCAGCGGACACTCCTCGGGCTTCTTCGGGTTCTCGGCGATGCTTGCGCTCAAGGCCCTCGGGTCGAACGACATCACCGCGACGATGTGCTCGCCGTCTTTCAGCTTGAAGAGCTTTTGGATCGGCTCGCCGAAACCCGTGGACGCGGGCAGGTCGACAAAGCGGGACGTGTAGCACGTGCCGAGTGACGAGAAGAAGCCGACCGTGGCGCGGGTGGAGCCAGCCACGCAGGCCAGCACGCTGTCGCCGTCGCGGATTCGCGACTTTGACGGTTCCTTGATCTCGCGCTGACGCTTGACCCAGCCGTCCTTCGTGACGAGCAAGTGCGTGTCCTCGGCGACGATGAAATCCTCCTCGGAGTACTCCACGTCTTCGGTGGGGACTTCGATGATCGAGCGACGCTTGGCGTCCTTCGATTTCGCGAACTCGTTGAACATGTCCTCGAGCTCGGAGCGAACGATGGCCCACCGCCCGGAGTTACGCGTGTCGCTGTCGTCTTCGTCGAGCAGCGCTCGGATCTCATTCGCCCTGGAGATCTTGGCCTCAAGCTCATCGGTGACGAGGTTGATCTCCAGCTTCGCGAGGCGGTAGAGCTTGAGCTCCAAGATCGCGTCGGTCTGGTCGGCGTCGAGCTGCTTGAAACGCTTCAGGATCTTCGTTGCCGCGTCGGCCTTGCCGTCCGAGGCGCGGATGATCTTGATGATCTCGTCGAGCGCATCGAAGACGAGCGCGAAGCCCTCCAGGATGTGGATGCGCTTCTCAAGGACGCCCAGCTCGGTTTCCAGCCTGCGCGTCACGACGCTCAGCCGGAAGTGGAGGAAGTGCCACAGGATCTCCTTGAGGCCAAGCCGGGCGGGCGCACACACCGACGGGTTCTCGGTGGGCACCAAGCAGGTCAGGTTGTAGCTGTAGTTGACCTGCAGGCTCGTGTGCTTGTAGAGGTACGCCAGCACCTTCTGGGTGTCGGCGTCTTTTTTGATCGTCAGCTCGATCCGGATGTCGTCCGTCGAGAGATCCTGCACGTCCATGAGCAGTGCCATCTTGCGCTGCACGACGATCTGCGCGATCTGCTCGATCAGTACCGACTTGTTGACGGCGTAGGGGATCGCCGTGATGACGAGGGTCTTCGTCGAGCGTGTCGAGAGCTTGCGGTCGAGCGACGTAATCGCGCGTACTTTGATCGATCCGGATCCCGTCTTGTAGATCTCACGGAGCGCGTCGCGGCTCGCGAGCACCTGGCCGCCCGTGGGGAAGTCGGGCCCCTGGATCGCGTCGTTCGCGACCAGCTGGTAATCCTTGATCTCCGGGTCAGCGAGGAGCTTGAGGCAGGCCTTCAGCGTCTCGCCCAAGTTGTGCGGCGGGATGTTCGTCGCCATGCCCACCGCGATGCCGGTGCCGCCGTTGACCAGCAGGTTCGGGTAGCGCGCGGGCAGGACGACGGGCTCCTCATTCGTGCCGTCGTAGTTCGGCCGGAAAGGGACCGTTCCGTTCTTGATGTCGTCGAGGAGCGGCCCGGCGAGCGGCGCAAGGCGGCACTCCGTGTATCGATATGCCGCGGCGGAGTCGCCGTCGACGGAGCCGAAGTTCCCGTGACCGTCGACGAGGCGGTGGCGCATGGCCCAGGGCTGCGCGAGTCGCACCAGGGCGTCGTACAGCGCCGTGTCGCCATGGGGGTGAAAGTCGCGCAGTGCCGAGCCGACGACGCCCGCGCACTTGCGGGGCTTGGCGTCCGGCATCAGGCGCTCGCGGAACATCGTGTAGAGGATGCGCCGCTGGACGGGCTTCAATCCGTCGCGCACGTCGGGCAGCGCACGACTCGTGATGACGGAGAGCGAGTAGTTGAGGTAGCGCGACTGCGCGGCCTCGTGGAGCGGCACGGCTTCTTCGCCGTCACCGGACACTCCGCCGCCTCCGCCGCCACCCGGCGGAAGGTCGTCGAAGAGCGAATCGTTCACGCTCGGGGCACGCTTCGCGGAGGTGCGTTTCGTAGACGTCTTCTTCTTACGAGACGAGCGGGATTGCGCCAATGTACTGAATGTATCCCTCTCGGGAACTCGATGCCGTCCCGGCGGACACTCCTGCCAGCGCACCTGCGCTACGCCCCTCGGCGACCCCCGGACAGAGCACCATAGGGAGGCGCGACGGAGCATACAACTGCCCGTCGCTAATCGTCAGCTAGCCCGTGAACCGCATGCGATGGTGCTGGGAGTCGTCGTGGGCGAATCGATCGCCCGGGTGTCCGCCTACATCGCGTCCAGGGGTGTAGGTGGCGGCGTCGAGGATCGCCACAAGGTGCAGGATCAGCGCGAATACGCCAGGCACGATCAGGAACCAGAGGAAGTAGCCGATCGAGGTGCCGAGGAAGAGCACGGCAGCGCTGCCGAGGCGGCCCTGGACGAGCTGTCCGAGGCCGGGCGCGAAGAACGAGCACAGGGCAGCGATGACGTTGCCTGTGGTGGGCGAGGGGCTGGGGGGGCCGGAAGGCGTGCGGTAGATACTGAAGGAGACCATCACCCACTTGTTCTCCGCGGGCGCGCCCGCATTTCACCTACCGCCCAAATCCTCGCCAGCCTTCGCTATGCGACAGATCGCCACGCCCAGTAGGCCAGGCAGATCAGGAATGCTGCCGGCCCCGAGCTGAGGCAGCCTGCCTTGAGATATCGCTGCTGCAGCGAGCCAGCGCACTCGGGGCAGACCCGCGGAGGCGGATCGCTCAGCTTCGTGCCGCAATGGGGGCAGAACCCTTGGTTGATGAGGCGTGGCATGCTCGGGTGCTAGAGGAAGATGGGCTCCGGCAGGACGGAGTTCTTGCAGAGGCCGGCGAGGGAGGCGCGGCGCTGGAATTCACGGAGGCTGGGGCCCATCGCCGGGCCCGGATCGTAGCTACATTCCTCCGACAGGTAGGAGAAGCACTGGCTCTCCGGGAGGCTCCAGGCGGCTGCGGCCTCTTTGGCGAGGGTGGGGATCGCTGCGCGGCCAGCTTCGCGGGCCCGAACGAACGCGGGCAGGTGAGGCTCGATGTCCACGCCGTCGCGCACGATCCAGGCGGCGAAGACGAAGGGCATGCCCGTCCGCGTGCGCCATTCCTCGCTCGGATTCCAGGCGGGCAAGTCGATGGTGAGCGTTTCGCGGAGGGCCGGGTCGCCGATGCGGAGCCAGGCGTCCGCGCCCTCCGCCTCACGGGGGTCCGCGCCCATCGGCACCTCGAGGAACTCAGGGGCGCCGCCTTCCCGTTCGAACAAGAGAGACCGAGTCAGCGCGGCGGCGGCTCGGCTCGCGGGGTCCATCGCGACGGTTGCGACCTCTTGGATGGGCTTGCGCAAGAACACTTGGACGCTGCCCACGTAGCCGTCACCGGCCACGCCGAGCCCGTCGAGGTAGCGGTACCCGTGCCTGCGAAACAGCTCGATCGAGGACACGAGGGCCACATCGATCTCACCGTCCCGCAGGCGCTCGATGAGCCGAGCGGGGACATCGTGTTCCAGGGTGATGCCCGGTTCGTCTCCGAGTCCGTGGTCGAGGGGCCGTCCCACGAGGTAGGGAACGCTGCCAACCCGGAGAGGGCCCCCGTGGGGGCCTGGCTGTGAGGAGGACGCCGTCATGGGAGCGATCATCGGCTCATCGGGCCCGGATTTCCCCCGAGAAACTGCCGGACTAGCCGCAACCGCCCACTTGGCTCGCCCGTCGCCTCCTTTGGACCCCCCCCGAGAACCCCGAAGCCAGCCACTGCGCTCCTCGACCCATGACCTGCCCACCAGCCTCCTCTCAGCTCAGCCGCCCTGTCCCCGCTCGAGCCCTCTCCACCGTCCGCGCCTGGCGGTTCGTCGCGCTCTCCTCGATTACCTGCCTGCTTTCTCCCCTTGCGCCTGGGGCTCCAGCCTCCGGCGGAGCGTTCAATGGGGGAGAGATGCCATGCTCGCTCCTACCCGCGCCCCACGCCGTGGCCGAGGCCTCGATGGGCCAGCGCGGTGAGTTCGGCGCCGCCGTTGCGGCCGTACGGGATCCGTCCCGGGGCGGCGCGTTCTGCGCGG
>CALHGQ010000481.1 GCA_938030175.1 uncultured bacterium | reverse complement strand
CGATGTTCTCCACCTCGGAGTGGGCGGCTACGGCACGGACCAGATGCATCTCTTGCTGTCCGAGTTCGGGCCGAGGGTGGGTCGGCCCGCTCTCGTCATCATGGGGATCATGATGCATAGCTTCGATCGTGCGGGGCTGCGCCTGCGGTCCTACCAGAAGCCCAAGTTTGAAGTCGGGCCGGACGGCGAGCTGCAGCTCACTAACGTGCCCATCGACCCGGATCCCGAGCACTACTTCTGGAGCGCGAAGCTGAGCTTCAGGAGCTACACCGCCCAGTTGGAGCGCTACAGCGAGGAGGACTACTTGGCCTCCGACGCGGGCTTCGAAGAGAAGGTGGAGGTCAATCGAGCCCTGATCGCTGCGAATCAGCGACTGTGCGAGTCGATGGGAAGTGAGCTGCTCTACGTGATCTTCCACAACTATGCAGAGCTGGGTAAGAACGGCCAGCGGGCGCGCTTTTTCATGGAGGAGCTCGCGGGCCGGGGGATCCCCGCGCTTGACACCGCACCGGCTCTCCTGGAGTACATCAGCGCAAAAGGAACCGATGGCTCGGAGCTCTTCGGCAACGGGCACATCGTGGCGGAAGGGAATGAGGTCGTCGCCCGTGCCATTCGCGATGAGATCGAGCGGCAGCAGCTGGACCGCGGCTGGACTCAATAGGGGACGCGATAGACCGAGGCGCTGCTGCTACCATGGAGCGCGCCGTTCCCATGCATCCAGCTGACCCCGACCTCCAGGACCCACCCGCGCCCGAGCGGGAGCTCCCGGACGCTGGCCTCCTCCAGCACTGGTATCCGGCCGCTTTCGAGCGCGACCTTGCCGCTTCGGAACTCACGCGGATCACGGTGTTTGGGCGCGGGTTCGTTCTGTTTCGAAACGACGAGGGCGAGATCAGCGGCCTGCCCGATCGATGCCCACACCGTAGCGCTCGCCTCTCGGACGGGCGGCTGGTGAACGGCCAGGTCGAGTGCCTCTACCACGGCTGGAAGTTCGAGTCGGGAGGAGCCTGCGTCCACATCCCTCAGCTCCCCGAAGGGGGGCAGATCCCTACGCGGGCTTGCCTCGACACCACGCCCGTTCGGGTCGTGGATGGCTTGGTTTGGATCTTTCCAGGGGAGAACCCGGCGAGTCTCAAGGGGGCCGCACCGCCTGAGCCGATGGAGGCCCTCGCCCGGGACGACGTCCACGTCATCGACTTCGCTACGGACCTTCCGTACACCCATGCGGCGCTGATCGAGAACGTGCTCGACTTCGCCCACATCCACATCGCCCACGACGGAGTCCGCGGAGGCGGGCATCGCAGCCATGCCGGGCCGCTGCGCTTTGAAGTCGAGGATCGTGGGGCCGGCGGCTTCACGGCACGGTTCCTTTCATCGACCAGCGATGGGTCCGACGCCAAGGAGAGGACAACGGGGGCGACGGTTGCCTTTGACGCGCCGCACCTAGTGCACTACGTGTCGACCTTCAACGACCCAAGCAAGGTGTCGGGCCTGGCGCTCTACGCGCTGCCGTTGGACGAGCACCGTTGCCGCCTCCTCTACCGCGCCTACGGGAACACCTTTCCGGACGAGGATCGGCGGCGTCCGCGCTGGAAGGAGCACCTGCACCAGATGTTCCTCTTGGAACAGGACATGTCCGTTGTGCTCGGTCAGTCACAAGAGCTTCGCTCCGACGAGCTGCAGGCGGACGGTGGGGGACTGCGCGAGGCCTGGCTACCCATCAAGTCGAGCGATCCTCTCGTGATCCTCTACGCCAAGTGGATCGACGCCCACGGTCAGGAGGCCCCAGGTGCCCTCGGGTGGTCGACCCGTGCCCCCGCCGCAGCCCGGGCGGAAGTACCGGCTACCGATCGCTGGACGCTCCACACGCGGCACTGCTCGGACTGTCTTCGGGCTAAAGACGACCTGGAGCGAGGCGTCCAGGGGAGGCTGATGGCAGCGGCTGGCCTCACCCTCTTGGCAGCGATTTTGCCCTTCCCCTGGGGCATCGCGGCGGCAGCGCTGGCGGCAGCCGCGGGGCTCTGGGCCCGGTCCATGCACGCGCAGCGTCAAGCTCTTGTGAAAGACCCGCTGGGCCAGCGGCGTCCCTGAGCCATGACGAGGCGGCCTTTGTCGCGTCATGGTACGGAACCCAATGTGGGACCCAACGGGAGTATGTGAGTAGCGCCGTTGTCGGTTACGCTCGGGTGGTGGCCTTCCTGCCGCTTGCCAACTCGCTTGCTTCGTCCCCCTTCCCCTATGTCGATCACCCAAGACCCCTCTAGCGGGAGCTCCCTCGGAGCTCCCGGTGACGCGCCGCAAAAGTCCCCGGACAACCCAAAGCTCTCCGAGGGTGCCCCTCCTTCCAAGATCCGCGGCGCCGTTCGTAAGTGGACGGACCGGCTCCTCGGGCGGGACCGCAGCGGTGCGAGCCAGGCCTCCGAGCGAGACCCCAACATCTACCCTCTCTTCTAGACTCTTCTCCTCGCTGCGGCGGGCCCTGGACTGCGCGGTGCGCGATCCGGGCCCGCTGCTTCCTATCCACACCTCGCCGCGCGCAGCCAGCCATCCCGATGTCGAGTCGTCCCCCCCGAATTGATGTTCCGCTGACATACACGGGTCCACGGCGTGATGTCTTGGCTCGCATCGGGAGCCCTTGGACGACCGACGTCCACGACCTGGACCAGTCGCGGCGTTACCGCTACGAGTACAACGAGCTAGGCTACCGAGGCCCAGCCTTCGACGCGTCCAAGCCGTTCCTCGCCTACATCTTCGGCGAGAGCGACGCGTTCGGTGCAGGCGTTGACTTCGACGACATTTGGGCGGTCAAGGCCATCCGTAGAATCGCAGAGGATCGGGGCTTCTCAGCGGAGGATGTGATGATCCTCAACTTCGCGGAGAGTGGCGCTTCCAACGCGTACATTGCCCGGCAAGTCCTGACCCAGTGCGCTGCCCTCAAGCCCAACCTGTGCATGGTGGGGCTCGCTGACCACCAGCGAACGGAGTCCATCGTTGGCCGGAACTCCCTGTCGGTCGGGCCGTGGCTTGAGAACGGGAAGGCCCGCGCCCAGGTGGACGGAAGCGATCTTCCCGAGTCAGAGAAGGCCGACCTCTACGACGCCATCGAGCGTGGGCGGAGCTTCTTGTCCTACATCGACTCCGAGCGCCCCGGCGGACCTGAGCAGCAGCTCTACGGGTCGGTCCAGTCCGTTCTGCTCATGCAGCAGTGCCTCCGCGCCCAGGGAGTCCCCGCCGTAGCCATCGGTCGCGACATCGAGCGATTGGTGGGACGCTCGGCTCATCACCATCCGGTGCTCGGTCCTCTCGTCGACTTGATCGACCCGGCTTTTGTGTGCGCCACTTCGTGCCACCACATCAGCGGCGGCAAGACCGGTAGCGATGGGATCCACCTCGGGGTGGATCAGCACGAGCGACTCGCGGACGCAGCCGTCAAGCAGCTGCAGGACCCCCCGGCAAGCTGGCCCTGGGGGCAGGGGACCCTTCCCCAGCAGCCGATGGGCTTCCGCGAGGTCGCGGACGTCGTCTCGTCGTTCTACGAAGAGTTGCCCTTCAACTACCACGGCACCGACGAGTCCGCTGCAGCGGCAGCCCGGCAGCCGACCGTGCGCACGACGTACCTGGATCTCCACGACTACCTCGTGCAGCGCGACCCCCTCTCCATTCTGGAGGTGGGCTCGGGCGCCGGCTGGCTCTCCCACGGGCTGGGCCTTCACTACGGGGCACAGGTTCGATCGATCGATCTCTCTCCCACGGCCGTGGCGCGGGCGAAGCGGCTCGGCGAGCCACTCGGGACCGAGAACAACGTTTCGTTCGAGGTCTGCGACGTGTTCGACTTCGCGTCGGAAGACCGCTTCGACCTCGGCGTTTCGATGGGCGCACTCCACCACACGCGGGACGCGAAGAGCGCGCTGGCCAGGATGGTCGCGCACCTTGTGCCCCAGGGGCACATCTACCTCGGGCTCTACCATGCGCCCGGCCGTCGCGTGTTCCTGGAAGAGATGTGGCGCATCCACCGCGAAGAGGGCGAAGAGGCCGCGTTTCAGGCTTACCGCGCCCTCGACGGCATCCATAGCGCCGACGAGACTTTGGCGCGATCTTGGTTCCGTGACCAGGTCATCCATCCCCACGAGACCCAGCACACCCTGAAGGAAGTGGCCGGCTGGTTCGAAGAGTTCAACCTAGAGCTCGCAAGCACGAGCATCAACCGGTTCCAGACGATCAAGAGCATGGACCGGCTCTACCGCGACGAACTCAAGCTCGAGAAGGTGTCGAAGAAGGCGCTCTTCAAGGAGAAGCGCTACTACCCCGGCTTCTTCACGGTGTTCGGCCGCCTGCGGCCGAGCGGATAGGGGCCTCTGGCCGAGCGGATTGGGAATGGAGACCCGGCGTGCCTCCATCCCTTCCTGACCTAAGGCACTAGCGCCAGTGGAAGCGCGACTGCGCGTGGCATTCGCGGCAGCTGGCGGCGCTCTCCGGCGGAGAGTAGATGTCCTGCCCCTCGGTGAGCTCGCCGTGGCAGTCCGTGCACGAACCTTGCCTGTGGGCTTCGAGCGTGTGGGAGAACGTGGAGCGCGCGGTGGGCAGGTTGCCTTCGCCGTAGAACACCGAGGCCATGGCCCCGGCAGGGGTCGCCGCGTCGGGCGGCATGTGGCAGGCGGCGCAGCCATCGGCCCCGGCACCCGCTAGGAAGTGGTGACTCACAGGTACTTCGTTCTGCGTTTCCACGTGGCAGCTCACGCACTGGGCGGCGCCATCGATGGTTTCGACGCGCAGGGAGTCGCCCGATGGGATCGTGTGGCACGCCATGCAGCTGCCTTCGACCTCGACGTGCAGGCTATGGGGGAAGTCGACGTTCGAAGTCGGGGTGAGCGGTTCCAACGGAGCCCCGGGTCCGGCGATGAGTGCGCGGCCGTCGTCCTCGTGGCACGCGGTGCAGCTCTTCACCGGCGGCCCCACGTAGGCGTCGGGTGCGGCGATGAGTTGGGCGCTGGAGGCCATGTCCGTGTGGCACTCGCTGCACTGAGCCGCGGTGAGGCTGGCTTGATCCGCGGAGGCCGGCTGCGGGAAGGAGAGGTGCTGGTCGTGCCGGAACGCCCGGCCTTCCAAGGTGCGGCCTGCGCTGCGGGGCAGCCCCGCTTTATGGCAGGTCGCGCAGTCGGCCGGGTCGGACGAGACCTCGAAGTCGTGGGCGTGGGACCGAGTCATCAGGCTGAAGAGCGTCGCGCTCGGGCGCACGCTCTTGACTTCCCGCAGCGGAGCCGCATAGGGCTCGACGTGGCACCCCTTGCAGTTGACTCCGTCGGTCCCGGCACCGTGCCAGTCGAGTTCCCAGCGCGACGACGCCGGGGGGAGCCAGTCCGCAAGCACGTCGCCGGTCGCCTCGGCGGCCGGCGCGTGGCAGGTCATGCACGAGGCGAAGTCGAGCTTGGCAAAGTCGCCGTTCTCGGTGGACTCGGACTCCTCGTGGCAGGCGCCGCAGTCGTTCACTGACGCGTGATCGCCGTGATCAAAGCCCTCGAAGCCGATCGACGCCACGCGCGTGACGGACTCGTCCGTGCTCGGGGCGAGCTCGTACTGCTCGACTGCTCTCGCAAGGCCGTCCCGTAGGCCAGCCTCTGTGTCAAACAGGTCGCCGTGGCAGTCCTTGCAGTCTTGGGAGATGTCCACCGGGTGGAGAGCGCCCGGGGGCGGCGCCGCGCCGTGGTGCTCCCTGTGGCATGAGCTGCAGCTCGATGCGTCGTCCCAGCCGAACGGGTGGGCTCGGGTGGCGGCCGCGGCTTCTACCAGCTCGCCGTGGCACGCCGCGCACTTTGCCTGGCTCGGCTGGCCGTAGCTCTCATGGCATGCCGCGCACCCCATCTCCTGGGCGATGGCGACCGCCGATGCGAGATGAGCGTCCGTTGGTGGGGCGTCCGAGAAGAGCGCCGCGTGGGCCGAGGAGAGCTCGTTCGGCTGCAGGACCTCTTGGCCCTTCGGCGCGAGCCAGAGCCACAGGGCGGCGGCGACGGCGGCGATGATGCCCAGCACGTTGAGCGCGCGCAGGAGGGGCATACGCCCAAAGGTGACTTCACTGCGGACCCATTCGTCTGTGTCGCTCGCGAACTCGCCGCGCCGCTTCACGGCGAAGAAGAATGCACCTTCGCGGACGTGCAGGGTGATCACGCCCGGAGCTTCCGCCGGTTCGTCCGTTGGCCACTCGATCGTCGTCACGCCGAGCGCGATGCGATCGCCCGGCCGCAGCACTTGATCCCCGTCGATGCGTGCGCCGTTCAGGAACGTCCCGGTGACGTTGTCGCCGTCCCGCAGGACGAACTCATCCCCGACGAACGCGATCTCACAGTGCCGGCTCGCGGCGATCGGGTCCTTGATCACAAGGCCCGCGTTCGACCTCGTCCCGATACTGATGGAGTCAGCAGTGACCTCCCGAAGAGCCGTGAGCTTCTTCTTCTCCTTGAGGCGCTGCTCGAGCGTCTCTTTGAGCTCGATTCGGAATAGGGGACGGCGCGCGCTCATTCGTCGGCGTCTTTCTGTTGAGGTGCAACGGCGGTCCCGTCGTCTTGGATCTGGCCGTCGAAGATGAGCGACGGCGAGACGCGTTCGATCGCTCCGCAGGGGCAGTTGTAGACGCAGGCCTCAAAGGGGAGGCCCTCGCATCGATCGCACTTCACCGCCTTGCCCTTGACCTCTTGCTCTTTGTAGTAGCCGCGCTCGGCCACCGTGAGCTGGGGGCGTTGGGGGCCCGCGAACAGCCCGCCGATGAGGGGGATGTTCTCAAGCCAGCTCCCGGACTCTTCAGCCTCGGCGTCGGGCGGGGCCGTCAGTCGGATCACGTCGTAGGGACAGCCCTTGGTGCATTCCGCGCAGCCCACGCAGTTGTCCCAGACGAAGCGGATCAAGCCTTGGGAGTCGCGGCGGATGGCGCCGTAATTGCACGAGCTCATGCAGCCCGGCGTCTCGCAGTGGTAGCAGGACGTGGTGAGCGAGAGCTCTTTCCCGAGCGCGTTGGCCTCGGCGGAAATGCGGTTGCCCTTCTTCGAGAGGCGAGGCACGCCGTCGTCGTGAACGGACACGCAGGCCTCCACGCAGGCGTTGCATCGGATGCACTTCTCCAGGTCGATGGCCAGGGCTTCGCCGCCCTTAATCGACTCCGAGTGCACCATGATCTCAAGCTGCTCGTCGAGGCTAGCGCGGTCTTCCTCGGCGTCGTACAGGCCGGTAACCTCGCCCGAGTCCTCGGCCACGATCAGCGTTGCCTTTTTGGTCAGCCGCTCGATCATATCGGGCTGACCAGCCAAGGCCTTGCGCACGTCCGCGATGGGAAGCACCAAGAGATCCGTGGGCATCAGCGTCGTGTAGGTGCCGTGCCAGAGCTCCGCGTGTCCGAGGAATGCGTGCTCCCCGAACGAAGAATTGGCCATGAGGTAGCCGGAGAGGCGCTGGCTTCCTTCGATCGTTCGTGTGAGGCTCAGTCCGCCCGCGCGTACGAGCACGATGTCCTCGGCGTGCTCGCCTTCTTTGGCGATCACGGCGCCCTTGTCGTGATGCTCGAAGCGTGCCACCGGTCGCAGGGCCCGGAGCTGTTCGGGGCTCAACCCTGCGAGCAAAGGGACCACCTGCAGGTGCTGGGCAAGCGAGCGCTCGCGGTAATGCTGGTCCACCTGCTCCTTGAAGTCCTTCGAGAACTGATGCAGCTCTTTGAAGAGCCCCGGGTCGAGCACCGCCAGCACGCACGCCGTGTCCGCCTTGGCCCGCGCCAAGGACGGCTGGTTCGATATGGCCGACAGCTCGCCGAACCACTTCCCCGGTCCAAGCTGCTCAAGCACCTGGGTGACGCCCGACTTCTCGGTTCGGTAGAACGCCACGATCCCCGACAGGACGACGAAGAAGTCCCGCGTGTACTCGCCTTGTCGGATGAAGTCGGTGCCCGGCGGGAACTCGCGGATCTCCACGAACTCCAAGAGGGCTTCGCGGTGCTTCTTCGAGAGGTTCTCGAAGAGCGGCAGCGCGAAGAGCCCCTCGGCAAGGGTGGATTTCTCTTTGGCGGAGGTCATGGCTCAGTACTTCCAGATCGAGGCAACATGGACCGCCACAAGTCCCACGAGGACGATGGCCACCGGGATGTGAACGAGCTTCCACGCGGTGAAGGTGGCGCGGACGCGGCGAAGGGCCTTGACCTCGGACGCGACGACACGCTCCTGGGCCATCAGCGCGGCGAGGTCCTGCAGCGCAGGCACCTGGTCCGGCGCGTTCTGTGTGAGTTCACCGATCAGATCGCGGACGTCGTCGGCGGATCGGGGTCGCCTTCCCATGAGCGACCGCATCCGGCGAGCGATCGGCGCGTCGAGGGATTCGAGGGCGGCGCTGCGCTTGCGGCCAAGACTGGCCTGGAAGGCCGTGGCCTCTTCGATCGAGAGGTCCTTCTCCCGGCGGGTTAGCCAACGGGGTCCCACCGCCCAGAGGGCGATGCCGAGGATCCCCGTGGCGAACACGAAGAAGCCGAGGCCCAGGAGAGTCCATCCGAACGCGGACTGGGGCGCCGTGCCCGCGTGCATCAGCAGCAGGAAACCGAACGCCGTGCCGTAGGCGGAGTGCACGTGCATCCAGCGCGCGACGCGCCCCAACGGCTCGGTGGGAACGATGCGCACGATGAAGGGATCGCCGCCGGGGGGCCCGGGCTTCACCAGCGCGCGGTTGACCTTGTGGACGCCTTCCTCACGCAGGATTCGCTGCGCCTCGGATTCGATCTCCTTGGCGGTGGGGAGCGCGCCCGCGTTGATCTGCTGCCGCAGCCTTTTGATCCTGTTCTCTGCGCCTTCGAGGCTGGCGTAGTCCACCTTGCGCCGGAACTCCGGGGAATAGCCTCCGCGGTGGGCGTACTTGCGAAGCACGTAGGCCATCACGATGACCATGAGCAGCAACGCAGCCCACCCGGTCGCCAGCAGGAACCCTCGGTGGGTACTGACTTCGCGTCCCCACGGGGCGTTCGCGGCGATCGAGAAGCCAGCGAACCCGAGGACGAGCAGGACCGCGAGCGGTGCGTGCTTGGAACGGAAGAGCGTTAGGTTCATCGTTCGTTCGCGGGGAGCTGGAGCCACCAGGCCAGCGCCGCGAGGGCGATGGCGACCACGATGAACAATGGGATGAGGAGGTTCTTCTTCGAGCGCGAGCCCGAAAGGGCCGCGAGGTTCGCCGCAAGTCGTGCGTCTTTGACGGCCAAGCACCAGTCCCGCGGCGTCACGTACTGGCCGAGCAGCAACGCTTCGCCGAGGCTCGTGCCTTGCTCCTCTGCGCTCTTGTTGCCGAGCTTGATCGTCTGCGCTGAGAGCTTGCCCCGGGACTTCAAGAGCTTGGCGGCGTCGTCGTGCCGGTTCGACGGGAGCCTGTGGAACTCCGAGTCGAGGCCCTGCATGAAGACGCCCTCGATGGTCCCAAAGCGCACGTGGGAATCGGGCTCCAGCTCGCGGGGCGATCCCGCGGGGAGCGGCGCGTTCGCCAGCAGCGTTCCGTTGGCGCTCCCGACGTCCTGCAGCGTGAACGTGTTGCTCGTCGGGTGAAAGCGAATGAAGGCGTGATCGAGGGAGACGCCGCGGTTCAGGAGCTGGAGACTGCTCTTCTCGGAGCGGCCGATCGTAAAGACGAGCTCGTCGAGCGGAACGATCCGGAGGTCGGCCTCGTTGACCACCACGAAACGTGCCTCCATGCTCGTGAGGCGAGCGTCGGATCCCACCGCGTGGTCGCTCTCCGCGATGATCGTTCGCAGGTCGTAGCCGGCGAAATCGGCGTCGGTGGAGTCACTGGCGCGTCGAGTTGGCAGCGCGGAGGACTTGGGCCTAGCGGGAGTCTCCGGGGCGGGGGCCGGGCGACTGCTGGAGTGAAACGGCGACACGGCACGGACTGTCTCTTGCAGCCTCGCCGGGTCGTCTTGCAGCTCGTCCCAGGCCGCGTCTCCCTCCAGGGTGGCATCCCCCAGGGGCGAGTCGTCTGCGTCATCCGCCGGCGTGGTGGCCTCGGAGAGCCTCGTCTCTGGCGCCCTAGACTCCTCCGGTTCGGGGAGGGGCGGGCCCTCGACGGTGATCTCGGCGTACCCGATCTGAATCCGCAGCCCGTGCTGAAGCAGGCACTCTTCGCCTTCGTGCAGCACGTGATCTCCGTTGATGATCGTGCCGTTGTTGCTGCCGAGGTCAGCGATCGCCAGGTCCGACCCCACCACGATGATCTTGGCGTGGCGCTTCGAGACGTGGTTGTCCTTGAGGACGAGTTCACAGTCGGTGTGCCGACCGATCAGCAGCCCGTCGACGACCTCCACGTCGCGCGGAGGTTCGTCGCCGTCAACCACTCTCATCGTCCAGGCTGGATTCATGATCAATGGGTTCGGGTTATGAGCCTAGGACGACGTCGGATTCCGCGACCGCAACGCACGCCAGGATCCAGCCTTGCTCGCGCTCTTCGTCGGTGAGGTCAGCCTCGTCCATCCGGACTTTCCCGCTGAGGCACTTCGTTCTGCATGAGCCGCAGCTTCCCTGGCGGCACGCGTAGTCGATCTCCACGCCGTTCGCCTCGGCCAGCTCAAGGAGCGTGCCTTCTGGATCGGCTTCGGCTTCCACGCCGGAGCCTTCGAAGGTGACGTGATAGCCGCTGCCTTTCTTGGCGGCGGGAGCGGGGGCCTGAACGGGCTCAGGCTTGGGCGTGGACGCTGCCGAAGACGCTACCGAAGACGCTGCCGGCGACGCGGGCGGAGCCGAGGCCGGCGCCGCAGCCACGGGAGCAGGTTCAGCCTGGGACCGCGGCGTCGCGACCCGCCCTTGACCAAAGCTCTCCGTATGGAGGTTCGCCATCGGGTAGTCCAACCGATCAAGCTCCACCTTCACGGCGTCACTGAAAGGCTTCGGTCCGCACAGGAACACGTGTCGGTCGTGCACCTCAGGGGCGACGAGCTCGATCATCCGCTGGTTGCAGCGTCCCGTGAGCCCTGTCCACGACTCGGTGCCCGTCCAGCTCGACGTCACCGTGAAGACGACCCGCAATCCGTTGTGGCGCGCGGAGATCGTCTCGAGTTCCTTGCGGAAGATAAAGTCCGCCGGTGACCTGCCGGAGTAGAGGAGGACGACGTCAACGTCGGCCGCGGTGTCGACGATCCACCGGAGCATCGACATGATCGGCGTGATTCCAGAACCGCCAGCGATGCAAAGCATCTTGCGCGACGGGTAGTCGAAGCACGAGAACTTGCCGGCGGGGCCACGGACCTTGAGCTCGTCGCCCAGGGCCACGCGGTCGTTCATCCAGTTCGACACGAGGCCGCCTGGTACCCGTTTGATGGTGAGCTCGAGCGTGTGGGGCCGGGACGGGCTCGAAGAGATGCTGTACGAGCGCTGGACGGGCTGGCCGTCGACGTTGACGGTCAGGGTGACGAACTGCCCGGGCTTGTAGGAGAACAGGGTGGCCGAGTGCCCGACGAGGCGGAACGTCTTGGTATCCCAGGTCTCTTCGATAATGTCCGCGACTCGCAGCGTCATCTCGCCCTTGGACCAGACGGTCGAGCCTCGGCCGCCGTCCAAGAGATGGGAGAGCAAGACGCAGGGCTCGGGCGGCTTCTCAAGGTCAGCCAGGACACTCTCCCGAGAAGACGAAACGTCCACATGCTCGGGGCTCGCTGGCTCTTCGTCGCACTCGAAGCGCAGCGTGAACATCTGGATGCCGATCACGTCACCGTCGTTCAGCTGGATCTTCTGAGCGCGCTCGAGCTTGGTCCGGTTGACGTACGTCCCATTCATGCTCCCCTGATCGTTCAGCAGGAATGCACCGTCTTCCACTGTGATCACGGCGTGCACCCGACTGATCTGGGGATCCTCGAGCTGAACGGTGCACTCTTTCAACCGTCCGACGGTGGTCGTCGGCTCGATCTGGGTGCAGACGGGGGGAGCACCTTCCCGGTGAATATGAAGCTTGGCCATGGACTGGATTGAGGTGGCTCCTCGGTGGGTGCATCGGGACGCCAGCGGCGCAGACTTTACCCCTTAAAAGAGCCGCTCGGAAACACTTGTTCCGCGCGACGCAAGGATAGGAAGTCGCTCCTCCATCCGCGACAGCCGGTCCACTCGAAGTCTCCGCACGATGGCTCTCATTGATTTCTTAGATCGTGTCCGTTTCTCGGCAACTCGATGGGGCCGGACTCTGGTAAGGGGCAGCGCGCGAAGAGTCGAACGATGATTTTCACTCCAAGCCCGCGAAGCGAGGGCTAGACTCAAGGCTCGCCGTCCGCTGTTCTTCGAGGGCCCTTTTCGCATTGTTTCGCCGCGCTGTTTCCTCCGCCGTTTTGTCCGCGGGGCGCCGCCTCAGCCAGATCCGGCTGTCCCGCCCAAAGATCGGGGTCACGGCGATCGCGTGCCTTTCGCTCGTCAGTGCGAGCGCTGGTTTCGTTCTTCAAGAGGGCCAGTCGTCTCCATCAACCTCCGATGCAGGACTAGGGGAGATGCGCCCCTTCACCCATGCGAAGCACGTGCCGGACGCGTGGCTCAACCCCGAACAGCGTGAGCGCCAGCGCGACTGCCGCGGCTGCCACAACTACGAATTGGAAGGCGGCCATGATCCCCAGGCTGTCTGCTCGTCGTGCCATTTCAGCAACGAAACGAACGACTACACGTTCAGGCTCAGCGCCTCCGAGGATTCCTTTCGCACGAGCCTGAACGCGCTGCGGACCCAGGGGGCTCTCTTTCAACATTCCAAGCACCTTGCCCTCGAGTGCAGGGAGTGCCACGAGGTCGGTGGCGACTCGATCTCGGCGCCCATCCTCATGCCGAAGTCCGGAGGTTTGCCGCTCTGCCTAGAGTGCCACGGCGGGGAGAAGCCACGCCAGTCCGTTCTGCGCTTCATGGAAACATGGCGCGATGGAACGCCGATCCCCGAGGACTACTCGGGGAGCGCGGTGGTGAAGCTCAAGCGCGGACTCGTCGACGCCCTCAACGAGAGCCCCGAGACCGGGGCGAACCGGGACGGCCAGCGCTACGTCGAGAGCTTTCGCCACGAAGATCACATCCTGACGGAGTTCCTCGGTCAGGGCTCTTCGAGGGCAGCGCTCGCAGATCCAGAGCCCATCGATTCGACACCGCACCGCGGAAACTGCGGGGCGTGCCACGGGCCGATGTTTGGGGCCCAGGAGGGGTTGAAACCCCAGAACGGCGAATCGCTCTTCGCCACGTTTGACTCGTCGCCTGCGACCTGTGGAACCTGCCACATCGCCGACGAAGCCCGGACGCCGCTCCGATTCGAGGTGGCGGCCGCCACGGAGCCGAGCCGAACGGCGAGCACGTTCTCGCACAGCGACCACCTCAACTTCTTGCGACCGGACGCGGGCATCGCTCCCAGCGCTAGGGTGGCCTCAGACGCCGCCTACGACGTCATTGACGCCGAGGGCTGCAGCGCGTGTCACGACTATGACAAGGAGGCGCCGGGGGGCTTCGCGTTCCACGGTGGGCTCAGCGAACCCCAGAGTTTCCGCGGGTGTCAGGAGTGCCACGCTCCGTCCCCGTGGGCCCCCGACGATCACGGGGAGTGGTGGACCCACGAGGACCATGGCGACTGGCAGACCTGTGCCCAATGCCACGTCTTCGGCGCAGAGGACTTCGCGAAAGAGCGCGTCCTCGCGGCCGTCACCCGCAAGAGCTCTCTCCTTTTCCGGGTCGAAACCCAGGCCCACCCACACATCACGCTCAAGGAAGGCGAGTCGATCCACGAGTCGTGCGCCGAGTGCCATCGCCAGCCCGTCACGACGCTGCCGAGCCGGATCCAAGAGGCTCCTTTCGATCACGGGAGCCACCTGCCGGAGAACCCCGGGACGGAGGACTGCGTGGGGTGCCATGGCTCCACGGTGGGAGGGGCCGAGCGCTCCGACGACATCGGAACGCGCGTGCTCTCGGCGAGCGGAGTGTTGGCGCAGGCGACCCCAGAACAGCTGGGCCTCACCTACGACCCGGCCGCCTGCAGCGAGTGTCACCTGGGGACCACGCCCATCCGGGTGGAAGCGCCAGGCGGGCCGGGCGCAGCGGAGGAAGAGGCTGAGACCGCTCCGCGAACCGTGCCAGAATTCTCCCACCAGGCCCACTTGGGGCAGACGCTCGTCGGCGGGCACGAGGTCTCCTGCGCCGATTGCCACAGCTATTCCGGGGCGGCGTCCGAAGGCGACTCCACCTCGCCACCCGGCAAGGTCGGGACGCTGGCATCGGCCATGGACTGCACCCAGTGCCATAGCCATTCGGACGCAGAGGAGCCGGGGCGCGCTCGACTCACAGGCGGTGGGGTCACGGAACAAGAGGTCGCAGCCTGCACGCAGTGCCACAGAGAGGGCGTGCCCGCCCTCGGAGCCCAAACCGAGATCACGCTCGCCCACGTCGTCGACCTCGCGGACATGGGGCATCAGCACCACCCTGCGGGCGCTGAGTGCAGTGAGTGCCACGTGCCTCGGGAAGGGATCATCGCCTCTGCGCTGGCGAAAACGGTGGCTTCGACCCACTCACGGGTTTTCGCGCGCCGTACGTTCTACTCTCCCGAAGAGGGAACCCGGGCCAAGCCAGCGATTCACCGTGGTGGGACGCGCAAGCTGCGGAGCGATCGTGTCGATTGCTTTGCATGTCACTGGACCAACACGCTCGTCGACTCGGGGGATGCCGGCTCTGCCATTACGAACCCTGAACGCGAGTTGATTCGAAACCTCAAAGGAGACCTCCTGGAAGGGTTCCCTGGGGGCCTTTCTGAGCACTTTGACCGTTAGGGCAGACGCCACCTGCCCC
>CALHGQ010000480.1 GCA_938030175.1 uncultured bacterium | reverse complement strand
CGAGGCCACCGCTTCGCCCAAGCGGTCTTCGTCCATCACGAGCATCTGCGCACGCCAGAAGTCCCGGCGCAGCGGGTCGTACTCGCCGATCTCTTCGATCAGCTCCTTGGCCTTCTTCTTGTTCCCAAGGAACCCAGGCAGGAGCAGCGTGAGCACCTGACCCACGCGCGCGTCCACGTTCGTGGGGTCCAGCTCCACAGCCGCGTTGACCTCGGCCTTGTAGGCCTTCACGTCCCCCATCATCCCGAGGAGCGCGCCGACGTTTCGATCTTCTGCCTTGGCCACGATGCGCGCGAGAATCGCCTTCGCCACCATGTGCCGCGCGCGGCTGTTCTCGGGCAGCGCCTCAGCGCCCTCCAGAGCGAGGTCGTAGGCCACGTCCAGCTCGCCGCGAAGCCGCTCCACCTCACTGAGCAGCACCGTGAGCAGCGCTTTGTCCCCGGAAGCCGCCGCCTCACGTTCCTCTCGAACCTGAACCGCAATCTCATTGATGCGCTCACGGCTCGCGATGAACTTCAGCTCCTCCTGGGTCGGGAGCTTCTCTTCGCCCTCGACCACCAGCTCCTGCGCCGCAGCACCACTGGCCTGGGCCGCCGCCAGCTCTTCATCCGAGAGCTCAACCATCTCGCCGCCCCCGGACCGAAGCCAGAGAACGAGACCTGCCGCGCCAACGGCGACGAGGAGCAGCACGCCAAATACAATTCGCTTCATAGCAGGGGAGAGGATAGCTGCGACATCAACGGGGTCCACGGATTTCGCCGCCCGAGGAAGTCGGATTCAGGAACTGCCAATAAAGCGCCGTTGCGTAGCGCTTCGATACAAGGTCGGAAAATAGTTGTCGCGGAACGGTACTTCAGGCTGAGGGCTCGCCTATGGCCCAAGGTTTGGCAACGGGGTGCTCGATCATCGCTGGATGCGGCGCCCGCCCCGGGGGCCTGTCCCTAGATCCCCACTCCTATGAAGGCAATTTTCTACGTCCTCGCCGTTACGGCAACAGCCCTTGGTCTCGTCGGTTTCTCGTCAGCAGAAGGCCCCGTCCGTCCCGTCCAAGCCGTCGAAGCCCGGCGCGTCACAACCCAGCTGGAAGCAGACGCTGTCACGTCGATGTACCTCGATCAGATCGAAGGCCTCGTCGCCCGTGGTGCATCGCCAGCCGCTTCGCTAAGCCACCTGCAGAAGCACCTTGGGTCCCTTTCGATGGCGTCGGGCCTGCGGAGCGACATGATTCGCTCGATCAACTACCTGAGCGATGCAGTGGGTGCGTCCCGCGTGACGGTGCTCGACGCGCAGCTCCTTCGCAAGGAGCTCGTGGACGCGCGCCTTCACCAAGCAACGCTCGAATTCCAGCACCAGGCAAAGCTCCGGGAATGGAGCCCCGTCCAGCTCCACAGGGCAGTGATGGAGTGGGTCGTCAGCACGTCCATCTTTGACGACGCGCCCAACCCCTTCCGCTACCGCCTCCACATGGCCGCCGCCCTCGAGCGCTCGATGCTCCAGAGCACCGGCACCACGTCCATGAGCAAAGGACTCACGATCGAAGTGCTCCGCGAACGCCTCTACACGGCGATCAGGCGCCTTGACGCCTCACGGGCGGAGGGCTTCATCAGCCAGAACGACTACGATCGCTTCAGGGAGATCGCCGTCGCCCGCGCGCGGATGATCGTGTTGCAGAAGTTCTAGGGGCGGGCGCGGGCCTGCGGAGGCGCCCCCCCCGGCGGGCGGCTCCGCTGTCCGGCTCTATTGTCGGCTCCACGGCGCTCCAAATCGCCCTCCGTGGCCGTCCTAGCCCCTCGAAGCTGGCTTCCCGGCTTCGCGGTCGAATGCGCTTGCTTTTACGTAAGCACTTACTTATCTAGTGGGCCCCATGGGCACCACTCTTCAAGCCGCGGAGGAGCTCGCACTCGCGACGCGCCTCAAGCGCCTCAGCGACCGCCTGTACCAGGACGTCGACGAGGCCTACCAAGATCTCGGCCACAGCGTCCAGAGCCGCTGGTTCGGCGTGCTGTTCCTCCTGAATCACAACGGCCAGATGGGGATCAAAGACCTCGCCGACGAGGTCGGGCAGACCCACTCGGCGATCAGCCAGCTGAGCAAGAAGCTCGCCGCAGAGGATCTCGTCGTGAGCGTGGCTGACTCGAACGACTCCCGCCGCAGGCTGCTCGAGCTCTCCTCGACGGGCCGCAAGTACGTCGCCGGGCTTCAGCCCATGTGGAAGTGCGTGACGGCGGCGGTCAACGGGATCCTGCAGGAGGCCGACGCTGCGGCGCTCCTGCCGCTCATCGGGCGCTTGGAGCAACAGCTCGAGCACACGTCCTTTCGGGCCGAGATCCTTCGCCGCACGCGGCTACAGCGGCGCGACGACGTTCGCTTGATCGATCTAAACGGCGAAGTTCCGGAGGAGGAGGCTGTGAGTCTTCGCACCGCGTTCCACGCGCTCAACATCGAATGGCTTGAGGAGTACTTCTACGTGGAAAAGCACGACCACGAAGTTCTGAGCGATCCCGACAAGCACATCCTCGAGCCGGGTGGGCATCTGTTCTTCGCCAAGCTTGATGACCGAGTCGTCGGGACCGGAGCCCTGGCACAACGTGGAGACGAACTCGAGCTGATCAAAATGGCCGTGGCGAAGAGTGCACAGGGACTCGGCATCGGAGAGAAGCTTGTGCGCCACGCGATCGCAACCTACCGAGCCTCTGGCGCCAGCGGCCTCTTCCTTGAGTCGAGTCAGCGACTCAAGCCGGCGCTCAAGCTCTATGAGAAGGTGGGATTCAAGCGCATGTCGGAGGCGCGCCCTGGCTCGAAGTACAAGCGCGCGGACGTCTACATGCGATTCGAATAGGCGTTCCGGTCCCGATGACGCGATGCTCGAATGGGGACGCGGCGACTACGGGTCTTTGGGTGGCGCGTGCGGCCTCGGCTCGCTACCGTTCGCCCGTGCAGACCACGGCTAGCCTCTTCGACTCCGACGCCATGGAGGCGCTTCGCAAGGAAGCGAAGCTCGACCCCCAGGAACTGCGGGTCCTGCGCAACGACCTCCTCAAGAAGTTTGCGCCTGATTCGGCCGCGCTGGAGAAGTTCCCCGCGGCCGTACACGTCGAGTGCCACACGCTGGATCTGTTTCAGGCCGTCGACTCTGAGCTAGACGGTGCGACGAAGCTACTGTTCCGGACCGCTTCGGGGATGCTGATCGAGTCGGTGCTCCTGCGCATCGCCACGGGGCGCTCGACGCTGTGCGTTTCGAGTCAAGTCGGTTGCGCTGCGGCCTGCGCGTTTTGCGCGACGGGCAAGATGGGAATCGCCCAGAACCTCGCCCCCGGGGAGATCCTCGACCAAGTGCTCCAGGCTGGCCAGCGCCTCGCCGCCGAAGGCCGCCGCCTCGACAACGTTGTGTTCATGGGCATGGGTGAGCCGCTCCACAACGAGGCGAACCTCTACGCGGTGCTAGAGGCGCTCACCTCGCCCCAGATGTTCGCGCGCTCCCCGAAGAGCCTCTTGGTCTCCACCGTCGGCGTAGCAGACGCGATGGAGCGCTGCGCCGGGCGCTTCCCCCAGGTGAACCTCGCCCTCAGCCTGCACAGCGCGATTCAGTCAAAGCGTGAGGGGCTGATTCCCCTGGCGAAGAAGTTCCCGCTCGAGGGACTGCGCGAAACGGTGCGCCGGATCAATGGGCTACAGAGCCAAGCGGTCATGATCGAGTACCTGATGCTGCGCGACCTCAACGACACCGAGGAAGATGCGCGAGCGCTCATCGAGTGGGTGAACGGCCTGCGCGTCCACATCAACCTGATTCCCTACAACCCCATCGACGACGCCCCGGACCTCGTGGCGACGGAAAAGAGCGCCATCGCAGCCTTCGCCGGGACACTCAAAGGCGCGGGGCTCAAGACGACCGTGCGCTACTCGTTGGGCAACGACATCGCAGCGGCGTGCGGACAACTCGTGCGCATGGAGAATCGGCAGCGAGCGATGGACGCGACCGAATGAGCGGCGGCCCGTCCCTACGGAGCCATGAAGTGCTTGGCGATGAACATCGACAGCACCTTGGCGCACATGGGCTGCGGATCGTCCGCCGTCAGATACACATCGCGCACCGACTCCACGGTCTCCCGGCGTACGCGGACGCCTGACGTCTTCGCGTAGGCCTCCAGACGCGCGCGCAAGTCGTCGGCGGTCCCTTCGGCCGAGTCGATCGCGGCTGCGATCACAAACTCCATCTCGTGATCGAAGACCGGCTGAAGAGCCTCGCGGCACGAGCCAAATTCTTTGGCCGTGGTCCAATCGCCGGCGGCCGCCACCGCGCGCACGCGCCGCAGCGCCCCGATGTCCGTGAGCGGATTGCCTTCCACGAGGATGAGGTCCGCCCGGGCACCGGGCTTGATGCTCCCAACGTTCCCCAGGCCCATCAGCGACGCCGCCTCCGTGCTGGCGGCCGCAATGGACGCGGCCGGGTCCATGCCTATTTCACAGAGGAGCTCAAGCTCGTCGACGACGGCGGTTCCCATGGGAACGAAGGGCGCGCCAGCCCCTGTGCCAACGACCAACGGAACGCCCGCCTCGTTGAGCTTCTTGACCAAAGTGGCGAGGAGCGGCAGGCCGCTGCGCATGGTCCCGAGGCATGAGGACGGCAGCTTCCGCCTCATATGACGCGCGGCTTGGCTCCAACGCAAACGGGTCAGCGGCGACTGCGAAGCGAGCTGCGCTTCCGGAACAACTAGCTGGCTTGGCTCGAGGTTCTCGTAGCGGTTTCGAACGAAGTCAGCGGCGGGTGGCTCCTCCTCGACGCCGAGGAGCTGAGTCGTTCGCACGAACTCGATGAGCCCCGTCACAGCGGAACGCTCGGCGCCCGCGGCTTCGATCGCACGCTCACCAAGAAGCCGCCGCGAGGGCAGCACGCGCGCGTTCGACCCGGAAGGATCGGACGTCATCCAATCGCCGAAGAACGCCTCGAGCGAGCCGATCGAGTCGCCCTGGGTGAGCGCTGTCTTGAACGGGATCTTGCCCGGCGCTCGAACCGAGAGAGGCAGGTGAAAACGCCCAGTGGTCACCGCCACAAGCCTGAGCAGTTCGGCGGGGGTATCGTGGCCCAGCGTAAACCCGTCGACGCCCTGCTTGACCTGACGGCGAATGTCGGCCTGGATCGTCCCGCGCAGCTTGGGGCTGGCGAGACCTTCGCGACTTTCCGTGCGCGAAACGTGCCGCCTAAGGTCGGGTCCAAAGTAGACGCAGCGGGGCGTCGGCACTCCGTCAACGGCTCGCTGACTCAACACCCTGGAGAGCCACGACGGACTGTCCATCACCCGCAGCGTGGTGACCCCGGCGCTCAGCGCGCAGTCGAGGTCCGACGGATCGTTCAAGTGGCACCACGCGTCCATGAGACCTTGGAGCAGCGTCGCGCCGGTCCCGTCGATCCGCACGGCGTCCGCGGCGACCGCTGGGCACTCCTCGGCCGTCCCTACGGCCTCGATGCGATCACCGCGCCCCTGGACCATGAGCCCACTCGCCAAGCGGAATCCATCCCCATCAGGAAGGAGCACATCGGCCCCCGTGATCACCCACTGGGTGCCGAGCTCCGCCGCGTAGCTGACCTGCCGACCAGCGGACAGGGCGACGAGGCCGAAGTACGAGAGGAGCAGCAGCCATGGCAGGGCCGCCAATCCGGGGATACGACTGATGAGGTTGCGAGCCACAGCACTAGTAACGCTGGGATTCCCCTACCGTCACCAAAAAAGAACGTTAGATCTGCCGAGAACGCCGCCATGGAAAGAACCGAGTCGCATGGCGGGCCATGCGACTCGGTTCTCCGTCTGAACTGTCAGGTTGGAGGACTAGTCCATGTGCGCGATCACGCGCTCATCGCCCATTTGCAGCTTCATGGCAACCCGCTGGGACACCTTGCCGAAGATGTTTTCCCACGTCCGGATCACGCCCTTGACCGAGACACGGCGCACGAAGTCAACGGACTTCCAGTAGCGGATGCCCGAAAGGCCCTGGGCGTGCGCGTAGAGCTTGGCTTGCTCAGACACCATCCACTCGGAGTGGAGCATGTACATGATGAGGTAGACCTTCGACAACCAGCGCTGGCGGATCATCGGCTTCACGAAGCGCATCATCCAGCCGTTGCGGACGATGATCGGGAACAGCTTGTGGAGGTTCTCGATCTCGCGCTTGTTCTCGAACTCGATGGAGGATGTCCGGTTGAACTTGACCGGGAAGTCGTCGTACGCGGCGACCGCGTAGCCCATCTCCTTGGTCATGTCTTCGATGTCGAACATCGGGTACGGCTGCATGATCGAAACCAACGGGTGGTCGACTTGGCAGCGGATGTTGAGGGCCACCGTTTCAAGCTCGTCCTCGAGGGACGCGCCGGGGCCGCCGAGCATGTTGAGGGAGCCAAGGCGGATGCCGTACTTCTTGATCCAAGAAGCGGAGTCCTCGAGCTGCTGCAGCGTCGTGTTCTTGCGGAACACAGCGTTGCGCACGTACTCGTTGGCCGACTCGAAGGCGACGCGCGCGTAAACGCAGCCAGCCTTCTTGAGCTTTTCGATGTGGTGCTCGCGGGTCATGTTCGCCATCAGGATGACGTCGAACGGCAGACCGATCTCCTTCGGGTACTTCTCGCAGAACTCATCTAGCCACTTGCCAGACAGGTTGAAGATGTCGTCGAGGAAGTGGATGAACTTCAGGTTGTACTTGTCGCGGACGTGCTTGATCTCGGCGATCACGTGGTCCACGGAGCGCTTGCGGACGTACTTGGCGTTCGTGGTGCCGACGACCTTCTTCTTCAACGCGTGGTGGAAGCAGAACGAACAGTTCATCGGGCAGCCGCGCTGGGTCACGAAGACCTTGCGATCACTCTCGGCGTAAATCGCGCCGGCTTCGTAGATCACGTCGCGGTCCGGGAAACCAAGGCTGTCCAAGTCTTGGATCGGCGGACGCTGGGGGTTCTTCGCGATCTCACCGGTCTCGCGGTTGCGCACCCACATGTTCTGGACGAACGACGTGTCCTCGCCCGCCGCCAACTTGTCGAGGTACTCGACGATCGCGATCTCGCCTTCACCGCGGCAGATCGCGTCGACATGGTCGTTCAGCTCGATCATCTCGGGGCTGAACGTGGGGTGCGGACCACCGAAGATGATCTGGAGGTCGGGGTACTCCGCTCGAATGCGCTTGGCGATGTCGAAGAAGTACAGGTGCATGCCCGTCGTTACGGAGAAGCAGATCACGTCCGGCGCGTACTCGCCGATCTTCTTGATCCACTCAGCGTCCGGGAGGAACAACGCTTTCGTTTGGTGACCCGCGTCCTTGATGGAACGACTGAGCCACATGACCCCAAGCATCTCTTGGGGGAGGAAGTCGTTGATGAAGAGGACCTTCATCGATCGAGCTGGCGTGTTCGACGTAATCGCCGTGGCGGTCGCTGGTGACGTCTCGGTTGTGGACATGTGGAGCCGTGACTCGGAGTGGAAGCTGGAGCGTGATGCAGCTGCGCGGCATCGGCTCTTGGGTGCCTAGCCGGTGAGCTAGGGGCACCATGATGTGGGGACCTGGTGAGAGGACGAAGCCAACCTAGGCCCCGGTCCCTCCCTCTAGCTTATCGGTCTATCGCGGCGCGGGGCCCACAGGCTCGATTTCCGAACCGTCGGAATGTGCCAGCTTGATCCCCTGAGCAGGGCTTCAGGGCTTCCTCGAAGCCCCTTTAAGGAGCTCCTCCACCCGGCCAAAGGTCGTATCCCGGTCGAATGCGGCGCTCCGCTCGAAGCCAGCCTGGACGAATCGCTGGCCCAATTCGGGATCGCCGAGGACCTTCGCGAGCGCCGCGCTGAGCTCCTCAGGCCGATCTGGGTCCACCAGAAGGCCGTTGACGCCGTCCACGACGACCTCCGGGTTGCCACAGACGCCGCTCGCGATCATGGGCGTCCCGAGGGCCTGGACCTCCAGGAGCGTGTGCGACAGCCCTTCATACTCGCTGTTCAGCACGAAGACGTCGGCCGCTCGGATGAAGAGCGGAATACGCTCGTGAGACACGTTGCCCAGAAAATGAACCCGGGATTCGAGGCCGAGCTCGACGCTCAGGGCCCGCCATTCGGCCTCCATGTCGCCGTCCCCGGCCACGAGAAGCTCTACGTTCGGGTCATCGAGGAGCGCAAGCCCACGGATGATCCCGTCGACGCGCTTCCACCCCATGAGGCGACAGATCGAGAGAACGTAGCGCGGCCGCTGGTCGAGCCCTAGCTCGACGCGCGCCTCCTCACGGGTCTGGGAGACATCGCTGGCCTTGGGGCCGTGGTACGCGTTCAGCACGGTGACGGCCTTGTCCCCCGGCACGCCGTAACTCTGCACCAAGATCCCGCGCAGGAACTCAGAGCAACAAATGATGCGGGAGCACATCCCCCACCAGCGCTTCTGCAGAAAGCGCGCGAGCCCGACCTTGAAGCCGTAGCCCTTGCCCTGGAAGTCGACGATGTTGTCGCCGTCGCACCACCCCTTGCGGTGCGCGATCTCCCAGGAGCCGTCCACCATGATGCGAATCACCACGGGACGGAAGCGCAGGCGCGCCGCCAGGACGTGCAGCAGCGCAAGGTGCTCTTGGACGTACACAACGTCCGCCCAGCCGGCGGCCTTGAAGACGGCCCAGAACGCCTTCAAGTAGCGAACGGGCAGTGGGCCGCGGGAGATCGCCTGCACGGGAAACGGAAAGCCCGCGGGCTCCGGATCCGAGCAGAACGCGATCACACGCACGTCGTGGCCGCGTTCGAGAAGGAACCGGCCGACGCTTGGGACGTAGACGGCGGGCCCGCCTAGATCAGGCGGGAACACCGGAGAGGTAATCAGGACGCGCATCCGCGACGAAGCTTACTCTGCTCGCGCTTGGAGCGCCTCAGCCCGAATGGTCCAGGTTTCGACTCAGGCAGCCGGCGTCAGGTGATCCTGGAACAGCCACGCGCTGTCCGGCCTCAGCGACGGAATGGTCTCGGCCGGGATCACGTCCTCGACGTCGAACAAGTCCAAGGCGCTGCTCCTTTCGAGACACTTCGAGATCGCCTCGCCGAGCTCCTCCTCCGAGGTTGGCTTGGCGAACCACTGGCGAACACCGATCACGAGCAGTCGCATTAGCTCGGTGCGCGTCCGAGGGGCCGACACCACCAGAACGGGCACGTGGGCCAGCCGGTCGATGTTGCGAATCACCCCGATGAGCTGCTCGCCCCAGGCCCCCGGCAGGTCGATGTCGGTGATGATCAGGTCGATGTCAGGATTCGCACTCGCGCAGTCGAGAACGGCGATTCCGTCCTCGCAGCTGAGTGGAAGATGGCCCAGATTCGAGACGAGTTGTGCGTAAAACGCCCGGGTCTCTGGGTCCTTGTCGGCGATGAGTACCTTTTGCATGAGTGAGCGACGGCCGCAGGATGCAGGCCGTTTTCCTCCGTGTTGCAGAGATCGACCAGGCCTAAGGGTTGACCCACAAAGGAAGTTGCTTTTAGGCAAGAACTCCCGCCTTGGTGCAGAAAGAGGGCCCACCATGGATCATCCGTTTCAACACCGCCGGGGGGGATGACCCAGTAACGTGCCCCGTCACTTCGCCCCACCACGCCCTATGACTCCCGAAAACTGGTCCCCAAACTCCTGGAGGGCGCTGCCCGCCGTCCAGGCTCCTCCCTACGACAACGAGGGCGCCGTGCGAGAGGCGACCGCGACGCTGGCGGAGCTTCCGCCGCTCGTGACGAGCTGGGAGATCGAGCGATTGAAGGCCCTCCTCGGGGAAGCGCAGGAGGGCAAGCGCTTCGTCCTTCAGGGGGGCGACTGTGCAGAGACGGTGGCGGACTGCCGGTCGGATGCGATCGCGTCCAAGCTCAAGATCCTGCTCCAAATGTCCCTCGTGCTCGTGCATGGCCTGCGTCGTCCCGTGGTCCGCATTGGGCGCTTCGCAGGCCAGTACGCGAAGCCCAGGTCCAAGGCCTTCGAGACGCGCAACATCGACGGCCGCGAAGTCACGCTGCCGAGCTACTTCGGCGACCTCGTGAACCGAGCTGGCTTCACGGAAGAGGACAGGCGGCCGAACCCGATGAACCTCGTGGCCGGGTACCAGCACGCCGCGCTCACGCTCAACTTCGTTCGCGCGCTGGTGGACGGCGGGTTCGCCGACCTGCATCACCCGGAGCAGTGGGACCTTGCGTTCACGCGAGAAGCGGCGCTCTCCACGGAGCTGCGCGCCGAGTACGAGCGCATGTCCCAAAACCTGAGCGACGGCATGCACCTGATGGAGGCATTGGGGGAAGCGCGCATCGAAGAGCTCACGCGCGTGGAGTTCTTCACGAGCCATGAGGGGCTGAACCTCGCGTACGAAAGCGCGCTCACCCGCGAAGTGCCCCGGCGCCCTGGCCACTACAACCTGTCGACGCACATGCCGTGGATCGGTGAGCGAACGCGAGCCGTCGACGGCGCGCACCTTGAGTTCTTCCGCGGACTGCGCAATCCCATCGGAGTCAAGCTGGGGCCGACGGCGACGGCGGATGACGTGGAGCAATTGATCGCAACGCTCAACCCTGACGACGAACCGGGGCGCCTCACGTTCATCACGCGCATGGGGGCCGGCAAGGTCGCGGGCGAGCTGCCCAGGCTCATTGAGGCGGTGGGTTCACGGCGCGTCCTTTGGGTCTGCGATCCCATGCACGGCAACACCCACTCGACGAAGAGCGGGATCAAGACGCGCTCCTTCGACGCGATCCTCGAGGACCTCGAGCGAACGCAGGACGTGCACTCAAGCGCCGGCACCTGGCTCGGAGGCGTGCACTTCGAGCTCACCGGCGAGGACGTGACCGAGTGCGTTGGCGGCGCCGCGGGCCTCTCGGAGGAGGAACTCGCAGGGAACTACGTGAGCCCCTGCGACCCGCGACTCAACTACCAGCAGTCGCTAGAGCTGGCGTTCCTGCTGGCACGGCGCATGCGCAAGAACCCCTAGTCTTCGAGGCCCTTCAAGCAACGCAGTCAGGGCTTCGAGGGGCGCTGTTGGATCATGCGGCCTTCTTCAACGGGCTGCTAGCAGGTCTACGCCAGCGACTCGGTCGGTGTGTTGTCGCGCTTCTCACCGCGCTCCGTTTCGATCGCACGGAGGCGGTCGAGCGTCACGTCGGGCGTCGGGTAGTTGCCCGTGAAGCACGCGTTGCAGAACTTCTCGATCTTCGGGTTGCCCGCGCGCGCGGCCTCGTTCATGGACTCGCGGTCCAGGTACAGGAGGTGGTCGACGCCCAGGAACTCCGCCACTTCATCGTTCGAGCGGTCCGTCGCGATGAACTCGCGCTTGCTCGCCATGTCGACGCCGTAGGGGCAGGGCGCCACCAGCGGCGGGCTAGTGACACCGAAGTAGACCTGGGTCGCACCCGACTCCCGGGCCATCTCCACAATGCGCTTGGACGTGTTGCCGCGCACGACGGAGTCGTCGACGAGCAGCACGCTCTTGCCCTTGAACTCGATGTCGATCGGGTTCAGCTTGCGCCTGATGGACGACGTTCGCGCCGTCTGGTTGGGCATGATGAACGTGCGGCCGATGTAGCGGTTCTTGACGAGGCCTTCCCGGTAAGGAACGCCGAGCTCCATCGCGCAGGCGAAGGCAGCGTCCCTTGCGCTGTCGGGGACGGGGATCACGGCATCGGGCATGGGCGCCCCGGAGGCGCGCCATCGCTTCGGCAAGGCGCTGGCCGAACAATGGCGCGTCTTGTAGACGCTGATGTTGTCGAGGAACGAGTCGGGGCGCGCGAAGTAGACGTACTCGAAGATGCACGGCCGATGCGGCTTGTCCGCCACCTGCTGGCGGTGAACCGTCCGTGAGTTGTCCACGAAGATCGCTTCGCCGGGACCGATGTCGATGGTTCGCTCGTAGCCGTTGACGTCGAGCACGACGCTCTCGGACGCGCACGCAAACCAGACACCGTGCTCATCGCGCTTCTGCCCGAAGACGGCCGGCTTGATTCCGTAGGGATCGCGGAAGGCCACCATCCCGACGTCCGCCACGGTCGCACACACTGAGTAGGCTCCTTTGACCTCCTCGAAGACCTTGCCGACGGCGAAGAAGATGTCGTCCTTGGCGATCTTGCCGCCGTTCGATTGGAAGCGTTCCGCGAGACCTTGCTGGAAGACGTAGAGGAGCACCTCGAGGTCGCAGGTGGAGTTCAGGCGGGTCATCGTCGAGCTGAACCGCGAGTTGGAGAGCTCGACGTAGTTGGTCACGTTGCCGTTGTGCACCATCGCTGTCCCGATCGGGAAAGTGTGGTGAAACGGCTGCGCGTCCTCGTTGTTGTTCTCGCCGACCGTTGGATAGCGGACGTGGCCGAGGCCGAGGTGTCCCTTGAGTCGAGACATGTTGTCGCCGTCGAACACCTCCACGACCAAGCCATAGCCCTTCTTGACGTTGAAACGGTCCGTGAAGGTCGTGATGCCAGCCGCATCTTGGCCGCGGTGCTGGACGGCCAAGAGACCCTCATAGATCTCTGGGGCCACATCCACGCCGTCCGGGCCAAAGATCCCGATGAATCCACACATAGGTTTGATAGGCCGCCAGCTGCGGCATCGTTTTGGAGGGGCCCGCACGGTGGGCAAGAGCAGCACTTGCGCCGTGGAGTCGGCGGGGAGGATACCAACCTCGCTCCCCCGAGGGGGTCCACCCACCCTTCCGAATTGAGGGAGCATGGACTTCCGCTGATGGGAGGGTCGTCAGACGTCGACTAGGTACCCTCCCGGTGGCGAGCGGGAGAATTCTTCCCGTTTCCCCTAAGTGACACGCCGAATCCGACCGAGGAGATCCGTGTCGAGAGGTCCCCCCCCACTCTCGAAGGTCTCCCACCCTTTTTGCTATGTCAATGTTTGCCGCTACGGCGCCGGTGCCCTTGGGCTCCGACGACCATCGCAGCCGCTTGCTCCCCGTGTGCATGGGAGCGATTGCACTTTCCTTGGTCGCGTTCTCCGCCCTGGTCGTCCAGGGCGCCGCGGTGGCGGCCCTTTGCCTCGTGTGCTTGGTGGGAACCGCCATCTTGGCGCTCTGGACCCGCCACCGGATCCAAGCCACCGAGGCGAGACTCCAAGCGGCCGTCGAAGAGAGAGAAGCGCTCGACCGGGCCAACTCCGACCTGCGCCGCTTCGCGTTCGCGGTGGCCCATGATCTCAGGGCGCCGCTCGTCAGCACGAAGGGAATGCTGACCATTGCCAAGGAAGTGGCGAACGCTGGGGATCTTGGGGACGTGATCCGGCTCCTCGATCGCGCCAGCAACAACGCTCAACGCATGGATGGCGTGATCTCCGGGATCCTCGATCTCGCCACGGGAGAGGCCGATAGGAGCGATACGGTCGATCTCGACGAGGTCCTCACGCACTCCCTTGACGACCTCTGCCCGGCGCTCATGGAAAGGGGCTTCGACGTGCGCCGCGATGAGCCTCTCGGCCTGGTCCGGGGCGATGAGCGCCACATCCAGCGGGTCTTCGACAACCTCGTGGGCAACGCCGTGAAGTACGTGCGTCCACCCTTGCCGGGCCAGGCGCCGATCCTCGCAGTGCGGGCGACGCGACTCCGCCGCTCCGTTCGCGTCACGATCTCGGACAACGGTCCTGGCATCCCGCCGGATCGCCGCCAGGAGGTTCTCGAGGGGCATTTTGACCCTTCGGGCGACTCCGCTAACAACCGGCAGCACGGGTTCCGGCCCGTGTCCGGCGCCAACCTGGGGCTCGGATTGCCGCTGGCCAAACTGGCCATTGAGGATTGCGGCGGCAGTCTCGCGATTCGGACCTCTCCCATGGGTGGGACCGAATTTGTCTTAGACTTCCAGGCCGACCCATGCGTGATCCCCGACCAGACTCCATCGACGCTGACCCAGGCACCGTCCAGCGCGACACGGAAGGATCATTCCTCTTACTTGTCGAGGACGATGCTGACCACCGGATGATCGCCGAGCACTACCTGGGGAAGCTCCCTGATCGAGTCCGGAAAGTCTCGGTCGCGAGAAGCCTCCAGGAAATGAGAGCCGAGTTGGACGCCGGGCCGGTGGATGTAGTCCTCCTGGATCTGACACTCCCGGATAGTCCGATGGAGGAAACGCTCGGGGCTCTCCAGGGGCTGAAGTCGAAGTACAACACGAGATTCATCGTCATGAGCTCGCTAGGGAGCGACGATGTTGCGCACGCCGCGCTCGAGCAGGGCGCTGCCGGCTTTATCGCAAAGCAGGACATGAACACGGACGCGCTGCGCCAAGCCCTGGATGACCTCGAGCCGAACTTGCCCGGCGCCTTGAGTCCAGCGGCCAGCGTGGTACCGGCGAGACCGGACGAACCAGCCCGACGTTCTTCCCATGCGGCTTCCCATGCGGCTTCCCATGCGGCGTCCCACGCGGCGCCCGAGGGCCCGCCGCACGGGACCATCGACCATCGCGCGCTCGCGAGCCAGCTCGCCCATGACGCGCTCGGTTGGATAGCCAACATCTCGTTCCGTGCGGCGCACATGGAAGCCGATCCGCGCGTGCAAGATTCAGAGGAGCTCCTTGCCGATGTAGCGAGCCTGCGCGTCAGCACAGAGGCCTTGACGAGCTTGGTCACCGGCGCGCGATCCGTCGTGAATGGCGAACTCGCAGAACTGAGCCCCGGCCAGCCCGCGCAGGATCCACTGGAGCTTGACCCTTGGCTCAAAGCGTTCACGTCGCGCTGGAAGAAAGCCAATCGGGACAAGCGCCTCTCGTTCGAGATCGACGCATCGTCCACGGTCCTCTCAAGCGCCCGACCCCTGACCCAGGTCCTCACGGCGCTGATTCAGAACGTGCGGACCCATGCAAGCCGCAGCGACGGCCCGTTGAACGTGGCGCTCCGCGAGGACCCATCCACGGGCGCCTACGTCACGCTCGTCGTCACGGACGACGGTGGCCCATGGCAAGTCGACAATCCCGACCTGCTGGGAACGCCGCTCTTCAAGGGCACCCACAGCCCTCCAAGTGCAGGGCTGGGGCTCTTCAATGCCCGCCGCGGCATCGAATCACTGGGCGGAGCGATGTCGTTCTTCGAACGCGAGGACCAACCGGGCGCCTACGGCATCCGGCTGAGTCTTCCGGTACCGTAGTCATTGTCGCCACTTCAGGAGGCCGCCAGCAGACCGTGAGGTCTGCTAGCGGCCTCCTGAAGTGGCGACAATGACTACGGTACCGTACTGCTCACTTGGCCTTGAACTGGGGGTTGACGCCGGGGCCTTTGCTCTTGCCCGTTACGCGCTCGATCTTGTCGAGCAACATGCGGACGCGCAGGCGCCAGCCGCGCAGCCAGCGCGGGTTCGTCGGGGACTTCTGCACCATGTAGGCGTTCCAGCGGACCCGCTCCTGCCAGACCTCCAGTGACGTCACGCCGTCACGAATGGCCGACAGCGGCGCGTGCTCCGCCATGTCCTCGTCGCGCTTCAGAAGCGTGTTCGGAGACCGCGGATCGTCCATGTGATCCTCGAACAAGAACGGGAAGTAGAACCCGTTGACGTAACCGGACTCGGCGATCGAGTTGCAGTACTTCGTGAAGCACGGGTCCTCTTTGCTGAGGGGGCCCTGCGCCTCCATGCACTCGCGCTTCATGAGATAGCCGGAGCCCTGCACCCAACAGTTGACCAGCATGCGATGGCCGCCTTTGAGGTCGCGCAGTTTCTTCTCGGCGAGCTCTGGCACGTAGTCTTCTTCTTGGAAGCGCCAGCACCCGATGACCCCGAGCTCGGGGTTGGCTTCGTGCGCTGCACGGAGGGTTTGCGCCCACCCTTCCTGGAGTAGACAGTCGTCGTCGACCTTGCAGAGATAGGCTCCGTCGGCCTCTTCCCAGAGCCAGTTCGTGGGCGCGCGCAGCTTCTCATTCACCGGGCTGTGGTGGAAGCGATAGCAGCGGGGATGTTCCGACATCTCCTTGGCGACGGCCAAAGTCTCCTCGTTGTCGCCGTTGTGCCAGATCCAAACGCGCATCGTGTCGTCGCAGCTGTCGAGCAGATGCTTGAGCGATTGCCGGGCGTAGCGCGGACGGCGGTGCGTGATCATCAGGATATCGATGATCTGATTCGGACTTTGGGCAGACGATGATGCGGCGATAGGCGTAGTGCTCATGGCGTTAGACCGGGATGGGCGTCGGGGAGGCGCTCTGGGTCGGCGAGAGTCGCCTGCCCCGGAGTCCCCGTCGGTTCGGGTCCCTATCGGTAAGATTGGGACCTTCACTGTCCCGTTGCCCGGCTACTTACGAGAAAGTCACCACATGAGTCCCATTCCTTCGCCACAGCCGTTCCCTTGTCTCTCAGCTGGACGTCGTGCGGCTTCCTTGGCTCGATCGCTGTGGGGCCTCTTGGGGGTCCTCGTGCTCAGCGGAGCGGCAAACGCAGAGCTCTCCGTCCCGGCGGTTCTCTCGGGCGGAATGGTCCTCCAACAACAGGATTCGGTTCCCGTTTGGGGAAACGCGGAGCCCGGCCAGCGGGTCCAGGTGTTTGCGCAATGGTCCGACGGTAGCGCCGCGGAGGCCGAGGGGATGGCCGCGACGGATGGGCGCTGGAGCGTGCAACTCAGTACGCCGAAGGCTTCGAAGGAGCCTGCTGCGATCACGATCCGCGCCGGGGACGAGACGATTGAAATCCAGGACGTCCTCGTCGGGGAGGTCTGGCTCGGCTCCGGTCAGTCGAACATGGAGTGGGAGCTATCCAAGATCATTGAAGCGGCCCGAGAGCGCGGTGAACTCTCTCCCGAGCGAACGTCGCTGGAGCCGGCTCACATTCGCCACTTCACCGTGCCCCGAACACGCGCGACGGAGCCCCAGTTCCAGGGCGGCGGGAAGTGGGTCGATGCCACTGGGGAGGATGCGCTGAGCTGCAGCGCGACGGCGTACTTCTTCGCGCAGAGGCTCAGCCAAGACTTGGACGTTCCCGTGGGGCTCATCGTTTCCTCCTGGGGAGGCACACCCGCGGAGTCGTGGGTCTCCGAGGACGTCGTCGCTGCGTTTCCCGACCACGCTCGAAAGCTCGCCGAAGTGCGGGCGGGCGCTGGCATGAAGGACGTGAGCCCGGCCCAGATCGACGAATTCTGGGACGCCGCCGACGACGAAGCGTTCTTTGCGCGGCGCTTCAAAGGCGCTGACTTCGACGACAGCCACTGGGACCGTGCGGCGGTGCCCACGAACTTCGGGGCCCTCGGACTGGAGAGCTTCAACGGTGTCGTCTGGTTCCGGACCGAGGTGGACGTTCCACCGAGCTGGGAGGGTCAAGAACTCAAGCTCCAGCTGCCGCCCCTCGACGACGTCGATGAGACGCTCTGGAACGGACAGCGCGTTGGGTCCGAGATTGGCGCTGGCTCTTGGTCCGTGAAGCGCAACTACACGGTCCCGGCGGAGAGCGTCGTCGCTGGACGGGCGAGCCTCACGATTCGAATTCTCGACACGGGGGGACGCGGCGGCTTCGGAGCGGGCGAGATGCGCCTCGTCAAAGGGGACGAGTGGATCGATCTTGCGGGCGAGTGGCGCTATCGCCAAGGGGTCACGGCGAAGCAGGCCGGCACGCCTCCGCGACCGCCCCAGCTGACGGCCCACACGCCGTCCGCCCTCTTTAACGCGATGATCTCGCCGCTGCTGCCCTACGGCATCCGCGGCGTGATCTGGTACCAGGGCGAGTCCAATCGTTCCCGCCCCGAGGAGTATCGCCACCTCTTCCCCGGCCTGATCATGAACTGGCGCGCGCAGTGGAAGAACCTCGAGCTGCCCTTCTATTTCGTACAGATCGCTCCGTTCGACTACGACGACGGTCCTGAAGGCAGCGACTCCGTGGCGAGGCTGCGCCAGGCCCAAGCGATCGCTGCGAATCTTCCGATGACGGGCATGGCGTTGACCGCTGACATTGGCAACCCAAAAGACATCCACCCCAAGAACAAGTGGGAGGTCGGCCGCCGACTGGCGCTGTTTGCGCTACGCGATCTTTACGGACAGGACGAATTGGAGCCCAACGGTCCTACGTTTCGAGAAGCGCGGGCCGACGGAGAGGCCCTGATCCTGTCCTTCGATCACGTCGCCGGAAGGCTGTGGCCTTCAACCGACTCGATGGTGCTAGAGCACTTTGAACTGCGGGGCGCCAGCGGGGCCTTCGTGCCAGCTGCCGCTGAGATCAGCGAGGACGGGCAGTCGATCCGCGTGACAGCTCCAGGAATTTCAACTCCGGTAGAGGCGCGCTACCTATGGAGCGACGCGGCTCAATCTTCGGTGTACGGCGGCGCCGGCTTACCGCTAGCTCCCTTCTAGTGAGCGGTACGGTACCGTAGTGATGGTCGCCACTCCGCAGGCGAAGCAGCAGCCCGCGGGCTGCTGCTTCGCCTGCGGAGTG
>CALHGQ010000479.1 GCA_938030175.1 uncultured bacterium | reverse complement strand
GACGGGGGCCGTGCGCGTTTTCTCCAGCGCCGACGGCAACCTGCTCTTTGAAGTGGTGGGCACTCTGACGAACGGGCTGCTTGGAAGCGGGGTCATCGGTCTGCCTGACATCGACGGAGACGGGGCCCCGGACGTGCTTGCCTCCACGCCGACAGCGCAGACCCTCAGCGCTTATTCCGGCGCGACGGGGCTCGTCCTCTGGGAGATCCCGATCATCGTGGAAGAGGGCTACGCGTTTGAGCTCATCGACGACCGCGACGGGGACGGGCTCCGCGATTTTCTTAGCTGCCGGAGGTCACAGCTCTTCATCCGTTCGAGCGCGACGGGCGCGATCATCGATGAGTTTGCGACGCAGCTATCCTTCGTATCCTTTCCCCGAAATGAGTTGGCACTCCTAGGGGACGTGGACGGGGATGGCTCAGAGGACATTTTCGTGGGCGCAAGCAACGCCATCAATTTCGCCAAGAGCGGCACCACGCGGATCGGCCGCGCCTACGTTTTCTCAGGCGCCGCGCCGATCAGCCAAGTCGTTTGCAGCGCACAACCCTCAAGCCCGGATCGGTTCGCACTCGACGGTTACGGCTCAAGCTCCGTGCAAGACAACCGCCTGACGCTCTCCTTGACCCGTGTGGGAACGGGGCGTTTCGGCTACTTCATCACCTCTCTCGGCGACGGCATGATCGTCAATCCCGGCGGCAGCCTCGGGACACTATGCATCGCTGATCCCGTTGGAGGAATCGGGCGGCACCTAGACTCCTTGGGCCAGACGGACGAAGACGGTGTTCTTCAGTATCGCGTCGACCTGACGAACATTCCTGGTCCGTTGGGCGCGCTGACCGTTCTTTCGGGTGAGACGCGGTTCTGGCAGGCGTGGCTGCGCAGCACCGATCCGTTCGGCAACGCGACCTCCACGTTTAGCAGCGCGTCGTCGGTGACCTTTCAATAGCGGAATCGTCGATGCGCATCGTCTGCATCAGTGACACCCACGGGATGCATGATCAGGTGGCTGTGCCCGATGGCGACGTGCTCATCCATGCGGGGGACCTGAGCTCGCGGGGGGCCGAGCGGGAGATCGCTGCCTTCGGTAGGTGGTTTGCCGCGCAGCCGCACGCGTACAAGATCGTCATCGCGGGCAACCACGACTTCCTTTTCGAGTCGGACGGGGAGCGCGCGAGGGCCCTCGTAGAGGCACCGGGCGTGACGTACCTCCAGGACAGCGGCGTCGAGATCGAGGGTGTCCGCTTCTGGGGCTCGCCGTGGCAGCCCTGGTTCTACGACTGGGCATTCAATCTCCAGCGTGGCCCCGAACTCGAGCGAGTTTGGGCGGGCATTCCGGCGAGTGCCCAGGTGCTCATCACCCACGGACCGCCGCTCGGCATTCTTGACGAGGTGGCGCGGAACGGAGAGTCCGTGGGCTGCGAGGCGCTCCTTGACCGCCTGGGTGCCCTCGACGTCGGCCTCCACGTCTTCGGCCACATCCACGAGGCCTACGGAGTGCACGAGAGCGCCGACGGCCGGATCTCGGTCAACGCCTCGATCGCGACGCTTCGCTACGAACCGACCCAGGCCCCGGTGATCGTGGATTGGGACGTGGATGCGATGCGCGGCGAAGTCTACGGGGGCTGATCGAGCGGCCCAGAGCAGCCGACGGTCCACCGGCGTCGATGTAGGGATCCCACGGGTGCCGAGGTGTTGCCCAACTCGGCCTTGGCCCTCGCGTAGCCCTGATCAGCAGGGCTGGCCGTGCAGATCGCCCCTAACTTCTTTCCAGGAGCATTCTTCGGCCTCATTTTCGAGAAAACGAGCAACTACTGGGGTCGTATCACGAAAGAAAGGGTGAGGCGTTGCTGACTTCGTCAGCGCATGTCCCCTCCGAAGCCCCGACCCGTCCAGGCGACCCAGGATTCGTTCCCCATGCAGTACGACGCGACAAAACCGAGCTCAGCTCGCCCGCAGGCGGGCCACCCGGCCTGCGAGGTCAATGCCAGCCTCCTGACGGCCGTTTCGGCGGTACTCGTGGGCACTGGCCTCACGGTGGGGGCGTTCCTGTCGAGCACGCCCGCCGCTGAGATCCGACCGGTGAGCGAGGCGGCCTGCGTCGCCATCGAGCCGTCGCTTGCCCCGGAACCGGCTCCGGTGAGAATCATCGAGCCCCAGGCGGCCCCGGCCGCGTCCGGCGTCGTCGAGCTTCCGTGCGTTGGACCGGCGTGTGCCGGATCTGCGAAGCCCTCGCTGACCTCGATCCAGCCGAGCTAGGCCCGCTTCGACCCAACGTGGGGCTCTCCGAGCCCCGCCGTTCCAAGGGACGACCTACGGCAGCGCCGTAGGACGTCCCTTTGTCATGGGAAGATCGCGGTGACGCTCTTGGGTGGAGGGGATCTGGTAGCTACGCGCGGGCGCATCGGGCCCCGTGCCGCCATCGGATCCATGCAGCAATCTTCCACTCAGGCTCTGCCACCCGGGTCGGGCCTTCCCGCTGGTCCTCCCGCTCCCCGCGACACGATCGCTTGGCTCCTATCCCGGGCCACCTTCGGTTTCACCCCCGAGGATGCGGCGGAGGTCGCCGCGCGTGGACATGACGGCTGGGTGGACTGGCAGCTCAACGCGTCGAGCATCAGCGACGCAGCCCTCGAGCAGCAGCTGCTCCAGTGGCCCTGGCTCAACGTCACGCCCCACGAAGCGCTCGCGGACCCAAGCCTCGATCCGTTCGAACTCGCCCGGGACTACAAGGGCGTCCGGCTGGTGCGCGCGGTGCACTCACGGCGCCAACTCTTCGAGCGTGTGGTGGAGTTCTGGGCCGACCACTTCAACGTCTTCATGGGGCGCTTCACCCGCATCTACGAAGACCAGGACGTCTGGCGCGCCTACGCCCTCGGCTCGTTCCGTGATTTGCTCGGCGCTGTCACGCGATCCAGTTCGATGCTGGCGTTCCTCGACAACGACGACAACATCGCCGGCGCCGGACACGAGAACCTCGCGCGCGAGATCCTGGAGCTTCACACCCTCGGCGTGGACGGCCCGTACACCGAGAACGATGTTCGTGAGTTCGCCCGCTGTCTCACCGGATGGAACTACGTGAGCGACGCGGCGAATCCCGCGTTCGGTCAGTTCGTCTTCGAGGCCGGCAATCATGACACCGGGCCGAAGTCGGTGCTCGGCTTTTCGTTCTCGGGCGCGACCGGCGTCAACGAGGTCGAGACGATCCTCGACTACCTGGCGAACCATCCGGCGACGATTCGTTTCGTCACGCGTCGGCTGGCCCAGTGGCTCATCGGCGACGACGTGCCGGAGGACGCGGTCACCGCGGGGGCCGTGACCTGGCATCAGACCTCGGGCAACATGAAGGAGGTCGTGCGCACGCTCCTTTCGAAGGAGGTGACGCTTCCGCTCGTCGTAGCGGGCACAACGAAGTTCCGCCGCCCGTTCGAGTGGATCTGTGCCGTGCTGCGGTCGACCGGCGTGGCCGTTCCTAACCCAGCCGCAGCCCACGCGCTCATGCAACGGCTCGGTCAAGCTCCCTTCGAGTGGCCGGCTCCCGATGGGTATCCGGACGAGCGCTCGCGTTGGGTGGGGCTCGTCCAGCCCCGCTGGGCCATCGCGGCCGAGTTCACGCGCGCATCGACGAGCGACTGGGCCCACACCCAGGGCAGCCTCCTCAGCTTGGTCGCCGGTGTCCCGCGGGCGGGCTGGGCGCAGCGACTCAACCGCGTTCTCACCGGCCATCGACTGTCGCCGTTCGACGTCGCATCCATTCAGGCCCACATCCAGTCGCTGCCCGCCCAGGCCTCCGACTCCGTCGTGTTCGCCGAAGCCCTCGAGCTCGCCTTCTCCTGTCCAAGCTTCCAAACGCTATGAAAAGCCGCTCCCCCCGCACCACTCGCCGCGACCTCCTCCGAGCGGGAGCCGGCTGTACGGCTGCCCTCATGTCGAGCGGCGCTCGGGCCTTTGCCTCGGGGTCGCTCGACTCTCCGGCCGCAAGGGACACCCTGGTGCTGGTCTTCCTCCGGGGAGGCATGGACGGGCTCAGCCTGTTCGTGCCCGTGGGGGATGCGGACTACTACATTCAGCGCCCGACGCTGGGCCGGGACGCCCAGCGAACGATCAACCTCGACGGCTTCTTTGGCCTGAACGACGCGGCGGCGCCGCTCTACCCGCACTTCGCGGCCGGGGAACTCGCGGTGGTCCACGGGTGCGGCATTGCCCACCCGACGCGGTCACACTTCGAAGCGATGCGCCGGATGGAAGAAGCCCACGTGGGCGGCGGGACCTTTGGCAGCGGTTGGCTTGCGCGACATCTCCAGGCGACGCCACCCGTGCAGGCGGGCGGCGGCCGCGCGATCGCCATTGACCGAACGCTACCAACCGCCATGCAAGGAGGGTTCGCGTCGATTCCCATTCCGCGCCTTGCGGAGTTCGGGTTCAGTGGCCCCCTCGCCACCCAGGTGGCCCGGGCGAATCGCCTCGACGCCATGTACTCCCGCGCGAGTCAACCGGACCGCGGCGGGGGACTGACCGCGCTCGACCTCGCCTCTACGGTGGACGCGATCGACTTCACGCGCGCCCCGAGCGGTGGCGCAGTCTATCCATCCAGCTCCTTTGGTGAAGGCCTCTACGAGACGGCCACGCTGATCAAGGCGGGCACCAGCGTTGAGGCCGTCGAAGTCGATTACGGCGGCTGGGACGACCACTCCCATGAGGGCCCGGTGGGCGGTTTCTTCGCGGGTCGGATCCATGACCTCGCGAACGGGCTGTCCGCTTTTCTGACGGATCTTGGCCCTGACGCCGAGCGCACCACGGTCGTGGTGATGAGCGAGTTCGGCCGCCGCGTCGACGAGAACGGCGCCGGCGGCTGCGATCATGGCCGCGGGGGCGCGGTCATGGTGCTCGGCGGCTCCCATGTGAACGGCGGTGTTGTCCATCGACTTTGGCCAGGGCTCCAGTCCCAGAACCTCGACGACGGAGCGCTGCCGGTTTCCATCGACATTCGGCACGTGATGGCCGAGATCCTGACGGAGCGCATGGGCACGGCCGACCTGGCGGCGGCGCTCCCGGGCTTCTCGCCGACGCCACTGGGCCTCGTGACGTAACTCCGGAGGGCGGCCCGCGGCGCGAGAGCTGAAATGCGGGGGATTCGGGGGCGCCTCCGCCCCCGGGCGCCGTTAGCTTTCCCGCCGTGAATCGAACCAACTACCCCCAAGTCGTCCGTATCTACTGCACCTACCAGGAAGCCGACTACGAGACTCCCTGGCAGACCCATGCCCCTCGTTCCAGCACGGGGTCGGGGGTTGTGATGGGGCCGGGACGCATCCTGACCGGCGCCCACTGCGTCGCGAACGCCACGTTCCTCCAGGTTCAGCGCGGGAGCTCCCCTGAGAAGATCGTCGCTCGGGTCCTGGCCGTGTGTCACGACGCGGACCTCGCGGTGCTTGAGGTCGACGTCAGCGCCACTGAGGGCATCGAGCCCGCAGAGCTGGGCGAGCTGCCACAGCTCGGGGACGAAGTGATCGTCGCCGGGTATCCGGTGGGCGGCGAAGAGCTCTCCATGACCGAAGGCATCGTGTCCCGCATCGAGGTTCAAAGCTACGAGCATTCGGACCGCAAGATCCTTGCGGTCACCGTCGACGCTGCGATCAACGATGGCAACAGCGGCGGGCCGGTCTACCACGAGGACGTGGTCGTCGGCATCGCCTTCCAAAGCCTTGAGGACGCGGAGAACATCGGCGAGATGGTCCCAGCCCCTGTGATCGCCGCCTTCCTGAAGGGCATCGAGCAGGGCAAGTCCACGTCCGTCCCAGGGCTCGGCGCTGTGGTCCAGAACCTCGAGAACCCAGCGCTGCGCGGCAAGCTTGGCCTCGACGGCGAAACCGGAGGCGTTCTTATCAACGAGGTGTGGTTCGGGAACAGCGCCTGGGGCGTGTTCGAGGTGGGGGACGTGCTGCTAGAGATCGATGGGCTGGAGGTAGCCGCCAACGGAACGGTGCGCTACCAAGGGGCCTTCCGCTGCCAGTTCGACGTCGTCTTCGGGGAGCGCTATGTGGGCGACGTCCTGGACGTCACGGTGTACCGCGGGGGCAAGCGGCAGGGGCTGAAGCTCGAGCTCAGGCCCATGACTTGGCTCGTACCCCGCAACGCCTACGACACACGCCCGGACTGGTTCCTCTTTGGCGGCCTTGTGATTTCGGCGCTCTCCAAGGACTTCCTCAAGGCGTGGGGCGACGAGTGGTGGAACAAAGCGCCAACCCATCTGGTCCACGCCTACTACCACGCCGCGCGCACCGAGGAGGCCCAAGAGATCGTCGTGATCTCCCAGGTCCTGGCGGACGAAGTCAACGTCGGCTACGAGGGCGCGATGTACGAGATCATCGACTCCTGCAACGGCGAACGGCCACAGAACCTTCGCCACGCCCAGGAGCTGCTCCGGTCGCCTGATGGCGTTGCGACGATTCTGACCGAGTCCAAGTTCGTCCTGCACTTTGACCTCGAGGAGGCGGCGCGGGCGAACGAGCGCATCATCGAGCGCTACCGCGTTCCAGCGGAGTCTTCGGCATCCTTGGGTTAGACGCGCAGGTTTGTTGGGCTAGATGCGCAGGTTTTTTGGGCTAGACGCGCAGGTTCCTTGGGCTAGATGCGCAGGTTCGCTGGGCGTGAGGCGCGGCCGTTAGAACCTGGGAATGAGCCTGGCGACTAGGCCCACGATCGCGCAGCCGGCCACCACCGACGCGTCCATCGACAGGTCGAATTGGAAGGCCAGACCGGCCCCGAGGGTCGCGCCCATGAGGCCAAGGAGCGGGGCCGCGCGCAGGTAGCCGGCCATGGATCCGGCGCGACGGCGCAGTGCCATGGCTGGGATCACCAAGAGCGCGAACATGGGGAGCGCACCCACGGTCAGGGAGCCGCTGATGACCACGGTGGCGGTCATGGCGTGGAGCGCCAGGTTGGAACGGCGGGGCTTGCCGCCCGAAGCGACAGCGTAGTCCGGGTCGAGGCCAGCGAGGGTGAGGCGCCGCCAGGTCCGCCAGGTGAGGAGCGCCGTACCAAGCGCGACGACGCCGAGGAGCACTGCGTCCCATGGGCCGGTGCTGAGGGTTTCGCCGCTGAGGAGTGCGTCCACGTGCAGGCCGCCGAGGGGGGAGAGCTGGGCGGCGAGGGCGCTGCCTCCGCTGGCGACCGCGAAGGTCGCAGCGACGACGGCGCTCTTGTCCCCGTCCGAGGACTGCGCGCGCTTCGCTTCGAAGAGCACGAGCGCCGCGATCACCAGGATCGTTGCGCAGGCGCCGAGGTACAGGTGGGAGGGGTCACCCACGCCGTGGATGTGACCGTGGTCGTCAGCGCCGGCCACCGTCCAAGTCATCCTCGACGCGTAGGGGAAGAGCGCGAAGCCCACTGCGACTCCACACGCGGCGACCTGGGGAAGAGCGATGCCGTGGAAGGACGTACCGCGGGACACCAGGAAGGCGCCCGTGATGGGGGCAGCGATGGCGGCACCACAGAGCGCCAGGAGCGGCCAGGTGAAGAGCTGGACGAAATCGGCGAGGCTCACGGCGTTTTCAGGGCGCTCTGCGCATCGCTCAGGGAAACGCCGCCGCCGGCGACGGAAAGTCGAAGCGTTTCGAGGTCTGCGACTTCGTTCGGCTGATGGGTGGCGTACAGGATGGTCGCGCCCTCCGCCTTCCGGCGCGCGGCTGCGGCCCTGACGAGGGCGCTCGACTCGTCATCGAGGGCGCTGGTGGGCTCGTCGAATACGATGAAGTCGGTGTCGATCACGAGGGCGCGCGCGACGAGGACGCGCTGGCGCTGCCCCCCGGAGAGGCGGCTAAAGCGGCTGCGCACTTCGTCCTTGAGCCCCAGGGATTCAAGCGCAGCCCGGGCGCGTTCGGTGTTCCTGCTCGCCCCTGCCGCGACCTCCATCGCACTCACGGGGTGCAGCGCACCCAGGGAGTCGGCCTGGGGGACCCAGGCGACGCTTCGTGTGCCGCGTTGGATCGAACCCCGAAGTGGGGGGAGCAACCCAGCGGCCGCCCGGAGGAAGGTGGACTTCCCGGCGCCGGAGACTCCGGTGACGGACACGAACGCCCCGCGCGGCACGTCGAGATTGACGCCTGAGAGGACGGCGCGCTTGCCGTATCCCAAGGTCGCGTCCTGAAGGCTCAGCCCAAGGATCCGCGGGCCTTGGACGAACGCTGCCTGGCGGTCCGTCAACTCTTGCCCGTTGAGAGCGGCGTCGCTTCGGCGTGGGCCTTGAGCACCGCCTGCGCGTCCACGCCGTAGGCCGCTGCGATCTTCTCGACGGTGGCGTCGATCATTCGGATCCAATCTCCGCTTTGGTTCTCTGAACCGGTCATGACCGGAAGCTGGAGGATCGCCGCGCCCGTCAGCTCTGCCACGCGGCGGCAGTTTTTGTTGTTGGACCACGGGGCCGTGAGGATCACAGGGATCTCCTTCGCCTTGACGATGTCGATGACCTTCGCCAGATGGCTTGGCGTCGGCGCGAGCCCGGGGCGGGGCTCCAGGAACGCCGCAATGCTGAGACCCATCTCGCCGAGGAGGTAGTCGAATTCTTGGTGGTAGAGGCACGCGTCCGCCTTCTTCTCGGCGACCGCGGCGCTGACCACGTCCCAGCGCAGGCGCGCCTCGTCGTAGCGCGTCATCCATTGGGCGAAGCCGGCGCGGTAGGCCTCTTCCCCTGCCGGATCCACGCGGATCAGGCCGTCGCGGATGCGCTCTGCCATGTGGGGGCCCCCGCCCAAGGAAATGTTGATATGGGGGTTGCCCGCCGGGTGCACGTCCGCGGAGAGCGACCGGTCCAGGCGGACCGGCACTTCGATCATCGAGTAGCCCTCGCCAGCGCTGACGAATCCGTTCGTACCGGGGAGGACCTTGCGATTGCGGGCCGTGCGCAGGAGGCCCGGGATCCACGCATGCTCCAGGCTGAGGCCGACCTGTAGAAACAGGTCAGCTTTGGAGAGCGCAACGAGGTGCGACGGCTTCACGCGAACGGCGTGGAGGTTCTGTCCAGGCCGCGCGAGGGTCTTGACGTCGATGCGATCGCCGCCAATCGCCGTGGCAAGGTTGGCGAGATCGGGAAGGGTAGCGACCACCTGGAGCTTGTCCGATCCGGAAAGAGCGCGCGTAGGCGCGGCGCTGACGAGACCTCCGCTGGACGCGGAAACCAGGAGCACCAAGAAGACAAGCAGCCAGCGTTGCATTACCAGTTCACGCCGTGGGCGTGGGGGCCGAAGAAGGTCGTGAGCTGCACGAGGAAGCGGGTGCTGTCCTCGGCCTCATCGATCGAAGCGTGGGAAACCGCAAAGCGTAGCCTGGCGAACTCCGAGAAGTTGCGAGTGTAGTACGCGGTGATCTGGGTTTCGTCGGTGTCATCGGCTTCCAGGTGCTCGAAGGCGCTAAAAAGCACGCCGTACGTGTTCTGGATGCTCGCGCGGCGCTCAGCCCACAGGTAGTAGCCGCTCTTGTTCTCGTCGACGGCGATGAGGTTGCCCGTGCCGTCGTCCTCGGCCCCGATGTCCCCGGTGGCGAGGAGGCCTTCCGCGCCAAAGGTCCAGCCGGAGAGGCCGTCGTCGGAGTCGAAGCCGTAGGTCGCGTCGACGCCGAACGTGGTGGTGGTGAGGTCTTCGATGCTTGCGCCGCTCGCGTCGTCGGAGAGGGAGTAGCCGCCGATGTGGCGCGCGGATGCGCCCCACTGGAAGACGCCGGTGGAGCCAGCGTCCATGAACTGCGTCACGCGGGCGGTGAGCCCCAGCTCGTCCGCGTCCTTGCGCTCGGGGAGCTCGGTCTCAAGGTCGCCTCCACCGTCGTCACCGTGCTCGCCGATCTCGAACTCGCCGAACACGCCGAGGGATGCGCGCAAGGCCGAGGACTCACCGGTGCTCCACCAGTGGTCGAGCTGGGCACCCACGCCTGGGAGCTCCTCGCCAAGGAACTCGGCCAAGACGCCGGGGCGATCGGGATAGGGAAGGTCGTGGATGTGCGCCTGCATCTGCTTGCCGAAGTCGACGAAGAAGCGGCCGAAGCGCATGCTCGTCTGGCCTTCGAATCCGTCGTAGGTCACCGCGGCTTCCTCAAGCTCGACCTCTTCGTCCGCGTACACGACGACGGCGTAGCCCCACCAGTTCGGGTCGACGCGGCCGTTGGCGGTCATCTCGAAACTCCGCAGGTAAAGGTCGAGACCCTCTTCGTCGTCATCGTCCGTATCGATGTAGTCACCGAACCCGTCGATAAGCGCACCAATGGCCGGGTTGAACTCAGAGGAAAAGCGGTCGACCTGACCCGAGGCCGCCCAGATCGGCATACCGGGGGTTTGAAACGTGGTGCCCTGGGCCAGGAGGGGAGTGGTGCCGAGGGCGAGCACGAGGGGGAGCGCCGCAGCGGCAACGCGGATTCGAATGACTTGCATGGGGAGGATGCTCCTTCTTCTTGCGTTCGAGCCGCTTGGACGCTTCGGTAACTGTGCAACTGTCGGGTTGCCTGGGGCCCCAAGAGGGCCGATTGCCTGACAATGCTGTCAGGTTGAGCCGTGGCAATCTGGCTCCCAGCGCTGGGCCCGCGGCAGCGCAGACCCCTCTTGGAAGTCAGCTTGGCTCGCGCGCTGAGCCCTCGGGCCGTGCTGAGGTGGAAGCGATGCAATGGCCGGGGCGGCAAGGAGTTCTGATGCGCTGTCCCCAACGCTCTGGAGCGATTCCGAAAGCTCAGCGGTGTGCGGGCGCCGCGATAGCGATCGTCCTCAGACCGGTTGGTATGGTCGCGGCTATGACCGCCTCCCAAAGAATCACAGCCTGGCTCGCCGTTCTCGCCCTCGTGCCCGCGTGTGCGTCCCCTGGATCCTCCGCTCGCTCGACTTCGGACAACCCGGACCTACCAGCGGTCTGGGCCGTCGGGCCGGATCGGCTTCTCGAGCTCGACCCGAATGCCAAGATCGCGATCGATACCCTGCCCATGTACCAAGGCATGGACCGAAGCGAGGGGGTGCTCGCCAAGGCCGATGCGGACTTCATCGCGCAGACGTCGGCTGCATTCGGGGGGCGCGAGAAAGCGAGCCAGGAGTGGGCGAGGGTGGCGATGGAATACTACGACCAAGACCGCTACGCGAAGGCGATGATGCGCCTCAACCAGGGCTGGCTCCAGGGCGACACGAACCCGGACGTCTACTACGGCTTCGCCGCCGTGTATCAGGACCACCAGAACTACTTGGAGGCGGGCGATTTTGCCGCCACGTCCCTGGAGATGGGGCAGGACGATCCGATTGCGCATGGCCGAATGTGCGTTCCTCGTCGCTGCTCAGATGGGAGCCAAGGTGAACGTGAACGGGCTCCCCTCGGATGCCGCGGTCAGGCAGATACGAGATCAGCTACAGCCAGTGCTCGCCCAGGCGATCGAGTCAGCTCCGCTGGGAGCCTGTCGCGCATAGCTGAATCCGCGTAGCACGTGCCCAATTCCGGTGGGCTGCGTTGCCCCAAGGCCCCGGTGACTACTGCCACGAGGGGCATGGGAGCGCCTTGCCCACCGAAATTTTGCACGCACTACGCGAATCCATCTATGCGCGACAGACTCCTGGGTCAGCGCGCTTCGATTCAGCTGATTGCATTCAAGACTCAGATGGTCACCGCCGACTACGAAGCGGCTTGGCAGTCGGCGGACAGGTTGGAAGCCTTGGGCGAGTCCGTCCCGGAGAGCTACCGAAGGGCCCTTGAGAAGCACCCGCGCTGAGAACCTGGGTTGTTCGCACAACTATCCCAGTTGCCGCGCCCTTTCCGGGGGCCGCATCAGGACAATACTCCCATGGCCCATGATCCTTCCGACCCGGACTTCTGCGAGCCCCATGAGCATCCGGCCCGCTCGGGGTCTGCGATTCCGGACCGCGCCTTCCGCGGCGCGGTGCAGCTTTTCAAGGCCCTAGGGGACGAGCAGCGGCTGCGGACCCTTGAGCTATTGAGCAATGGCGAGGCCTGCGGGTCGGAGATCGCGGCCACGTTGGATGAGCCGCTGTCCACCGTCTCCCATCGCATGAAGCTGCTTGAAGGCGTCGAGCTCGTGCGCCGTCGGCGGGAAGGTCGGCACGTGTACTTTGAGCTCGCGGACGGGCACGTGCTGCGGCTCGTGCGCGATGCGCTCGAGCACGTGATGGAGGAGTAGGACGGCGCCTGGGACCGCTCCCACATCCGGTCGCGGCGTCCTCCTCAACCCGCAGTCGGTGCTCAGCTAACCCTCAGGAGCTGGACCCTTTCGCTACTGAAAGGCTCCCTCGCCTTGTCGTCGGGTGCGGCTTTACACTCGAGCGGTAGGAGCCGCGTCGGTGATAGAAGGTGGAAGTCGGGCAGGCGTGCATCTTGCGCGCCTGGTTGGGGCAGCGTGGCGGCTGGAACACTGGGCAGGGCTCGGGGTCGCAAGAGAAGTAGAGGGGCCCTGTTCCCGTGACCGATCGAACGCTGCTTGCGTAACAGGCCGAAAGAACCATCGAGCCCTCCATTCACCAACGATGGGAGTCAGCCTCTAACCTTCACGCTCGGCACCCACGCGGCCACAGCGGCGGCGATTTCGTCGAGCACCTCGTCAGGCGTGCGGCCGGAGCGCTTCAGTACGGAAAAGCTGTGGTCGCCCCCCTCGACGACATGCAGGGTCGCCGGTTGGCTGAGTGTCTTCAAGGCAGTCTCGAGGAGGTCTAGGCCGCAGAGCGCGTCCCGAGTCCCTTGGACAAAGAGCATGGGGAGCTTGAGCTCTGGGAAGTGATCGGTACGTAGCTTCTCCGGCTTGCCGGGCGGGTGCAGCGGGTAGCCCAGGAAGCACAGGCCATCGAGGGGCTCTCCCTCCGCCGCCATCAGGCTCGACATACGTCCACCCATGGACTTGCCGCCCCCGATGAGTGGCATTCCGGCGAAGCGTTCGCGCGCCCTCGCGAAGATCTCGCGATGGACGACGTCGAGGGCTTGGCGCTTCTCCGGAGGGAAGCGCGAGCCGCTGCGCTGCATCTTCTCGGCGTACCCGTAGTTGAAGCGCAGCACGGCGATGCCGGCGGCGTCAGCGATCCGGGGAGCTACGGCTTCCATGAAGTCGGATGCCATCCCCGCGCCAGCGCCGTGCGCCATGACAAACACGGCGGTCGGCGGAGACCCCGATGCCTCCGGATCCGGAACGTCCAGCCGAGCGGTGACGTGCTCCACGCCTTGGTGGGGAACGACGATTTGAAACTGCTCTTGGATAGCCACGGGTGGACCATAGCGGATCCGCCAGCTCAGAACCGAGCCCAGAAGGCAACCCAGCACCCAGGGCGCCATGCTCGCCTGCTAACCTCTCGGCCCATGAGCGATTACGACTCCCCGAGGAACGCTAGACGGCGCGGCGGCGGCCCCCGCCGCGGCGCGTACGGCCGGCCCCAAAAGCCAGCCCTCAAGCTGCAGACGACTACGCTTTGGTACTACCCGTCCCAGCAGTACTCGGACCAGCCCATGGGGCTGCCGGGGTACGAAGGCCGTACGCCGGCCTGGGTCATCTGGAACCTTCTTGAGCGCTACACGCGCGAAGGTGACCTCGTCATGGATCCGTTCTGCGGCGGCGGCACGACCATCGACGTCGCCCGGGACATGAAGCGTCGCGGGATCGGCTATGACCTGCGCCCTGTGCGCGAAGACATCTTCAAGGCCGACGCTAGGAAGCTGCCGCTTGAAGACGAGAAGGCCGACTTCGTCTTTATGGATCCGCCGTACTCGACGCACATCGAGTACTCCGAGGATCCAAACTGCATCGGCAAGCTGTCGGCGTTCGACGACGACTACTTCGAAGCGATGGAGGGCGCCTTCGCCGAGGCGGATCGAGTGCTTCGGGACCGGCGCTACTTCGCGCTCTACGTCAGCGACTCCTTCGAGAAGAAGAAGGGCTTCGTGCCCATCGGCGCGCGCCTGGCGGAGATGCTGCGAGGCCGCTTCAAGATCGTGGACCACATCTCCGTCGTTCGCGGCAACCGCAAGCTCGAGAAGCCCGCGTTCCACAAGGCCGCGGCGGAGGGCAATTTCTTCCTGCGCGGCTTCCAGCACCTGCTGATCTTCAAGAAGGAGACGGCGCAGGGCGGGCCCAAGGACGGACGCGGACGGTGACGGACCTCCGGGCGGTCCTCGAGTCCGGCGCGGAGGAGGCTGCGGTGCGGCTGTTGGGTTGCGTCCTTCGCTCGCGCGTCGGTGGCGTCGAGGTTGCCGGCCGGA
>CALHGQ010000478.1 GCA_938030175.1 uncultured bacterium | reverse complement strand
CCTGCGCCATTCCCATGGCCATTGCCCTGGCTGGCAGCGCTGCTGCCGGTACCCTCACGCCCGAGCAGCAGGTCGGCCTTGTTTACCAGACGGCATCAGTCCTACCTGCAGGTACCGTCGACCACGTCGACTTTGGATACGCGTACGTCGACGGCGAGGAAACGTTTCGCGTCACGCTCTCGGGCTTAGACGTCAATACACTGGCGATCTGGACCGTGGAGGACTTCTACTTCGAGGACTATGACGAGGGAGGTCTACCAACGCTTCTTGCTCGCACGCACTTCACAGAGGAGCTGCTTGACGCTGACAACACCAGGACGCGTTTTCACTACGACCTAACACCCTTCGATGGCACGTTTCCCTCTTCAGCCGAGGGAACGCTCCTCGACGGAGAGCTCTTCGGCTTCCAGGTCGATCGACAGTGGAATCAAGGCTACTTCGCCGGTGCCCAGTCTGTTCACCTGGCGATTTCGTCAGGGGCCTACACGGTAGATGACCTCCCCCTTATTGGTGACCTTGTCAGCACGAGCGTGATTCGGGCCATTGAAAAGGAAGATGACGAGCCTGACTGGACGGTTCTCGCGGGGGAGCCAGATGTCGCCCTCATCGACCACCTGGACACCCTAGACGATCTTCAGCCGCAGCAAGGATTCCTCTCGGCGGGCTCCTTCTGGGCCTGCATGTCCGACTGCCGGAGCCCCATTGGCTTGGCCAAGCGGATCACCCAAATCAGCCTCATGGGGGTTGGGATTGCAGCCTGCGTTGCCGGTGGACTGGCGACGGGCGGGCTGGTCGTTCCTGGCTGTGTCGCTGCCTTCATCGGCGTTTGGAGTGGCGGCGTGTTCGTGGACGGCTTCGGGTTCTTCGCCTGCACGCTTTACTGCCTCAAACAACCGTAGTGTCGCTTCGGCCGGGCCGGCAAGCTTCTGACTCCTAAGGTAAGAGCCCCGGACTTCGCCGATGGACCCGATCACTCACAAGCCGCTGGCGCGCCAATGGGTGCGTCGGCGGCTTCTGGTCACTAGCAGGCTCATACCAGGACCTTGGATGCACGCGGCGAGAATCTTCCGGGTCCCTTGAACAATCGAGCGCGGGGTGACGCCTTGCTTTGCACGTTCGAGCGACCGACTCGCGGTGGTTCGATCCTTGGTAAAGGAGTACAGAGCATGATCGACATCAATCCAGTCCTGAAGGGCCACGAATACGAGGCACTGATCCGAGTGGCCCGCCGCATCGCACGCGATCCCCATCGAGCGGATGACTTGGTCCACGAGGTATGGCTCCTGGCGGAGACGAAAGGTCGAGAAGTCGCACGGGACTTGCCCTGGATGATCGGTGCGATGAAGATGATCTATCGGCAGACGTTGCGAGGCGAAGCGCGCCGTGCCGCACGTGAGAACGCCGTCGCCAGTGAGAGAGCGCAGCGCTCGGGCGAGCCGGTCGCCATCTCCGCTGAGTTCGAGGAGGTCAAGGCTGCCATGGAGCGCCTAGCCCCGAACGACGCGCGCGCGATCCGCCAACGCTTTCTCGAACAGCGCTCATGCCGCTCGATCGCCCATGAGTCCGGCGTCACTGTCGCCACCGTTCGGAACCGTATCAGGCGGGGCCTAGTACGGATGCGAGATAGAGTCAGCGCATGACAGGCAGCCCCTGGCCGTAGCTGCTGGCGTCGTTCCTCGCCCGCCTACGCTCGCGTGGACCGGCGCAAAAAGTCCGCGACGGATGCAGGTAAGGGCACGCCGCCGCCGGGAAGATCAGCTTGCTGACGACGCTTCCGCCCAGCTCCAGCGGCTGGGAGATCGCTCACGGGCAGGGCTAGCTTTCTCCAGATCGAGCCAGGCTGGTGGCGTCGCCGGTTTCGGTTCCTTCCCCGTGCTTGCGTTGCAGGTCATTCGCTGGCGCAAACGGTGGCGTTCAGGTCCGGATGAGGCGGGAGAGTTGTCTAGGAGCAGGCGGCACCCTGCCGCCTAGGCCGTTTCGGAACAGGAGAGGACCCGTTGGTCTCATGGGCGCCCCTTGGGTGTTGGGCCGGGGCTAGCCTGCGAGGACAGGACGCAGCCCCGCGTTCGTTCCTTTCTTCCACTCAGCCCACACGTCCCCATGACCCGGCCCATTCTCGCTTCCGTCGTCCCCGCTTCGTTTCTTGCTGCCTTGGCCCAGGGCCAGGTCTGGGAGTCTGAGGTACTCCTGGAGGCGTTCGTCGAGCCCGGCTTCGGCTTTGTCGTCGACTCTATCGGTGACCTCGACGGAGACGGTCTCCGGGAAGCGCTCATCACGAACATCCAAGGCAGCGGCGGCCGTGGACGGGTCGTTGCGGTCTCAAGCGGTTCAGGAGCCACTCTCCTGGACCTCTCTGGAGCCCAGCCCAACGATGCGTTCGGCCACTCCGTCGCCGGTCTCTCCGATCTGAACGGCGACGGCGTTCCCGACATCGCCGTCGGCGCCCCCGCCACTTCCGGCAACAGCCCGGGATCGGTTTCGATCCGCTCAGGCGCTGACGGGAGTGAAATCTGGCTCGCTGTGGGCGATGAGATCCGCGACAGCTTCGGATGGGTCGTCGACGGCGCTGGTGATATCAACGCCGATGGGATCGAGGACGTCATGGTGTGCGCGCCAGGGCATGACTTCCCGGTGCAGGATGCCGGTAGGGTCTACGCTCTCTCGGGGGCGGACGGCTCCTTGATGTGGAGCTGGACCGGCGGCGAGGTGCAGGAGTATTTCGGGTCATCGGTCGGCTCAGCCGGCGACGTGGATGGCGACGGGGTCATGGACGTGGTTGCCTGTTCGATCGGGGGCGGCACGAACGGCCGCGGGATCGCGCGCGTTTTCTCTGGCGCTAACGGGCAGGTCGTTTGGACAGTTTCCGCAGGCAACGGTGCGCGTCAGTACGGCAACTACTTCAGCGGGTGCGCCGGCGACGTCAACGCAGACGGGACACCCGACGTCTACGTGATCGACTACGTCAACGTGGCCCAGCGCGGACGGCTCTTCGTTTACTCCGGAATGGACGGGACGCTTCTTCATTCGATCCGAGGGCCCGAAGGCAGCCGTTGGCTCTTCGGCCGCGTGCGGATCGGTGATGTCGACCGGGACGGCCATGACGACCTGATGGTGTGCAGCTCCCTCAACGACGTCGGGGGGCAAGACGCGGGTGCGGTGTATCTCTTCTCCGGTGCGACAGGCGATTCCCTCGGACGTTGGACGGCGGACACAGCGGGTCGAGGCATGGGGACGGACTGCGTTAGCATTGGCGATGTCGATGGCGACGGATCCCAGGACATCATGGTGGGCGTGGGGACGGGGCCGAACGGCGGCAGCGGGCTCTACATCCTGCCCACGAGCCCCATGGCTCCGATTTCCTCGTGTGCGGGTGACGTGAACTCCACGGGGGTCGGGGGAGAGCTCGACTACCGAGGCTCCTTGTCCCTGGCCGCCCAGGAGTTGGCGCTGACTTTCGATTCGCTACCGGCGAGCACGACGGTGGTCCTCTTCGGTGGGCCTCTGCCAGCCAGTGAACCCGTAGGGAACGGGACGCGCTGCATCGCGAGCCCGGCGGCGCGTATCGGTCTGACCGCAGCCACTGCGAATGGAAGCGGCGAAGCGACTCCGTCGATTCCGCTCAGCGGCCCGGCGGCCGCCGTTGTGGGGTCGACTTGGCATGTTCAGGCCTGGTACCGAGACGTAGCGGCTGGCGGCTCCGGCTTCAACCTGACCAGCACGCTCCGCATGACGTTCCGTCCCTAGTCGCCTGATCTAGAAGCACGCGTTCGCTGCTCGATCCGTGTTCGCGCCGTGCCTAGGGGTTTGAACCGAAGCGTGCGGCGGCGGTCCCGGCGTCCGTTCGGCCACGTCGCTGCGCGCAAAGTGAATCGATAAGAGGACACCAGCTTCTGGATCGAGCCACAGGGCCCCGCGCCGAAATCTCTGCGCTACGCTACGACCCTATGCCCCCAGACGTTCCACCTCGACCCCCGCGGACCGTCTGGGTGCTCTTGCTTCTTGCCTGGATGGTGCCCGGCCTCCTGCAGTTCATCCAGGAGCTCACGTACAGCCGGGTGCACGGCGTAGCCAGCGTGGGATCCTGGCACAGCGCCGCGCTCTTCATTCCATCTTGGCTCCCATGGATGCTGCTGACGCCCATCGTGGCGCGGGCTGCGCGGCGCTTTCGACCAGGGACGAAAGGATGGGTCAAGACCCTTGCTGTTCACGTGCCGCTGCTCACGGCCGTCGCGTTCGCGCACTTGGTTCTGGTGGGCGCGGTGCACACGTCTTGGCCGCCGCCCCACTGGCCGGAGGGTTGGGTGTCGCCGACGCTTGGGGCTTGGCTGCAGCAGTCATTGTGGAGCTTCCGCGTCCAAGGCGAAGTCTTGGCCTACGGAGTGGTAGTGGCGGCCACGCTGGCCCTCGACGCGCGCAGCCGAGAGTTCCGCCACCGGGCTGCTTCCGCTCACCTAGAGGCCAAGCTCGTGGGGGCCCAGCTGGAAGCGCTCCAGGGGCAGCTCCGCCCGCACTTTCTCTTCAACGCGCTGAACTCGGCGATCGTGCTTGTGCGTGAGGAGCCGGCGAGCGCTGAGACCATGCTCCTACGCATCAGCGACCTGTTGCGCCGGTCTCTCCGGTCGGACGAGCGCACGCTCATTTCGCTGGAGGAAGAGCTAGAGCTGCTCAATCTCTACATCGGCGTGGAGAGGGTGCGGTTCGCGGACCGACTTCAGGTCCACATCGATGTGCCGGAGAGCGTGCGCCGGTTCCAAGTGCCCGCCTGGCTCCTCCAGCCCGTTGTCGAAAACGCGATTCGGCACGGCGTCGCTTCGACAAGGGATGGGGGCCGCCTGTGGATCACGGGCCAGCTCCTCACCGGCCCCGGTGCTGGGCTCAACCGGACGGGTGCATTGCGGTGGAGTCTCTCCGTCGAGGACGATGGTTCTGGCGATGGCACGCTGGCTGAAACCGGCTCTGGCGGGCTCGGTCTTGCGAACACGAAGGAGCGCCTTCATGCGGCCTTTGGGCCCACGGCGAAACTGGAGCTTGGCCCGAGGCCCGGTGGCGGAACCCGCGTCGAATTCCAGCTCCCCGCCCATGAAGTCATGGAGGTTCGTCGTGGATGATCCGATCACCGTGCTCGTCGTTGACGACGAGCCCCTCGCTCGTCGCGGGCTCCAGCGCATGCTGGAGGGCTCGCCCG
>CALHGQ010000477.1 GCA_938030175.1 uncultured bacterium | reverse complement strand
GATGCCAAAGCTGGAGGTGCCAGCTCGTTCCAGGCTGGCCAGCTACCGGACCGGTCGGCGAAGGAATCGCCCCGAGGTCGAGATTCAACGAGATGGTTCCCGCTGCGCTTGCCGGCACGACGAAGCCAGGCGCGACGTAGCGGCCGATGTCTCCTGAGAGGCAGAGGTTGCCCATGCTTCCGCCTGGCTGGGGGACAAAGCCCCGCGCTTGGCTGATCAGGAAGAAGCCGATCGCGCCGGGGGGGAGGCTGCTGGCCGTGACGTCGAGGTTGTTTCGCTCGGCGAGGGTCGAGCCGTAGCCGCTCATCTCCCCGCGGGAGCCCGTCGAGTTCACGGCGGCGCCGCAGTACTGGACTCCTACGCGGTCGTCAAACTCGATCATGTGGATGCTGAAGTTCACCGAGCCGGTCGCACGGTAGACCTGGAAGTAGCTCTCCGGAGTCTCAGGCCCAAAGTTGAGGCCCGCGAGGTCCGAGAGGTTGGTGCTCGTCCACTGCTGGTTCTGTGGGTCGATGTACACCATCTGCATGGCCGTTTCTTCCGCGCCATCGAGGGTTCCGAAGACGGACAGATAATCCCCGTAGGCGAAGTCGTTGTTGGCGATCGACGCGTAGGAAGCGTCGAGCGTCGGCGAAAGGGTCGCCATTTGATCGCCGACGCTGAGGGTCGAGGAGGACTGCCGGATCTCGTAGTTGGTCGAACCGTCGGGGCTTGGGATGCCGCCTTCGGAGACGGTCAGCACGAGTGTGGCCTCGTGCCCGATGACAGCGTCGTCGAAGACGCCGCCTTGGTCGCCCGATCCGACGATGCTGATCACGGTGCCGCGCACTGTGATCCGTGACGTTTGGGCGAGGGATGCAGGGCAGAGCGCAAGCACGGCGGCTGCACCCAGTGCAGAGCTATGAAGAGCCCGTTTGAAGGACATGGTTTGCATGGGAAGTGGGTTCGGGGTCGGGGAGTCCAGCCATGCGGCGCACAGCTTGGGACCCTCTCAACGCAACCCCCATGCCATGGGCGCAGCACCCCAATTGTGCACAGCTTCCTGTGCGGCCTTCGCACTCTTCGATCGCGCTACATCTGCCTGGAGATGGCCAGGGCGCAGGGGAGGCCGAACTCATCCCCGAGCGCTATCACGGCGCTTACATGGGTCCCAAGCACAAGACAGCCGGTGTGCGATCGCCCTTGTGCGGTAGCCGCTCGGGCGGACTCCCAGCTCGATCCGAATTACGCGCGCGGGTGCGCCTTCTCGTAGATCTCCGTGAGGCGCGCCACCGATACGTGCGTGTAGATCTGGGTCGTCACGAGGTTCTCGTGCCCCAGCAGCTCTTGGACCGAGCGCAGGTCGGCGCCCGAATCGAGAAGGTGCGTGGCGAAGCTGTGGCGGAGCGTATGGGGCGTGGCTTTGCGGGAAATGCCCGCCTTCAGGACGTGCTTCGCCACGATGTTCTCGAGGCTGCGCGTGGTCAGGCGTCCGCCGCTGCGGTTCAGGAACAGCGCGTCGCCGGCGACCTGCCGCGGCTGCGGTCGGAGAGGGTCCGACAGGTAGTCCATCACGGCCTCGCGGGCGAAGCGTCCAACGGCGATGAGCCGTTCCTTCCGGCCCTTGCCGAGCACGCGCGCGACGCCCCGTCCGAGGTCGAGGTGCGCGCGGTCGAGGCCGACGGTTTCGGCGGCGCGTGTGCCGCCTGAGTACATGACCTCAAGGATGGCGCGGTCGCGCTTGCCTAGGGGAGTGGTGATGTCGGGCGCCATCAGGAGGGACTCGATCTCGGCGGCGCTCAGGACGCCGGGGAGGTGACGCGCGCTGCGCCTCTGACGCAAACCCATGGCGGGGTTGGCCTCTAAGAGGCCGCGCTCGACGAGACCCTTGAGGAAGGACCGCGCGGCGGAGAGGCGCCGCTGGATCGTCGAGCGCGCCAGGTGCTGGCCATCGAGGTGCCCGAGCCACGCACGCAGCGACCGCGGCGTGACCATGGCGGGGGCGGTGACCCCGCGGGTCGCAAGGAAGGACACGAGGTCCGACAGGTCGCTGCCGTACGCGCGGAGCGTGTGCTCGGAAGCGCCCCGGGACGAACGAAGCCTCTCGAGGAAGCTATCCACAAGAGGCCAAAGTTCGGACGCTAGAGCGTCGTCCCCGGGCGCAGAGGCGCGGGTGGGGGAGTCGTTTGCTGATGGTGTAGAGCCCTGCACGGAACCCCTACGTAGCGAATGCAGAGGACGCAGTCGCTATCCAATCTGCGTTCTCTCGGGAGCCTAGCAGCCCGTTGAACAAGGCCGCACTATCGAGCAGCGCCCCTCGAAGCCCTGACCGCGTTGCTGGAAGGGCCCCGAATAGCTAGCGCTGGCGGCGCTTGCCGCGCATGCTCTCTTTCTTCTTGGGAGCGTCAGGCGCTTTGCTGGCGCCTGCTGACTTCATGGCCTCGGCCTGTGCCGTCAGGCCGCCCAGGAGCGCCTCGCGGGAGGATGGGTTGATCCCGGCGGTGAAGCCTTCCGCACGGGCCCGGGAGACAGCGGCCTCCAGGCTCTTGCCCGCGGCGGCCTGCCCCGCAAGGTAGGTCTCGAAGGACTCGACCTTTTTGGAGAGCTCGTCGACCTGGACTTTGAGCTTCTTGAACTCAGGGTCCATCTCTTGGCTCACCGGTGCCGGCGCGACGCTGGAGAAGATCATGGCGCCGAGGGCGCACGTAACGGCAATGGGTTTCGTGATCATAGCGTGGAGCTTATCGGCGCAAACCTTGGGGACATGAAGGGCGAAGCTCCTGGGAACTCCCGAATCACCGCC
>CALHGQ010000476.1 GCA_938030175.1 uncultured bacterium | reverse complement strand
CCTTGGCTGCTCGTCGGCGGACGCTGTATCGCGACCATCTTCCTCGCGTGGCTGATCTATCGCACGCCGCGCGGCCAGAAGATCTACCTCGCCGCTCTCGTATTGATCCTCGCCGGCGCCCTCGGGAACCTCTACGACAACTTCTTCTACGTCCCGAGCCCCGACTTTCCGGGGGTAATCAAGGACCGGCCGTTTGGTCCGGTGCGGGACTTTATCGACGTGTACTTTTACGGATGGGACTGGCACTTCCCGACGTTCAACGTCGCGGATTCGTGTATCACCGTTGGAGCGGTTTTACTGCTGCTCTCGGGTTTCTTCGCGCCCAAGGAACCTGCGCCTGCGGCCTAGCGTCCCCGCTTCCGTCCTTTCGTCCTTTCGTTTTTCGATCCTTCCCGTTCCCCTCCTCTAGCCCTGTCCGATGAGGCTCTCCCAGCTGACTCCGGCCCACGTGCGGCAAGCCATCGCGATCTATGTGGATCACGCATGGCCGGGGGGCATCACGGGCGCGCCCAAGGCGAAGCTCGACGAGCTGGAGGACCGTCCGTCCCTGAGCGAGATGCGCTCGGTCTTCTCTGAATCGTCGAGTGAAGAGGGCGAGGACGGCGAGCGGGGCTGTCGACGGTTCACGCTGCGACTAGGCAACGCCCGCTATCCCTGGATGAAGTTTGTGATCCAGGAGTACCTCGTGGCGGGGGAGTTCTTCTTCTCGGTTGATACCCACGACGAGCTCCGTGTGGACCCATCCACCCCGGACTACGAGCCCTGGTGCGCCCTCCAGGTGTTCAACCGAGAGCTCAAACGCGAAATCGAGTCGGACTGGGCCGGTATTCAGCTGCCGACCCACGGGGATCTTCGGGCTCTCTGCGAGGGCATCGCCCGGGTGGGGGAGTCAGCCAGCGGGCCCGGGGCGGTCCTCAGTGAGAAGCTGAAAGGCAAGCGCCTCCTCGTGGTCGACGACGACGAGGACGTGGCCTATGGGGCCGCCGCCGTGCTGGCCGCCCGCGGGTACCAGGTCGAAACCGCCTTCGACGGGCGTCAGGTGCTGGATCGGATGGCCCTCGACCCGCTCCCGGATCTTGTCGTACTCGATTTCGCGATGCCCGAGTTCGACGGGGAAGAGGTCATGCGCCGCCTGAGGGCCGATAAGCGCACCGTTCACGTGCCGCTGCTGCTCGCGACCGCCAGTGAGATCGACCTCTCCACCATGCAGCGTGCCAGCGGGATGCTCCGCAAGCCCTACCCCCGTAGCGTCCTCTACGGGATGATCGACCGGCTCCTGAGCGACCGGTCGGCCCACTCCGGGTAGCTCAGCCAGCGGCGACGAGGGGAGGTTTTTTGACCTTTCCCACACGCTCATCCAATGTGACCCTTGGCATGGGCAAGGGCGCGTCCGATACTTCTCCCGCTCGCTTCAGTTCCCTGCGACGTCGCTACTACCGGCGGATCCCAGGGTTCGGGCGGCGCATATGCCATGAGCTGGGAAAACATCACCGACAAATTCTCCTCCGTAGGCGAGGGGTTTGGACGCTTCGCGAAGCGCCTTCTAGGGTCCGAGAACGAGCGCGAGGTCAAGCGACTGACCCCGATCATCGCTGAGATCAACAGCCTAGAGGAATGGGCATCCGGCCTCGACCGGGATCAGATCCGGGCTGAGGTAGAGGGGATGCGCCAGTCGGTGCGGGATGGCAAGGCCACCCTCGATGACGTTCTCACGAAGATGTTCGCTCTCACCCGTGAGGCGAGCCAGCGGACCCTCGGCATGCGTCACTACGACGTGCAGCTGGTGGGCGGCTACGTTCTCCACGAAGGCAAGATCGCCGAGATGATGACCGGCGAGGGCAAAACGCTCATGGCGACCCTCGCGCTAGCGCTCAACGCGCTGGCCGACCGGCCCTGCTACCTCGTGACGGTGAACGACTACCTCGCGCGCCGCGACGCGGAGTGGATGAAGCCGATCTACGAATACCTCGGGCTCACCGTCGGCTCGATCCAGTCTGACCTCGACCCGAGCGCTCGCAAGCCGGTCTACGGATCGGACATCGTCTACGCGACGAACAACGAGCTCGGCTTCGATTACCTGCGCGACAACATGAAGACGTCGCTCAACGGTCAGGTTCAAGAGGACCTCTACTTCGCGATCATCGACGAGGTGGACTCCATCCTCATCGATGAGGCGCGGACGCCGCTCATCATCAGCGGCCCGGCCGAGGAGCACGTCGGCCGCTACGCCGAAGCCGACAAGGTCGCCCGTGCCCTCGTGGAAGAGGAACACTACGAGGTCAAGGAGAAGGAGCGCTCCGCATCCCTGACCGAAGAGGGCATCGTCAAGGCCCAGGAACTGCTGGACGTCGAGTCCTTCTACGTTCCCGGCTTCGAGGATTGGCCGCACTACATTGAAAACGCACTGCGGGCCCACTCGCTGTACGAACTCGACAAGGAGTACGTGGTCGAAGAAGCGGACGATCCGCACACCGGCCAGACGCGCCCCGAAGTGATCATCGTCGACGAGTTCACCGGCCGCAAGATGACCGGCCGTCGCTGGTCAGACGGCCTGCACCAGGCGGTCGAGGTCAAGGAAGGGCTGGAGCCCAAGCAGGAAACCCAAACGCTGGCGACGATCACGTTCCAGAACTACTTCCGCATGTACGACAAGCTCGCGGGGATGACGGGTACGGCCCTCACCGAAGCGGGCGAGTTCCACAAGATCTACGAGCTCGACGTGATCTCCGTGCCGACCAACCGGCCGATCGCGCGTGACGACAAGGTGGATACCGTCTACCGGACGCTCCCAGAGAAGTGGACGGCCATCTGTGAAGAGATCGAGCGCGTACATGAGACAGGCCAGCCGGTCCTCGTCGGTACTGCCTCGGTGGACAACAGTGAGCACCTCGCTGGGCTCCTGCGGGACCGCGGCGTGCCCCATGAAGTCCTGAACGCTAAGAACCACGAGCGCGAAGCCCACATCGTCGCGATGGCCGGCACCAAAGGGGCGATCACCGTTTCGACGAACATGGCCGGCCGTGGTACCGACATCAAGCTCGGCGGCAACTTCGAGTACAAGCTCGCGTCGGCCCTTGAGGCCGAGGGCCTCGTCGAAGGCGACCTCGAGAAGCTCGATGAGATCGCCGTCGTGCGTGCCCGCGTCGAGGCAGAGTCGGAGGCCGCGGAGGCCGAAGTGCTCGACCTTGGCGGACTCTACGTCCTTGGCACCGAGCGCCACGAAGCGCGCCGGATTGACAATCAGCTCCGCGGCCGGACCGGCCGCCAGGGCAACGTCGGTGAGACGCGCTTCTACCTGTCGCTGCAGGACCCGCTCATGCGGATCTTCTACCGCGACTGGGTGGTCAACGCGATGGAGCGCCTCGGCATGAGCGAGGGCCAGCCCATCGAGTCGGGCATGGTCACGCGCCAGGTGGCGCGCGCTCAAAAGAAGGTGGAGGATCGCAACTTCGAGATCCGCAAGAACCTCCTCGAGTACGACGAGGTGATGGATCACCAGCGGACCGAGATCTACGCTGCGCGCCAGGCCGTGCTTGAGGGCGAGGACCTGCGCGAGCGGATCCTGATCATGATGTCCAACCTCATGGATCGCACCGCGGGTGTGTACGAGGGGGACACGCCGGGCTTCATCGACTGGGTTCAGAAGACCTTTGACGTAGAACTCTCCGAGAGCGCAGCGGGCACGGCGGTCTCCCCGGACAAGCCGTCGATCGCTGCGGCGATGGAGACGATCACCGCGCGCTACGACGAGCGTCGCGCTGACTGGGGCGATAAGCTCACGACGCGCATCGAGTCCTACCTCGTGCTCACCGCCATCGACCAGAAGTGGAAGGATCACCTCCACGCGATGGACGCGCTCAAGGCGGGTATTGGCCTGCGTGGTTACGGCCAGCAGGACCCGAAGATCGCTTACAAGAAGGAGGCCACAGAGCTCTTTGGCGACAACCTTCTGCCCGCGATCGAGAGCGACGTTTCGTCCAAGATCCTGCGCATCGAGGTCGGCCAGCCGGAGGACGAGCGGCCCCAAGCGGACGCGGGCGACGGCCTTGCGCCGCGCGGCATCGGCAGCTCAGCCGCGCCTGCGGGCCAGGCCCCCGAGCCCAAGAAGATTCGCTTCGACGAGCTTTCACCGGAGCAGCAGCTGCACTTCGTGCACCAGATGAACGCGGACCAGCGGCTCCAGCTCATGGTGCAGATGCCCCCGGATCTCCGGGCGCCCATCCTGGAGGGACTGACGCCGGAGGCCCATCAGCAGCACCGCGACTTCGTGGGGCAGCTGAAGGCCGAGCAGCAGGTATCGCTGCTGGCTCAGATGCCCGAGCCTCTCTTCGACGACATCATGACGGGCTTCGGTCCAGAGGACTTCGAAGCGCATCAGGAGTGGGTGAAGAGCCTCGAGCCCAACCAGCAGCTGACGCTGCTCGTGCAGGTGCCTGAGAAGCTGCGCGGCGAGATCTCCGCTGGCCTTGACGATGAGATCGTCGAGAAGCTGCCGGAGGCCCAGGAGCAGTTCGAGGCGTTCAAGAAGCAGCAGATGCAGCAGCAGGCCATGGAGCAGCAGGCCGCCAAGCAGAAGATGCGCGGCACGGCGGCGTCCAGCGCCTTCGACGTCATGAAGCGCCAGAAGGAAGTCGAGGCCCAGCGCCTACGGGCCGAGGAGGCCGCCAAGGCGCAGGCATCCGGTACGGAGAGCCCCGCCTCCGGTGGAGCGGCCACCAAGGCGCCGTCCGGACCTCGAGGGGCCACTGCAGCTCAGCGTCCCGCTCCGGGCGGCAAGTCGGCGGTTCTCGGCCCTGAATTCAAGAACGTTGCCCGCAACGATGCGTGCCCTTGCGGAAGCGGTCGGAAGTTCAAGAAGTGCCACGGGAAGTAGACGGAGCGGGTCCTCTCCCTGCTTCGAATCCTCCGTCAGGCCCGGGCGTCGTTCCGGCGCCTATCACGTCGTCGCCTCCCATTGGGCTGCGGCGACGTGCCCTTCAGATGTTCTACGACGGCACGATCGGGCTCATCTGGGCCTGCGTCCTGCCGGTGTTTCTGATCTGCGGGCTTTTCAAGCCGCGGATGGCTCGGAAAGCCCTGTCGCTATCCACCCGCGGCCTGACCAAGCTGCCTCCCTCACGCGCTGACCGGCCGCGCGTCTTAGTCCATGGGGTTTCCGTGGGCGAGATCAAAGCGTCCCAGTCCCTCGTGGCGGCTCTCCGGGAACGCTACGAGGTCGTGGTGAGCGCCTTCAGCGACACCGGCCTCCAGGTGGCTCGCCAGCTCTACCCCGACCTGGAGGTGGTGCGCTACCCCTTCGACTTCTTTCCCTTGGTGCAGCGTTTCTGGCGCCTCGTCCAACCGGACTTCGTCCTGCTGATGGAGCTGGAGGCCTGGCCCTGCTTCCTTCGAGCGGCCAACCGCCGCGGCGCACCGGTGGCGGTCGTGAGCGGCCGCATCACGCCGGAGTCGTTTCGACGCTATCGCATGTTCGGTCAGATCCCAGAGTTCGAGAGGATCTCGCTCTTCGCCGCCCAGGACCAGGCCTACGCGGCTCGCTTCGCGGCCTTGGCAAAGTCCCCGGACCGCGTGGTGGTGACCGGAAACGTCAAGGCGGACGGGCTGAAGACGAGCGACAAGGATGATCCTGCCCTTGCGAGCCTCCGGCTCGCGGCCGGCGACCCTGAGTTCGTGATCTTGGCAGGCAGTACCCACGACCCGGAAGAGGTCTACTTCGTCCGCGCCGCCCTCCAGGCCTCGGCGGGACGGGCGAAGCTGATCGTCGTGCCGCGGCACCCTGATCGATCTGACGGAGTGGCCCAGGCCATCAGCGAGCTCCTGCCGGACTCAGGGGGCGTGGAGCGACTCTCTCGGCTCCGGGCTGGCGACGGGAAGGGTTCGTCCTCGGCCGTCCTTCTTGTGGACACGATTGGCGAGCTGGAACGGCTCTATGGCCTGGCGGACATCGTCTTCATCGGTGGCAGCCTCATCCCGCACGGCGGCCAGAACATGATGGAGCCTGCGGCCCAGGGGTGCCCCGTGGTGTATGGGCCCCACGTCCAGAACTTCCTCAATGAGACCGCCATGCTGGAGGAGGCGGGGGCCGCGCGCCGTGTGGAGGACCCGGAGGGGCTTCAGGTGGCCCTGGCCGAGCTCATGGGCGACGGTGAAATGCGCCTCAGAATGGGCGAAGCGGGACGCAAGGCCGTGATCGCGGAGCGCGGTGCCACGAAAGCGACACTCAATGCACTCCAAGAGCGTTGCGGGCTGGCCTGAGGCCCCCGACAGCCCTATCATCTACGTTCGCTAGCCGTCCAGCGGCTCACTCTCCCCCCGATCCCCAGTCCCTCACGAGCGCGATCGCCCCTACAAGGCTCGCGGCATGCAACTATGGCCCGCTCACTCTTCACCTCCGAATCCGTGTCTATGGGCCACCCCGACAAGGTGGCAGACCAGGTTTCGGATGCCGTCCTTGACGCACTTCTCGCCCAAGACCCGAACAGCCGGGTCGCCTGCGAGACGATGGTCACCACGGGCGTCTGCATCGTCGCTGGTGAGATCACGACCAAAGCGATCGTCAACTACCAGGACATCGCCCGGGAGACCCTGCGCGAGATCGGTTACTCCAATGACGCCTTCGGCATCAACAGCGAGACCTGTGCCGTCATGGTCACGCTGGACAAGCAGTCCCCGGACATTGCCCAGGGCGTCGACGACGACAAGGGACTCCACGTCGAGCAGGGCGCAGGCGACCAAGGCCTGATGTTCGGCTACGCGTGCGACGAGACGGACGTGCTCATGCCGCTCCCGATCCACCTTTCGCACCGCTTGGTTGAGAAGCTTGCTGAGCTCCGCCAGAACGGCAAGCTCGGATGGCTTCGTCCGGACAGCAAGAGCCAGGTCACGGTCGAGTACGAAGACGACAAGCCGGTTCGCGTGCACACGGTTGTGATCTCGACCCAGCACGACCCAGAGGTCAACGGCCACTCCGAGGAGACGGCCATTCTCGGCGAGATCAAGGCGCAGATCATCGAGCACGTCATCAAGGCGGTCATCCCCGCGGAGATGCTCGACGGCGACACGATCTACCACGTGAACCCGACCGGCAAGTTCGTCATTGGCGGACCCCACGGCGACTGCGGCCTGACCGGGCGCAAGATCATCGTCGACACCTACGGCGGGATGGGTCGTCACGGCGGCGGTGCGTTCAGCGGCAAGGACCCGTCCAAAGTGGACCGTTCGGCCGCCTACGCCTCTCGCTGGGTCGCTAAGAACGTCGTGGCAGCAGGTCTCGCCACGCGCTGCGAAGTGCAGCTCTCCTACGCCATCGGCGTCGCCAAGCCGCTCTCCGTTCGCGTCGACACGTTCGGCACGAACACGGTGGACGAGGACGCGATCAGCGCCGCTGTGAATAAGGTCTTCGACCTCACGCCGCGGGGCATCATCGAGGCGCTCGGCCTCAAGTCGCCGATCTACCGCCAGACCGCTGCCCATGGCCACTTCGGCCGTGAGGGCTTCCCGTGGGAAGCGACCAGCAAGGTGGCAGAGCTCAAGGAAGCGGTTTCAGCCGCTGTCTGAGCCAGGCCCGGGGAGATTGGGTGACTTTCAGGCTCCGTCTCTCTAGAGCCCTCTGGGCGCCCTGCGCCCCTCCCCGGAAGGCCCCCTTCAACGACTCCTCCCGCCTCAGATGAAGACAGTTACCTCCATCAAGCCGCGCCGCTCCCGACCCCGTGGACGGACTGGCAATGTCATCTCCCGCGCCGGCTTCACGCTCGTCGAGATTCTCGCGGTGATCCTCATCATCGGGATCCTCTCGACCTTCGTCATTCCCCAGGTGATTTCGGCGATCGGCCTCGGCAAGTCGTCCGCCTGCCAGGCGAACCTGAACGCGATGAGCCGCGGGTTCCTGGAGTATCAAACGAAGTACAACAAGGTGCCGAAGGGATCGGGCGTGAAGTTCTTCGCGT
>CALHGQ010000475.1 GCA_938030175.1 uncultured bacterium | reverse complement strand
CCTTGCTTACCCCAAACCCTCGCCCCGCCTTTACGGATACGCAGTGGCGCAACCAGATGCCGTCGGCAACGAGGAACGGCGGTCGGCGGGGGTCGGGGGCAACGGGCAGGGGCGGCAACGCCTCGGCCGCGAGGAGCGGGCCGCCGCCGCCGGCACCTACTGCGCGAGTGTCGCTCGCGTCGCTGGCCGAGCTTATTCGTCAGATCCAAACTGATCGCGACTCGGACGGGCTGGCGGCGGCGGTCGGCGAGCTGCGGGAGGAACTCCGTGCACTCCACGAGCAACTCTCCGCGACGCAGGAGGAGGTCGCCGCCATGGCTGACGACCGGGAGGCCGCTATCGACAGGTGCGAGCAGATGCAGCTCTCCATCGCGGGGTACCAGCAGCCGGGTGCCCAGGCAGACGAGCTTCCTCCGACGGGGAGGCGAGCCGACGAGAAGGAGTTTTTCGCGGCGTGGCGCATCCTCGGCGTCCGTAAGGTGTGGATCACCATCGGCGAAAAACCGGCGGTGTACAACCTGAAGCGGGCGGAGATGCAGGCCTTGCTGGGGGACGTGGCGCTCGCGTCGGATGAAACGACCAACCAGCTGAACACCTTCACCGGGTTCCGCGTCGGGGCGTACATGGCCGAGGGTGACACCCCCCGGCTGGCCGCGAACATGTTCCTGCCGGAGCAGCTGGAGATCATGGTCGACGCCATTCTGGCGGTCGTGGGGAACGGGGTGTGTTCGGAGGACGGCGTGGACAGGCTCAGCATGCTGGGGGACGGACTCCGGGAGGGTCTCTCCCTCCTTCGGATCCACTGCCGGAAGCACCGGCTCAAGGCCGTCCTGCCGGAGAACAAGGCGCTCATGGCTACCCTGGTCGACGCCGACATGAAGGAGTACTGCCAGCGCCTCTTCACCGCGGCGGTGGCCGTCGCGAAGGCCGCACCCCCGGCGATCGAGAACATGCCAGGCGTGGTGGTCCCGACGTGGCCGGCGCTCACCAACTATATACGTGGGGGGGGGCTCCTAGGCGCCGCGGCGTCCCCGACGGCGGGAGCGGGACGCACGGAGAAGCGCGACCGCCAGACCTCGGGGAGGGGCAACGGGTTCGGCGACTGTTACGCGTGGACGGAGGCACGGGGGTGTCGGTTCGGCGAAAAATGCGTGTACGCCCACCCCGCCAACAAGAAGTACCGGCCGAGCAACGGCCGCGGCGGGACCAGCGGACGAGCAAGCAACGACAACGGCCGTACCGGCGGAGGAGGTGGCCCTTCGCCAGCGGGGCGCGGACGGGACGGCCGCCCCAAACCGGGCGGGGGATCCAGTGCCTCCGGGAGCAGCGGGGGGGGGAGTGCCGCCGCCCGGGGAGTTGTCGCCTTGGCGGCAACGCCTTCCGGGCGCGGATAGGGAGACGGGCCTCGTCGCCCGACGACGGGGCCAACGGCAGGTGGGCTGGCACTTGTCCGCGTGTGTGTTGAGTCGGTACATGAGTTGACGGCAGTGGCTGGAACCGGGGGGGTAGAACAGGCGCTAGAGCGAGTAGCGAGCAATTATTCCCATTTTTTGGCGGTCCACGGGGGGGAGTTCGCGTGCATGATGGCCCTAGAAAATCAGTTACCCGTTCCCCGCGTTCATGCAGGTCGGGTGGCGGCCTGGTTTGGGTATACTAAGCGTTTTCCGCAGATCGACTTGTTGGTGAAAATAATCACTCACGGGGTGCCGGTAGCGGTAGACGGCGGAGGGGATTTGGGTGCCGCCCTGCAGTATGGTAATCATAGATCGATCATCCCGTACGAGGGAAACATACTCTGTAAGATAGCGGACGACGTGCGGCTCGGCCGTGCATTCGTCTTCCCGCGGGACGCGGCCGACCGTATTCCCGGTCTCCGTGTGTCACCCTTAGGGGTGACGGTGTCCCCCTCGAAGATTCGAATCATTCACGACCTTACCTTTGAGACATCCGCGCCGGGCGTCAACGCCGACACGGATTTTTCGTCCGCCCCTCCCTGTAAACTAGGCCACGTATTACGAGGTATAATTTGGCGTATTCTACATCTGCGTCGCCCGTCGGTCACCCCCACGCGCATCCTGCTGAGCAAGATGGACGTGAAGGACGCCTTCCGGCAGATTCCCGTCGAGTGGGCTCACTGCCCCCTGTTCGGGTACGCCTTCCGCGACCTGGTCGTAGTCGATAGGCGCCTCCAGTTTGGATGGCGGAATAGCCCGGGATTCTGGTGTTTGTTTTCGGCCGCTCTTGAACACGCACACGTCCACACAACATTCCGTAACGCGGTAGTCACCCCCTTTGGCCAGGCGGTCACGAGTCACGTCACGGTGAGTGAGCCTGCCGAAGGGGAATGCCCCGTGCCCTTACCTCCGGGGTACCTGGTACCTCCGGGGGATGGGGGGGGGGCAGCCAAGCCGTTCTTTACTCGAATGTACGTCGATGACGCAGTTTTGGTAGAGCCACAGTGTTCCCCTGTAGGGGACCGGTGCGTGCGGGCGTCCCAGAGCATGGGATCCGACCACGGTCGCCTTCTCGGTGAACGACAAGCGGGTGACCCGCCCTTGCTAGCACCGGAGAAGGTGTCCTCGTGGCACACGCGGCTCGAGGTATTAGGATGGGAGCTCGATACAGTAGCGATGACGATTTCTTTGCCGCAAGGAAAATTCGGCCAGCTTCGCGAGTTGCTCGCGGGGTGGCCAAGGGAGCGCCGTAGCGCGCCGGAATCCGAGTTGCGTTCTTTGATGGGGAAGCTCTTGCACGTGTGCGAAGTAGTGCGACCGGGCAAGTTTTTCGTGCGGCGCATGCTTAATCAGTTAGGCATGCTCCCCGTACAGGCCTGGCACGAGAGAGTCCGGGGTCCGGGGGGGGGCGATCGTGCGTCGTCGAGTCGCTCGCACGTTCGCCTCGGGGGCGAGTTCCACGACGACCTTTCGTTTTGGCGGTTGATGGCTCTCATTTAGAATATTTTGACCATTTTCCCTTTCAAACAATTCTAATTCGGCATAAG
>CALHGQ010000474.1 GCA_938030175.1 uncultured bacterium | reverse complement strand
CCGCCCCGCGTTCTCGAAGAGATCATGCGCCTGGCGCGTTCGGGCACCGCAACGGCAGCCTTCCAAATGCTGCGCGACTGCGGTGCGCTCGCGGTGTTGATCCCCCAGCTCGAGGAGTACCTCGGGCTTGAGGACGACATTCCTGAGCGCGCTGAGCCCTTTTGGGATCTGTTGGCGGCCCTGGACGCCAGGGTCCGGGCTCGCCCCGAGGATCCGCCATCGTCGGGGCTCTTGATCGCGACGCTCTTTCTGCTGCCCTTCCAGCTCGCGTTGGACGAGGAGTACGAGCGCCATGAGTCCGAGGACCTCCTCGACGCGCGCACCCGATCCACCGTCGCGTGGGAAGTGCTTGAACCGCTCTCCGCGGCCGCGCGCCTGTCCCGCAAAGACTTTTCGAGCGCCCGGCGCATCCTGGTCGCCCACCAGAACTTCACGCACCAACCGCAGCGCTTCTCCGAGGTGCTGTTCGCGCGCTCGGAAGAGTTCCCTGACTCCTACGAGTTGTTCGCCATGACGAGCCAAGCGCGCGGCGTGGGCCTTGACTTGGTGGAAGCCTGGCGCGAGCGATGGCTGAGGGCCAAGTCAGCGGCTCCGGAAGAGCTTGAAGACGAGCGACGCAAGGCGGGAACCCGCAAGCGACGCAAGCGCCGTCGCCGGCGTGGCGGCCGTAAGAAGTAGCCCTGTCAGGCAATGCCCCGTGAAGCGCTAGGGAATGCCCCTGCCCGCTCATCTGGCGTTCATTTTGGTGCCAGGAATGTTCCTTCCGCGCATGCGGCAAAATGCCTCACAAGCCCACTCCACGGCGCTAGAAGGCAATATCGAAGCTCAAAATGGTGGTGGGAGCACAATCAGCGCGCCTTTTTTCCCTGCTCTTCCACCGGCGACCCCCCGATCGGGGGTAGTGTTCCCCTGTGCGGTGAGGCGCGCCCGTGCGTGTCCTGCCCCCAGCACCCCCCCCTCGGCCCGTCCACCACTGTGCGGTGGTTGTGGATGAGCCCGCTGGATGGCAGAACACGAAAGGTAGCTGCGCCTCCATCGGCGACGAGAGTCGCCTTGTGATCAGAACGCCCCTCCTTGTTCTGGTCGCACCCTCCCGCGGGGCGAGTCTTCGGACTCGCCCCGTTCTTTTTTTTGGCCTTAGCCCCGCTCGGCTACGCAGGTGGAGCCCCACCACTTTGTGGTGCGACGGCAAAAACTCGTGGCCGTCGTGTCAGACTAGGGGCATGCGAAGCGCCACGATCTTCCCCATCCTCATCGCGCTCTCCGTGGGATCACTGCTCGCCGCGGAATCCGAGACCACCCAGGAGAGTCCAGCGGCGAAACAGCGAGCCGCCCCCACGGACGAGGAGCTGCTTGAGGCCTGGCGCGGACTCTCCGAAGACGACCGCGCCGATACGATCGAGTGGTTCATCGCAGAATGCGACAACGCTTCGCACTTCCGCGCCACCGTCGAACGCTTCGTTCTCGTTCACTTTGAGGGTGATCCCTATGGCTGGCCCGCCGCAGAGGATCCGCCGCGCTTCGATCCAGGTGAGCACGCGCCCGCCCAGGTTATCCGTCGCACCTTTGTGAGTCCCACCAAGAAGGGCTATGCGGAGTCCGTTGCCAAGCTCCGCGGGGTCTGGAACGAGCGAGAGATGGATGTCGCCTTCACCTACGACTGGGGTCTCGGCACCATCGTGGCGGTCCAGGCTTGGGACGATCCCGAGCGCATCGCGCGGACGGCCATCGCTGGCTTCGGGCCACACACGGACCTCGTGGAAGCCATGGTGGAGATGCAGCTCGACCGCGGCGAGATGCGGGAGGCAGCCTTGGCGTTCAGCCACGCCTACTCCGACAGAAGCGGCAACGCCTATCGGGACGTGACGCTCTACCAAGCGTGGTCGTCCGGGCAGAACCTCGAGATGCCGGACGTGGAGTGCCTGGGCATCATCCACACGCTCGACAACAACTGGAAGACCTGGAAGGCGCCGGTCCCCGGCAGCCAGCACAAGAGGCTGTACAAGCGCATCGGCGAGCACTTCTCGCCCCTGCGCCGCTACCGTGCACTTCGCACGTCGTTGGCGCGGCTCTTTGTGCAAGGGACCACGAAGCTGCCCAGCGGCTACGAAGCGTCAGCCCTGCGCCTCCACGGCTTCTGGGAGCTCCAGGTGTCCGAGCCGGAAAAGATGCGCGAGTTCCTGCCCGAGGACAAGAAGTGGGACCGCTGGTGGAAGAAGAACGCGGCCAAGGTCGACAAGTCCAAGGACGTGGTCGAGCGGGCGGCGGCGCGACAGCGGGCCCTCGACGAATCACGGGCATGGACCCGCAGAACCTTCCACGGGATCCTGAACGAGTACGGGGCGTTCGATAAGGGCGAGTAGCCCTGGCGGCCTTGACGCTGCGGGGCAGGCCCAGCGCCGAGAGGTCCCGGGTTCCCCGCTCAGTCGGAGCTGAGAGCGTCCGCCGCGAGCTGGGCCGTCGCAAACGCGGCCTGGAAGCTGAGCCCGCCAATCGGACCGTTGACGTCCAGAAGCTCACCGATCACGAAGAGTCCCTCGTGTCCGTTGACCGCCATCGTGCGCGGGTTGAGCGCCTTGAGGCTGAGCCCACCTCCGGTGACCTCCGCCTGATCCCAACCGAGGGGGTGAGTCACCTCGATCGGCAGTCCCTTCAGCGCCTCCACGAGACCGTGGCGCTGGGACTTCTGCAGCTCCCCCACCGTCACCCCGGGATCGATGCCAGCGCTTGTCGCCACGGCGTCGAACATGCGCCGCGCCATCGGCCCCATGGAGAGGCTGGCCATCATTCGCTGGAGCCGCGGATTCCCGGGAGCGCCCGCGGCCTTCACGAGCTCCGATCGAATGTCCTCGCGCGTGTGGTCCGGGAAGAAGTCCAAGCGGGCGTGGAAGCCCTTCGCGGCCCCCTGCTCGTGGGCTTCCCGGGCCACGTGATGGGAGACGTCCATCGCAGCGGGGCCGGACAGTCCTTTATGGGTAAACAGCAGCGGGCGGCGACGGCGCTGCAGGACCTTGCCCGCGGCGTTTTCGAGGGTGAGCTCGCCCCCTTGCCATGCAAGCCCGGTGAGCTCGTGCACCCAGGACTCGGGTGAAGCCAACGGAACGAGGGCAGGCACTGGGTCGACCACGTCCAAGCCGAGCTCCGTGAGCCAGGGGTAGCCGTCGCCGGTCGTGCCGGTGAGCGGGTAGCTCTTGCCGCCGGCAGCGAGTACGAGCGCTCGGCCGCGGTAGGTGATGCCCTCCGAGGTGATCACGGCCCAAACGTCGCCGTCGCGGGCGATAGCCTCGACGCCGCTCCCGAGGACGATCTCTGCGCCCGCCCGCGCAGCCGTCTCCAGCGCGTCACGTACGTCGCGCGCGTTCCCTGATGCGGGGAAGATCTTGTCGAGGGGCGCCTCGTCCATGGGCACGCCCCAGGTCTCGAACTGTTGGCGTACCGCCTGGGGCGTCAGCTGGCGGAACCCATGCCGCAGGAACCGCTCGCCGCGCGTCCCGAAGAGGCGTGCGGCTTCATCCGGCCCGTGGGTCGTCGTAACATTGCAGCGCGTGCCGCCGGACGCCAGCACCTTGGTCCCGGTGCGCGGCGTCTTCTCGATGACGAGGACGGCGCCGTGGCTCGCCCCCCGCTCCTTCAGAGCGCGTCCGACAGCCTGGGCGCACCAAAGCCCCGCCGCCCCGGCCCCCACGATCAAGACATCCCGCACTCCACCAGGATCCTCCCCCGGCGCGCCCCCACCCGCGGCTGAATCAACCACCGTTGAGCGCCTTCTCCCAGGCTTCGATCTCATCGACGCTACGCGGGCCCTTCGGTGGCGTGTCGTCGTTCAGGTCGTCCAAGTATCCCTCGGGCAGCTTCACCGTCTGGGTCTTGGATCCCTTGGCGCGCTGGGCGCGCAGCGCGGTGGTCGGGAACGCTTCGTTCGGGTCCAAAGTGCTCACCGCTGCCACGAGGTCCTCGATGGACTGGATGCGCATGAGGTTACCGCGCACGGCGGCCGATCCGCGGAAGCCCTTGGTGTACCAGGAGCACCACTTGCGCATTTGGCGCATGCCGACGTCAGGGCCGAACAGCTCGATGAGGCGGTGGGCATGGTCCACCATGACCTCCACGACGCCCGCAAAGTGCGGCGGCAGGTCCGGCTCCTGTCCGTTGAACGCCTGGCTGAGTTCGCGGAATAGCCACGGGCGGCCGAGGCAGCCGCGGCCCACGATCACGCCTGCGCATCCGGTGGCGCGCATCATTCGTAGAGCGTCGTAGGACTCCCAGATGTCGCCGTTTCCGAGTACCGGCACATCGAGGACCTCGACGAGGCGCGCGATCGACGCCCAGTTCGCTTCTCCGGAGTACAGCTGCGACGCCGTCCGCGCGTGCAGGCCGACGGCCGATGCGCCTTCCCCTTCAGCGGCGCGCCCTGCTTCCTCATAGGTCAGCAAGTTGTCTTGGATGCCCATGCGCATCTTCACGGTCACAGGCACATCGCCGGCGTTTTGCACCATGGCGCGGACGAGCCGTGCGAGCAGGCGCGGCTTCACGGGGATGGCGCTGCCCCCACCGGACCGCGTGACCTTGGGCACCGGGCAACCCATGTTGATGTCCAGGTGGTCTACGCCATCGTCGACGAGGCTCTTGACCATCTCGCCGAGGTCCACGGGATCGGCGCCGTAGACCTGCACGGAGCGAGGCGACTCGTCGGGCGATGAGGAGGCGAGCAGGTTCGTGAGGCGGTTGCCCATGAGGTAACCGCGCGCCGTGATCATCTCGGAGACGTAGAGACCCGCGCCGTACTCGCGGCAGAGCGAACGGAACGCGAGGTTCGTCACGCCCGCCATCGGGGCGAGGACCACCGGGGGCCAGACGGGGATGACCCCTTCGGAGCTGACGCGTCCCTCGCCGAGCTGCAACGGTTGAAACTCGCCCTCGCCCGCCACCGGTACGTCGACATTGACGCTCGTCGCAAAGCGCTCGGGCGGCACCGCGGGTGCGTTGGCGGCGGCCGCGGGCTTCACGTTGGACGCGAGTCCATCGCCCATCCCGGAGGCCGCTGAATCATCAGCGCGATTGATCACTACTTGGGGTCCTCGGTCTTGCCGCTGGCTTCCACCGGCTGCCCTTCGGTCTGCGGGATCTGGTACCACGTGGCGGCGTCTCCGGTGAAGAGACGTTCTTCCTTCAGCTCGAGCGCCGACAGCGCCCCGCTGCCGAGCGCGACGCCCGGCTCAAGGTCGAGGCGTCCGCCGGCTTGGGCACGGGCGGCGAAACGCAGCTCTCCCCCTTGGCCGAATCCGTACACGCGCGCACCGCGCGTGTCGTTCATCGAGAGGCGCCCGTCCTGTTCACTGACCTGCAGTGTCACTCGGTCCACCAGCGGCTCCATCGCCACGCCGTCGAACGCTGCTACGAAGCTCGCGCCCTCCGGGAAGTGCTTCGCGCCGATCAGCCCGAGCAGCGCCGTGCTTCCGTCGATCGCTGCGATGGCTTCGTCAGCTCCCTTAGCGTCCATCTGCAGCCCGCTGCGGAACCGCTCGATCGAGAGCTTCTTGGTCACGGGGGACGATCGCCCCTTGGCCGCGAAGGCCGGATCGCCGCTCTCGGTCAAGATGGGCTTGCTGGACTCATCCAGCGCGACCAACGTCATGTCGAACTCGGAGACGAGGCCGTCCTTGATCGTCTGGACGATGAGGAGCTCGCGCCCGGCGGCCTTGCCGGTCGGAAGCACCCGTACCCGCGCGCCGTAGACCATCGACCCGTCGGCCTGCCGCACGACGCTGTAGCGCTCGATGGCGCTGCGCGATCCGTAGGCCATGAGGTTGGCTGTCCCCTCGACGAGTGCCTCGCCTTCCGGCATCGGGGCTCGCTCCAATGCGATCGGTCGAGAACGCTGCTCTTCGATGCGCTTCTGGCGTTCGACGAGGGCCGTCACCGCATCGTCCAAGTGGAAGCGCTCCAGGACCTTCCCCCGAAGGACGACGAGCTCGGGGCTTCGGAGTGCGTCCACGGAACGCCGCGGGTCGCTGCCGCAGGCGATCATGTTGGCGGTGAAGCTGACGGCGATCTGGCCGATGCTGTCGGCGGCGCCGAGCGCCTCCGCGGCGCGCACCGTCGCCAACTCGAGAATCGCAGGCGCGGGGACTCCCGCCGCGTTCCATTCTTCGAGCTCATCCACGAGTCCGCTGCCAGGGGCGATGCCGCCGCTGGGTGCGCCACTCGCGGGCACGAGCTGGACCCCGGAGTCGTAGAGCGCCTTGGTCATCGTGCGCTGGCGGTTCACCGATAGTTCCACGGGCCCGAGCGCGTCGCCGGCACGGAGCATGCGAAAGGTTTCGAGATCCGTGCGCCATGCCGTTGCGTAGAGTCCGCCCAGCGCTGGCAGTACCGCCGGGTCCGCCTCGGCATTCGCGATGCGCGTGATGCGTGCCGTTCCCATGAGGAAGGGCTCGACGCGCCACTCCCCCGCCGTCAGCGCTGCGACCTGGGATCCCATCCACTCAAGGAATGCTGCGTCGGACTCCAAGGTCTCAAAGCGTGCGCCGCCCTTCATCAAGGAGTTGAGTCCCGCGAGGTTGGCCTGGCCTGCCTTCTTGGCCTCCGCGAGCGTCAGCGCGTCAGGGAGTGGTCCCCAGGACTCGACGCCGTATACCGCCGCCGCGCCGTTGACGACGCCGTGCTGCGGCGCTTGGATGCCGCGCTCGAACGTGAAGTAGTCCACGTGCGCCTTGGCCTTGCCGAGGAGGTCGACCACCTCGTTGATCTGCTGCGCGGCCTTGGCGGGCTCATCCAGCAAGAACGCATCCTGGCGGGTGGCGGTCATCGCCGAAGAGAAGACCGGGCTCGCGACCATGAGGCTGGGACCCGGCTGGCGATCTCGCATCCCGAGGGCCGCTTCGGGCAGCATCACGCCAATCGGCGAGCCCGCATCGCGCACCGTGGTGACCCCGGCCGAGAGGTAGAGCGGATCATGCTCTGCGTCGAAGGTCACCGAAGCGTCGATCAGTCCGGGAATGAGATGCAGACCGGTCAGGTCGACGGTCTCCGCCCCGTCAGGGATCGTCACATCTTTGCCCACCTCCGTGATCACGCCGTCCTCCATGAGGACAGTGGCCCCCTCAAGGGGCGCGGTGGCGGGCTCCATCGTGTGAACGGTGGCGCCCACGAGGGCGATGACTTCTAGGAGCAGTACGTGCATGGAGTCTAGTGATGAGGAACGGAGAGGCTCGGGCCGTCGCGCGCGGATTTGGCCCAGGCCGGACCGGGAAAGCCTTAGCATCCCGGATATGTCAGCCTACGCACAAGTGCACCTGGCGCTAGAACGCCTTCCGCAAGGGCCCTGGATCTACGCTCGTCTTATGGACGATCCGGATGCCGGTTACGGGGGTGGTTCCGCGCCAGACGGATCCATCGTCGAGGTCATCGACGGGGAGGGGAGATTCTGCGGACACGGACTCTACAACTCCACCTCGGACATCCGGGTTCGGATGCTCTCGAGGGGTAGAAGGACCGATTTGGACCGCCCGAAGGAGTTCTTCCGGCGCCAGATCGCCTCTGCGCTGCGATTACGCCGCAAGCTCCTCCGGCTCGATGACGTCACGGACTGCTACCGGATCGTCCACGCCGAGGGCGACGATCTGCCCGGTTTGATCGTCGACAAGCTCGGGGACGCCCTGGTCTGCCAGCACCACTCCCTCGGGTTCTGGAACCTGCGGCACGAGGTGGAATCTGTTCTCAGAGAGCTCCTTCCGGGGCATGCGGTCCTCCACCGCTTCGCCAAGAGCGCCCGCAACGGCGAGGGATTCCCAGAACGCGACCCGGGGGTCGACGGGGACACCGTGGAGCCGCGCTACATCCGGGAGTTCGACGCCGAGTTCCTGGTTCACCCGGGCGAGAGCCACAAGACGGGTTGGTTCTGCGACCAGCGAGACAACCGGCGAAAGCTCGCCGAATACGTTCGCGGACGGGATTTGCTGGACCTGTGCTGCCATGCGGGCGGATTCGCGATCCCCGCGATGCTCGGCGGCGCGCGGAGCGTGACCGCGGTGGATCTTGATGAGGAACCCCTCGCGAGGGCCCAGGAGGCAGCCCGCCGCAACAAGTTGGCCATCGAGTTCCACCACGCAGACGCATTCGACGTGCTTCGCGACGTGAATCGGTCCAAGCGCCGCCCCGGAGCGGTGATCCTGGATCCCCACAAGCTGGCCAAGGGCAAGCGAGACCTTGAGCAGGCGAAGTCCAAGTACCGGGACCTGAACGCTCTGGGCATCGGTGCTGTGGCCCCGGGCGGACTGGTGGCGACGTTCTCTTGCTCGGGCGCGCTCGACCTTCCTTCTTTTGCTGGGATCGTATTCCAGGCAGCGCGGCGGGCGGAGCGTGAGGTTCGGCTCATCGAAGTGCTGGGCGCCTCGGCGGATCACCCGCAACGCCCGGATTTCGGTCGCTCCAGGTACCTCAAAGGCCTCGTCCTCGCGGTGGATTGAGGCCGTCGCCGGAACGTTCCCGCTCCTCCGAGCCGAGCGTTGGCGCCTTCGGTCCACTCTGACCCCGCGAATCCAAGGTAGAGAACGGGCCAGGAATCAACCTTCAAGGCTGGACCCTTGCCTAGCGGACCCCCATACTTCCTTAGCGCCTCCGTGATTGTTGAAAGCAGTCACGGGGGCGCATTCTGTAGCCATTTTTTCTGAACGGGTTCTGGGGGGCTTGGATGCGAGCCTCCATGGGAATCCAGTGATGGGATGCTACGGTCTTCTCCTCCATAGGACCTTCTCCCCAACAGATCGCGTGAACGCTGCCTTCGGCGTTCGCTGTCCCCGCCTGAAGGGCACGGTTTCACCACCGGCCAACCGGCGCCTTTGCCGACCTACCTAGTCGGCCACCGCAACCACGACACATGAGCCTTCCCCTTCTAGCCACCAAAGAGATGTGGCAAGAGTTCGACGACGCCTGGGCGAACCTACGTTCGTCCGACGGCCCGATCGAAGAGCTGCTGCCCGCCATCAAATTGGCCGGAGAAAAGAAGCGCGCGGGTCGCCTTGTCCCGCAGGCCAAAGAACACGCTGCCAAGCTCATCGAGGCTGGCCGCGCCCACGACGCCGCCATGATCCTCGGATCGACCCTCGCCGCCGGTGGTAACCCGGGCGAGATCGCCGCAGAGCTGATGGAAGCCTCCGACAAGGCTTGGGGGGACAAGGCCTGGTACCCGGTGTTCCAGGAAGTCACGGGCTTCAAGGAAGGCGCAGCCGACCTCCGCAAACCGTGGAAGAAGTTCGCCAAGCTCGTCGCATTCCAGAAGGGATCGACCCTGTTCCACCCCGGCGGCTGGGGCGTCGGCGAAGTCCTCGCCATGGAGGCAGCCAAGGGCCACGTGCGCGTCAAGTTCTGGAACGAGCGCACGGACAACTTCCCGCTTAGCGCGGCGATGGATATCTTCGACCCGCTTACCGAAGGCGACCTGCGCTCCCGGAGCCTCAAGGACCCCGAGGCCCTCAAGAAAGAGGTCAAAGCGAACCCGGTCGAGGCACTGGGCGCGATCCTCAACCGGCACAACGGCCGCGCGACGACCACGACCATCAAGACGGCCATGATGCAGATCGGCATCGAAGGCAGCGCTTGGTCCGCGTGGTGGCGCAAGGCACGCAAGCTGGCAGAGAACTCCGACGAGATCGAGGTCAGCGGCACGCCGCAGAAGTCTCTCGTCACGCAGCTCCTCGTCAAGAAGGACCCGGGCGAGGCCCTGCGCCGCATCCTGCAGCGCGCCACGAACCTGGCTGAAGTGCACCAGCGCGTGCGCGACCTCTTTGTGGGTCAGGGCATCGAGGAGCACCTCGCGGCCATCGCCATCGAGGAGCTTGAGAACGCCGCCAAACTGGAGTCAGAGCCGCTTCCTGAGCGTTTGGCCGCATGGCTCTTCTTGCGCGATAAGGGCGGCAAGTCGCCCAAGCTGATGCGCCGCGTGCTCTACGAAGTGCTCCAGGCACCGGAACCGCCCGACGTTTCGCAGCCGCCCGAGATCTGGAAGCTCTTCCAGGCGCTCCCCGGCGCAAAGGACCAGGAGCGCACCGTATCGATCCTGCCCGAGCTGTTCGGCAGCGGCGGCGCAAAGCTGGCACTGGAGGCCGTGGACGCCGAGCTCGCTGAGACCCAGGCCACCATCGATGCCATCGGCACCGAGGAAGGCGCTGAGGCTGACGCAGCCATCGCGGCCGCCGAGGGCGCAGAAGAAGGCGCTGGGGAAGGCGCTGGGGAAGGCGCTAGCGAGGCCGCAGCAGAGCCGGCCGCCGCAGAGCCCGCCGCCGCCGAGCCCGAGAAGGCCGACGCGGACGCTGAGGAGGTCGAAGACGACGGGACCTGGGTCGAGGAAGTCCTCCCCCACCTCCAGCACGCGGCCCCGGGCCAAGTGCGACCCCTCGTGGATCGCCTCCTCGCCATGGGTCGCGAGTCGGAGCTGCGCAAGCACTACTCGGGCCTCCTGGCTCGTCCGCTGCGCAACCCCACGCTCATGATCGTGCTGGCTGACAAGTTCGAGGACTGCGAAATCCACGACGACATGCCGACGCCCGTTCAGCGTGGCCAAGCCCTGCTCGCACTGGCCCAGTACACGTCGCGCGAGCGTCGCGGCAACCCGCAGCTGACGCGTATCTCGGGACGTCTCACGGACTTCCTGACGAAGGGCGATGACTCGATTCTCAAGCGACTCTTCGCAACGGCGGATATCTCGGCGCTGCGCAGTGCCAACGTGACGGCCAGCCGCGGCGTGGACAGCGAGATCGAGCTGCTCATCACGGAGATCGCCCTTTCCAAGGACCGTCAGTTCTTCGCGCAGGACGCAGGCTTCTTCTGGGAAGGATCGACGATCTGGACCACGCGGGCCGGACTGCGTCGTCGCTCGAACGAGCTCAAGGAGCTCCGCGAGGTCAAGATCCCCGAGAACACGGACGCGATCGGCCGCGCCGCTTCGTTCGGCGACCTTTCGGAGAACTCCGAGTGGGAAGCAGCGATCGAGGAGCAGCGCAACCTGACGGCACGCGCCATGGAGATGGAGGAAGAGCTGCGCTCGACCGACCTGATCGAAGAGGCCGCGATGATCGAGGACACGGTGTGTCCCGGTACCCGCGTCACCTACAGCAACGTGGCGACCGGCGAGAAGTCGACGGTTCTCATCCTCGGCCCATGGGACGACGACGAGGTGCTCGGCACCCAGGTCATCTCGTACCGCGCTCCCCTCGCCCAGGGCCTTCTGGGCCTCAACCAGGGCGAGAAGGCAGAGGTGAAGCTGCCCGGTGGCGACATCGAGCTGACCATCCTGGAGATCGAGACGCCGGACCTGTCGCCGGTGTCCGCGAACGGCTAGCGCCTCATTTTGAGCCTGAGCTAGAAGGCGCGTCCAGCGTGCCTCGAAGGACGTCCCCTTGCGGTCTTAGGCCGCAGGGGGCTCTTTTTTTGCCAAAGGGTTCATCCGACGGGCTGGAATGTCGAACATCAGCATGTCATGATGGAGTGCCATAAGGGTCTTCCATCGGACCCAAGCCATGTCCATCGCCCCCGTCACCACCACCAGCTCCACCCGCAGCGCGGCCCCCGGGTCCAGCGCTCCGATGCTGTTGAAGGTGCTGGCGGATCCCACGCGCCTGCGAGCCCTCGCGCTCTTGGGACAGGAAGAACTGGCTGTGGGCGAGCTCAGCCGAGCCCTGGGCATGGCCCAGAGCCGGGTCAGCAACCACCTGAGG
>CALHGQ010000473.1 GCA_938030175.1 uncultured bacterium | reverse complement strand
GGGCGTTTTGGCAGCGATTCCCTCCCCTGGCTACCTCATGGTCGGGTCGATCGTTTGGGCGTCCCACGTCGAAGCCAATGCGTTTGCCATGCTCCTACTCTGGGCCTGGCATCGCACGGTCTTCCGGCGCCGCTCGGCCCGAGGCGAGCCGACGGTCGATGGCTCGAAGACGCATGCATCTAGCCGCGACGAGTTCCTTCTGGGCATCCTCGCCGGCGTGTCGATCTGGTTCCACTACGGACTCTTGATCTGGCTTGCGGTGATGCTCGTCGTCGAGTTCTTGCGAAGCCCCAAGTTCCTCCTTCGCTCGGGAATCTACGTTCGCGTGGTCGGTGTCCTGGTCGGCCTAGCACCGTGGTGGAACTACAACATCCACAACGATTGGCGGGGCGTCGGGGTCTACGGTAAGTCCGCGAGCGCGCACTTCCAGGCCGGCGCGGCGAGCGTGCAGGACACCTTTCATCGCCTCGTCACTCACTTCCTGCCGCACTCCATGTACCTGCCGGAGTGGGGTGGGGCCGGTCGCGTCATCGAGTGGACCTTCTTCATTGCAGCCACGATCGCATGGGCCGTGATGACGGTCCAGGAGCTGCGGTCTTGGCGGCGCACTGGCAGCCCATCGCCGCTGCTCGCCGCTGCGCTGTACCCACTCCTGTGGGTCGTTCTCTATACGTTCGGCACGTTCCACGGCCAGGATCGCTGGGTCTCGGGGTATCGCTACATGCTGCCCCTGCATCCGATCGCGTGGATCTCGCTGGCGGTGGTATTGTCTCGGCTGTCCAGAAGGCTCGAGGTCGTCGCCGTGGGCGCGGCCGCGGCGGTCTTCTTGGCCGGGATCACTAGCTACCTCGAGCCGAGCTCGATCCGCGCCAATTGGTCGGCCCCCGGTGCCAACCCCACGAGCGTCGCCCGGCTGATCTTCATGCGGCACTGGGAAGATCCTGACGTCGTCGCAGGCGCGATCGATCGGTGCATCGAAGAGCGCAGCCTGCTGGAAACAGAGCTGATTCTCTTCACGCTCGGGAACAGCTTTCTCTTCAAGGCCAACGACACCGGCATTCCACGCAGGGCCCGCGCCAGCTACGAGGCGGAGCTAGCGGTCCAGCGCGAAACGTACCGTAAGAACATGGCGATCCTGAAGGACCGCGTGCCTGCCCGCTACAAGCCCTACTTCACGCGTCTCCAAGGCACGAGCCAGCAGGCGTTCAGCTGGAACCGGCGCGACGAGTTCTGGAAGCAGTGGAAGAAGCTCGGCTTCGAGCGCCCCGACGGGGGCTACCGGCACTGAGCGCAGTCGTGTCGCGATTGAGACATTTCGCGTCCATGATTCTCGACTCGACGACGTGGCCCCTCGACCCCCTCACGGGAGTAGACTACGGGTGAGCGGTCCACTCGGACCCCCTAGAACCGATGAAGAACCCAGTGGCAGAGAACGCGGAGCGTCCCCGAGAAGTCGGGATCCGTACGCGCCTTCACTTTTCGATCTACTCGTCGAGGGCCGGGTTCCGGATGCTCCAGGCCCAGCGCCGGGCCGCGCACCCTCTTGAGCTTCTGCGCCGCAAGCGAGCCGCCCAGACGCTGAAAGCCCAGGTCGCGGCCTCGGGCTCGACGCCGGTGCGCATCGACCCCAAGCTCGGCTACCGGTGGATCGAGCCCGGCGAACTGCCCGGCATCGACACCATTGTCGAGTCTTGTACTGAGGCAATCTCGGAAGCGCGCCCCCACGTTCAGCGCCTTGTGGACGCCGCCCCCGGGCGGTTCCGAATCGCCTTCGACTTCCTCGGGGACGAGCGGGTCGCCAAGCGCCCTGAACTGGTGGACTCCATGGTGACGGACGAGCTCCTCGACTGCGTGTCGGACTACCTCGGCGCGGTGCCTGTGCTGCGCCGCGTGGCGATCGGCTATTCGCCGGGCCAGCCCGAAGAGGCGGACGAAGAGGAATGGGGCGGAAGCCAGCTCTTCCACTACGACGGCGAGGACGACCGTCAGGTCAAGCTCTTCGTACTCCTCAGCGACGTCGACGACGATCGCCATGGCCCACTCACCTTCCTTCCCGCGGCTGCGTCCGAGCGGGTCAGCCGAGCCCTGGGCGGCAAGCCCGAGGGCCCTGCCGGTTCGTACATGCGCGCAGGCCCCTACACGGACGAGGCCGTTCGCCAGCACGCGTCCCCGGATGAGTTCATCCAGATGACGGGCAAACGCGGCCGCGCGCTGCTCCTCGATACCTGCGCTACTTTGCACCAGGGCAGCCGCGTCAAGGCGGGCCATGAGCGCATCGTGTTCATGGGCGCTATCCAGCGCTATCACCTCGTCCACGCGACGCCCTACAACTGGTTCGACGCCGCGCGCTTCGAGCCGGGGACACCACAGCACATGGCGCTTTCCCCGCCGGACCCGCGGGAGCGCGGCTTCTTCTTTCCCGATCCGCTGCGCGGGGATCACGCGATCAACGCGCGCGGGGCCGGCTGAGATCGGACGGGCTGAGATCGGGAGAGCTGAGACAAAGAGCGCGGCGGGGTAATCTCACTCCTGGGGATCCATGCCCGCCCCGTGGGACCTAACATCTCCCCATGAGCACCCCCGCGACCACCCAGCTCGATGAATTGGAGCGCGCGAAGTCCGCGCTCGGCGACCACCCCGCCTACCACTCCCTCGATTCCGTCGAGGCCCTCCGACGCTTCATGGAGCACCACGTGATCTGCGTGCTGGACTTCATGTCGCTGGTCAAGAGCCTCCAGCGAGACCTCACGTCCATGGGGCCCGTGTGGCTTCCGCCCGCCGACCCTGAGGTCGCGCGCTTCATCAACGAGATCGTCCTCGACGAAGAGTCCGACGGTGAGTTTCCGCGCTACGCGAGGGCAGCGGGGCTAGGGGAGCGATCCCCGGCGAGTCACTTCGAGTGGTACCTCGCCGCGATGGACGAGGTGGGGGCCGACACCGGCCCGATTCGGCGCGTGGTGCGGCGCCTCCGCCGCGGCGAGTCGCCCGGAGAGGTGCTCAGCTCGTGCGAGCTGCCGCCCGCGTCGGCTGCCTTTGGCAAGACGACCTTCGAGCTGTTGGAGAAACCGCTGCACGTGCGCGCCGCCGTTTTCTTTCACGGACGCGAAGACGTGATCCCGCGGATGTTCATGCCCCTCGTCCGAGAGCTGCAGGCCAGCGGCACACCGTGCGGCCTTCTGCTCGGCTACCTTGAGCGCCACATCGAGGCGGACGGCGATCACCACGGGCCGCTCGCGCGGCGGATGCTCGACGCGATCTTCGGCGGCGATCCCCTCAAGCTCAGCGAGGGCATCGCGGGCGCCAAGGCGGCGCTCGTAGCCCGTCGAGCCCTTTGGGACGACCTCGCCGAGCCGGCGCTCGCCTAGTCGCCTGTCATGGACTTGGCGGCTAAGCCCGGGTCCCGACCGCTTCTGCAACGGAGCCGAAGCCGTCGGCCTCCAGCCGCTGGGCCAATCCCTTGACCACCTCCCCGGCGAGGCCGGGGCCCTTGAAGACGAGGCCGGTGTAGAGCTCGATGAGGCTCGCCCCGGAAAGCACGCGTTCGTAGGCGGAGTCCACCGAGTCGATGCCGCCGACGCCGATGATCGTGGCGCGGTCTCCGGCCTGCCGGTACAGGTGCTGGACGAGGGCGTTCGCGCGTTTGCGCAGCGGGGCGCCGCTAAGTCCGCCGCGGCCAATGGCCTCGATCTCGGAGGAAGCGGTGCGCGTGAGGCCCTCGCGGTCCGAGGCGGTGTTGGTGGCGACGAAGCCCGTGACGCCTCGCTCCAACGCGAGCTCGAGGATGTCGTTCACGGCTCCCTCGTCCACCGGTAGCTCCGCAGGCGGCGAGAGCTTGACGAGGATCGGGACGCTTGAGCTCTGGCGCGTGCGCTCCGCCGCGATGGCATCGAGCAATGGCGTCAGGGCTTCGGGGGACTCAAAGGTCTTGCCCTCGGCGGTGTTGGGGCACGAGACGTTGAGCACGACGAAGTCGGCGTGGGGGAGCAGCGCCTGGAAGCTTGTCACAAAGTCCTCGATCCCCGCGTCACCGAGGATGTCGGGGCTGTGGGTCTTCGCGAGGTTGACTGCCACCACGAAGCCGGGCGTGCGCGGGGTGCGACGGAGGCGCTCCGCGATCGCGCTCGCCCCGTGGTTGTTGAGCCCCATGCGGTTGATGAGCGCTTCATCTTTGGCGAGGCGGAAAGCGCGGGGCTTGGGGTTGCCCGCGCTGGCCTGGGCGCTGACGGAGCCGACCTCGCAGAAGCCGAGCCCGAGGTGGGGCCAGAGGCGCACCAGCTCGCCGTTCTTGTCGAGGCCCGCGGCGATGCCGACGGGTGTCTCGAAGTCCAACCCGAACGCCCGGACGCGGAGTCGCGCCTTGTCCGCCTCGGAAAGCCTTGGCGCGTAGATCGCACGCAGCACGGGCGGGGCGAGCTGGCCGAGTTTGCCGAGACGGATCCCCGCGTGGTGCGCGGTCTCCGCCGAGGCGCGGAAGAACAGAGGGCGGAGCGTCTTGTAGAGGGGAGGCATAGTGGCCCGAAGAGAATAGCCGTCGGCCCGGAGTCGAGTGCCCCCGGGCTCGCGCTTCTTTCGTTACCGCACGCGCGCGACCCGACCGCCCGGGCCGGCGAGCCAGATCGCTCCGTCTTCCAGCGCGACATCAACGCAGTGGAAGCCTTCGGAGCTGAACGCCTTCCAGGTCTTGCCGCCGTCGCGGCTGACGTCAGTGCCCGTTTGCCCCGTGGCCAGGAACCAACCGTTGCCGACCGCGACGGAGCCTGCGCGCTGTCCGCGCGGGCCTTCCTCCGACGGGTGCCAGGTCTTGCCGAAGTCCGTGCTCCAGGCTGCGTTGGCGGTACCGCCCACCTCGCGGGCCAGGAAGTCGCCGCCCACGATGACGCCGGTCCCGTCCTCACGGAACGAGATGCTGAAGGCGCCGGCCCCGGCTCCTTTCGCGGCAACGGGGGTCGTCACAGCGGTCCATGATCGGCCGACGTCCTCCGACCAGAACACGCGTGCCATGTCGTTGGTGCCGCCGGTGACGATCCAGGCGCGCAGGCCGCCGAGGGTACGAACGCCGGTGCCGCTGGCGGCGAAGCTAGCCTCGCCCGTTTCGAGGGCGAGGGGCCCCGTGGTCGAGGGCGTCCAGTTCTGCCCGCCGTCTTCCGTCAAGAGCACGCGGAAGCGGCCGTCCTCCATCGGGTCTCCGTAGGCGATGAGCGCGCCGCTGTCCCAGGCGTCGAACCCGTCAAGGAAGGCCTGCGGCGAGGTTTCGCGGTACTGCTCGACCCACTGGCCTCCGCCGTCGTCCGTGAAGAGGATGCGCGAAGACTCGCCGGGTCCTGCGGTCATGATCCAAGCGACGTCGGCGCTGATGGCGAAGACGTCCCGCACATCGAGGCCAGCGATGGAACCCGGCGCCACGTTGCGCCAGCTGCGGCCCGCGTCGACCGTGCGGAGGACGGTCGCCGCGCTCCCTGTGGCCCACGCGATTTCGTTCGTCACTGCGCAAAGGCCCCGCAGGCTAGAGCGCGAGCCCGTCTGGAAGACTTCCAGTCCCTGGCTATCGGTGCGCAGCCCCAGCTCGTGGATCTCGTCTTCGGTCATGTAGTGCATTCCGTCCGCAGGGGCCGCCTCCAAGGTTCGCCAGTAAAACGCCGGGTCGATGCCGAGGGAGGCAAAGCGGTCGAGATAGAAGCTGTGGCTCTCGTGGTCCTTAGGCAGGTCGCGCCCCTCGACGCCCTCGCCGGCCCAGGAGTGAATGCCGATCAGCGACCCCTGCTCCACGATCCGGCGCTGGCCCGCGAGGAGCAGGTCCGTGCCGCCGGAGGCCGTCATGCCCCCGCGGGGCACCCGAACCGTCACGCCGGACTGGTGCGCGAGGCTGAGCAACGTGCCGTTCGCTTCGTCGTTCATGGAGCCTGGAACGAACTCAAGCGCGAGCTCATTCACGTCGCGGTGCTCCATCAACACCCGCAGGAATCGGCCGGGAGTGGAGCCGGTGATCGTGCCGCGCATCGTGGCGACCTGGCCTTCGACGGTGAACGTGGCCGGCAGCTCGGAAGCCGCGACCAGCGGCGTGAACTCGATGGGCTCGAGGCGCCGGTCGCCCGAGGTGTCAAATATCCGCCAGGAGTTGAGCTCGAATTCCTCGTCCAGCTCGGGGGCATCGAGCACTCCATCCGAGTTGGCGTCGAGGCCCGTGAACCATTCTTTGGCCTCGGCCTCGAGGTTGGCCTCTTCGACGCTGGGCTCAATGGCGTAGGCGGCTTCGACCGCGCTGATCTTTCCGTCGGCGTCCGCGTCGACGTCGGCGAAGGACCACGCGCCGATGCGCGGGTTCTCGCCAAGCTCTGCCGCGGATACGTAGCCGTCCCCGTCTTCGTCGCTATAGACGATCTGGCTGAGCGCCTCCCACAGGGAGATCATGGCGGGGTTCCCCGATGAGGACGCGTCGATCAGGTCCGCGGCGGTCCAGCCTCCCTCCGGCAACAGCTTGGCGCCCTGGAGCGCATCGAGCTCTCCGAGGGTAGGGGGTTGCTCTTCGGAGCTCACGCGTGCGTCCCCGTCCTTGTCGAGGGTCGCCACGAAGAACTCCGCTTCGTCTACGAACTCGGAGGCGCTGACGCGGAGATACGCCATGAAGGCTTCGGCGGTCACGCCGCTGGAAGGCGCACCGCCGGGCGCGGTAGAGCCCGCGCTCTTCTGATCGGCCTCCGCTGCATCGACCCAGGCCATTGCGGCTGCTGCGGCCTCGTAGCGGTCGATCAGCCCGTCCGCGTTGCTATCGAGGAGGTACCAAACGGCCGCTTCGACCGCGCTTCCGTCCAGGGGGCCGGCAGGAGGACCTGCAGCGGGAGCCGCGGGGGAGGCTGCTTGGGAGACGAAGAACAATGGGGTAAGCAGGAGCATCGACATGCCCATCAGGCTACAACGTTACCGGCGCAGGTGAGTGAAGTGGAGGTCATGGCAGGTCATGGGAAACGTCGAAGGCGCGAATGCGGACGATAGCTCGCGGTTCATCGGGATCGATGGAACCAAAGGGCGCTGGGTAGCGGTTGCGCTGACCAAGGACGGGACCTTCGCCTCGGCCATCCTCGTGGACAAGGTGGCCGAGGTCGTCTCCGCCTATCGCGGCGCCGTCGCGTTCGGCGTGGACGTGCCGATTGGACTCCCCGTGAACGGCCGGAGAGCCGTGGACCTCAAGGCGAAGATGCTCCTTGGTCCGCGCCGAGCCACGATCTTCCCTGTGCCGCCCAAGGACGTCCTGAGCCAAGCGACCTACGCGGACGCTCGGAAGAAGGCCGTGGAGCTCACGGGCAAGAGCATCTCCGCCCAGAGCTTCGCCCTGCGCCACAACATCCTCGAGGTCCAGGCCCTCGTGGCATCGCTGCCGCGGGAGACCAGCGACAAGATCCACGAGGTGCATCCAGAGCTGTGCTTCCGAGCGCTATGCGGGCGGGTCCTCATGACCCCCAAGCGATCTTGGAACGGTGCGAACGAGCGCCGGGCCGCGCTGGAGCAGGCGGGGATCGTACTGCCCAAATTCCTCGAAGGCGTGGGGGCGGTGCCCGTGGACGACGTCCTCGATGCGGCCGTGGCGGCATGGTCAGCGAAGCGGATCGCCGATGGGGCCGCGCAGAGCGTGCCGCTGGAGCCCGAGGTCGATGCGAACGGGCGGCAGATCGGCATCTGGTTCTGACATCAGGCTGTGAGGCCGGGCTGTGGGGCTCGGCTGTGCGGCCCAGCTGTGTGACCCAGCAGCTGTGTTGCCTAGCTGCGTTGTCTAGCTGTGTTGCCTAGCTGGGGGCAGCCCCAGGGGCGCATTCGGGAATTTGTTTCCGGATGTCTCAAGGGCTCGGCGCAGGTGGTCGATGACTGGGTCCACGGGCGGCAGTCCCATTCGGTAACGATGCCGAGCACCGCCGCCACTTCGCTGCACAACCCTTTTGACGACCATGTCCAAGACCACCCATTTCGCCGCCCTCTCCTTGGGGCTCAGCCTCCTCGCCGCTTCCTGCTCGACCACGAGCGCCACGGTGAAGTCCACGGAGCCGGTTTCGGCGTACGAGATGGCCGTGCAGAGTGGCAACGCCTACACGCTGACCGTGCTGCGAGCCGGTGACACGATGGTCGTGCCCAAGGGCCAAGCGCTTCGGGACCTGACCCACGAGCACGAAGCGTTCCTCAAGACGATGTTCGATGAGAGCTTCCTTCTGACCTCCGGCCCGTTCGTGGCTCCGCGTTCCGACACGAGCCTGCGCGGCTTGTTCTTCATGGACGCGGCTGATCCGAAAACGGCACAGGCGAGAACCTGCGAAGATCCGGCCACGAAGTCGGGCGTGTTCTCCATGGAGTCGATGTCCTTCATCACGAACTCTGACCTCCGCGCTCTTCCGCCCCTCGAGCGCGGCTTCCGCATCCAGCGCGGCCACGACAACGTGGTGGCCCGCCCGTTTGTGATCGTGACGATCCCAACATCCACGGCGGCCAAGACGGTGATCTCCCAGCTCGGCGAGACGTGCGTCCTGCACGGCGACGTCGTCAGCGGCTCGTTCAAGGGCCAGACCCTCTGCGTGATGGACTGCACCACGATCGGGGACGCGCAGGCGGCCCTGGCGAAGGTCACCTCCATGGTGGAGGAGTTCACCTACCACCCGTGGATCTCGTCGACTTCGATCGCTGAGCTCAACTAAGGGGCCTGACCCCGGCCGACGGATCGGCTAGGCTCTCTCCGAGCCATGCCCTCCGTCGTCAATATTGCAGCCTACAAATTTGCGGCCTTGGATGATCTCCAAGGCCGCAAGCAGCACTTCCTCGAGCTGAGCGCCGCCCACGGGTTGCGCGGGACCATCATGCTCAGCGTCGAGGGGATCAACCTCGTGGTCGCGGGGGAACGAGCGGGGATCGACGTGCTCATGGACGCCGTGCGCGCTGTCCCCGGCCTCGCGGAGATCGAGGTCAAGGAGAGCTTCAGCGACGCCCAGCCCTTCGATCGAATGCTGGTGAAGATCAAGCCGGAGATCATCGCCTTCGGGGTGAAGGGCATCGATCCCTTGGAGCACACGTCCCCGCGTATTTCGGCCACGGAGCTCAAAGCTTGGCTGGACGAAGGGCGCGCGTTCACGCTGCTTGACACGCGGAACAACTTCGAGGTCGAGGCGGGGACCTTCGACGGCGCCGTACCCATCGGCGTGGACAACTTCCGCGACTTGCCCGCGGCGGTGGAGGCTCTCCCCGAGGACGTGCGCCAGCGGATGCGCGACCAGCCTGTGGTGACGTTCTGCACCGGAGGGATTCGCTGTGAGAAGGCCGCGCCGTTCCTGGAGCAAGCCGAGTACGGCGAGGTGTACCAGCTCGACGGCGGGATCCTGAAGTACTTCGAGGAAGTGGGCGGGGCCCACTACCACGGGGACTGTTTCGTTTTTGATCAGAGGGTGGCTCTCGATCCGTCCCTCGAGGCGGTTCACAAGGAGACGGCAGCGGAGGCTCAAGCGGCGGATCAGCCGGATGAGTCATCGGATCGCTGACCGTTTCGCTGACTGGACGGTCATGGGCCGGCCGAATCCAGGGGCGCCGCGAAACCCAACCCGCGCAGCGGGGTTCTAGAGACTTGTCGAGGTGTGGGTCGCGGCCTAAGAAATAGGGGCTGACTCGGTACTTCGCCCCGACACTTCGCCCACAGCGTCGTATCGTTGAGCCATCCCCCTTCTCCAAGCGTCCCCCCGCTGACTGATCCAGGACCATGAGGGTCCACGTCATGCCCCAGCCTCCGATCTCAAAATCGAACTCACCCCGATCCCTGAAGCGCGAGCGGCGGTCTCGCTGGACAGGATTCGCTGTGGCGGCATTGGCCTTGGGCGCGCTGGCGGTGTCGGAAGCGGGCGCGACACTCCCTGGCTGGGTGAGCGCTACCCAGGAGACGCAGGATCAGAAGCCCAGAGCCCAGAAACCTAAGGCCCAGAAACCTAAGGCCCAGAATCCCAAGGCCCAGGGGCAGAAGGCCAGAACGAAGAAGAAGGCCGGCGCCCAACCAAAGGGCCGCGGTGCCGCGACGGATGCTGAACGCCTCGCCACGGTCCTGGGCCAGATCGCCAACGCCCTCGAGACCGGCCAGCTCACGACGATGGAAGCCTTCTATCGAATCGAAGAGATCAAGAAGGGATGGATCGCGACCCAGCAGGCGGGAGGGGCCCCGGCGCAGGCGCCAGCCAAGCCCTCGAAGGCCGAGGCGAGGAAGCAGGCGGCGGCCAGGAAACAGGCAGCCGCGAGAACCAAGGCGGCTCGGGCCAAGGCTGCCAAGCAGAAGGACCTGCAGGAGAAGCGGGCGGTGTCCGCGAACGCCCCACGGCGTCGATCCCAGGTCTCGGTCCAAACCCCAGACCCGTCGCAGGAGAAGCTGACGGATCTCGTGGCCAACTACAACGCCGTCGAGCGGCGACTCAACCAAGAGGTCGCCGCCGGCACGATGAGTCGCGCAGCGGCGAACCGCCGGCTGCAACAGCTGCGCGACGACCTCGCCATCGCCTCTGGGGCCGCGAGTGCGAAGCAAGACCCTACGGAGACCGTTCGTTATCTGACGAGGGAGCGTGAGCTGATCAAAGCGAGGGCTCGTGGGCTCATGTCCGACCGTGAGGTGCAGCGAGAGCTCCGGACGTTGCGCAACGCCATCGCCGCCGACTTCGAGCTCAAGAAGGCCGCGGCTGCCCGCGCTCAGAAGAGAAAGGACAAGGCTCCCGCGCCGGCTGCCAAGAAGCCAGCCGCGAAGAAGCCGGCCGCAAAGAAGCCAGCGAATAGAGCAGCCAAGAAGCCCGCGAAGAAGAAGCCCGCAGCGGGCGACGGCCAGCCCAACGGGTGATCGGGCCCCGTGTGCCAACGGCATGCCCCAAGATCCACTTCGCTACCTCTCCGGCTACCCGGAGAAGACGCTCGCCCAAGTCCAGCGCCTCATCGATGAGCGCAGGCTGGGAGCCCACGTGGCCTCTCGCTACGAAGGCACCCACGGGCGTCAGTCCAACAAGCAGCTCTTCGAGTTCGTCAAGGACCTCAAGCGCCATCACATGCGCACCGCTCCGCCGGTTTCGAAGGCGTTCTACGACGACCGTTTGATGGCGGTCGAGCACGCCCTCGGTCTCCACACGTTCTCCTCGAAGGCCCACGGGGGCAAGCTGCGCGCCCGTTCCGAGATCCGCATCGCGGGCGTCTTTCGCTCAGGCCCAGAGCCGTTCCTGCGCATGATCGTCGTGCACGAGCTGGCGCACCTACGCGAGAAGGACCACTCCAAAGCGTTCTACCGCATGTGCGAGGCCATGGAGCCCGACTACCACCAGCTAGAGTTCGACACCCGCCTCTTCCTGACGGCGAAGGAGCTCGAATCGGCCGATGGGTGAGCTGCCTGCGTCGCTACGCGCTCGTTCCGCCGCTCGACGGCTCTCCAAAGAGGCCGAGCTGTTGAGCCGGTGCGCGGTAGCCCGTCGCCGTCCGCCACGGACCGAGTACCGGCCCGAGTTCGCCTGCGCCGCCGTCCACAAGGCGCTTCTCTAGGTGCTCCGCGAGGTCGACGGTCTCCGCTTCGTTCTTCTGGTGGAAGAAGAAGTACGCCTCGTCGAGGCCAAGCGACGACCAGTGTCGGAGGCGCTCCACCCAGGCGTCGAGCCGAGCGTAGTCAGTGGGATGCAGCGCGTTCGCGACGAATCGGATCATCGTCGAGCCGCTCGTGAGGTGCATGTGCAGCGCGTCCCGGCGGCCCGCGGTATCGGTCAAGATCAACGTGACCCCGAGGTCTACCAGTCGAACGACGAGGTCTTCGAAGTGCTTGCGCTCGAACCAGGACTCATGCCTGACCTCAACGGCGAGGGGCAGCTCTGGGCTCCAGCGCTTGAGGAACTCCATCAAGCGCTCCCGGTGGTTCGCTGGCACGAACGGCGGAAGCGCGAACCACGTGAGTCCGCGGGTGGCACCGAGGGCGTCGGTCGCTTCCACGAAGACCGCCATGTCGCGCTCTGCGTTCTCGAGAAGAAGGTCGTGGGTGATCCTGGAGGGGAGCTTGGGGCAAAAACGAAAGCGCGGCGGGACGCTGGCGCGCCAGCGGGTCAGCCTCTCCTCGGTGCAGCCGTAGAACGTGCTGTTCAGTTCGTTGGAGGGCATCGCGCGCCCATGCACGGAGAGCGCGGTTTCCCGCGAACCCCCTAAGCGCTCGACGAGGCGGGGGTCCGACCAGCTCGCCATGCCCATGCGTAGCTGAAGGCTAGGCGTCGCACCGGCGCTCTTCTGACGTCCGACGCGGCCCAAGAACCGCTCATTCCAGGCCGGATCCTCCGGCATCCGGAAGTCCACGTCGTCGATGCTCGGTAGCCTGCCGAATTCCATGGGCCTGGGTGGTGGGGGAGGAATGGACTCCGCGGTATGCGGGCCTCCGCGTTCCCGACTAGCCGTCCGAGGGCAGGAACGCCCACAGCTCGGGCCGGCCTACGTTGCAGTGCACGAGTCGGCTGAGCGGGTTCATGCCCGCGATAGAGAGATAGATCGCCGTGCGGGCGATGTGCCAGGGGGCGATCTCCGGCTTGGGCGTCTGGATCGCCGCCTGGCGCCGCGAGACGCTCGGGATCGGGTGGAAGATCGTCTCGACGTTCGGGGGGCGAGAGGGCTCGTCGTCCTGGAGCTGGTCGAGGGTGACCACGACGGCGGACAGGACGTCCTCGGTGGCGCCTGGGATATCGGCGGCGGTGCAGGCATCCGCAGCGATCGTGGCGGCTCGGCTCGGGGTCGGAAGCAACAACAGCCCCACGAACGAGTAGACGGTGAACCAGAGAGAGGTCGTCAGGATCTCGTCGACGGAGAAGACCCCGGCCCCCGGCATCAAGGAGGCGAGCGCAAAGGCCGCGCCGGTCCAGCCCATCGCGCCGACCAGGCCGAGGAGGCGCAGTCCGCGATCGACGATCGCCGTGCGCCTGGCCACGAGTACCGCTACGCTCTCGGGCGCCAAGCGCTCGAACCAGTGGGCGGGCAGCACGAGCGTCTCGCCCGTCAAGGGGCCGCTGATGCCGCCGGTGAAGCCTTCATCCGATGCGTCGAGCACCGCGATCTTGGGGGGCATCACGCCCATGGTGCGCAGGTCGTCCTCGATCAGGTCGAAGGGCGGACGGACCTTGCGCATGCCGCCGATCAACTGGGCGATCCACATCTGCATCCAAATGAGGAGCACCATGATGATGGCGAGCATCACGAGAGAGCCAACGCGGCCGCCGTAGCGACCGGCCACGATCAGCGCG
>CALHGQ010000472.1 GCA_938030175.1 uncultured bacterium | reverse complement strand
CTCGAGCTGGGGGCGGGACTCGGCGCGGTGGGGATCGCTCTGGCCAAAGAGCTAGGGTCGCCCGTCACCCTGAGCGACGGCGACCCCGTCGCCGTGGCCGCCATGGAGGTGAACGTCGAACTGAACGGCCTCCAGGGAACGCGTGTCTGGCACCTCGATTGGCGCGAGCTGTCAGGCGCTCCTCCTGAGCGCTTCGACCTGATCGTTGGCTGCGAAGTCATCTACGACCCAAGGGCCCATGGACCGCTCCTTGAGACGGTGCGGCGATTCCTCGAACCGGAGTCTGGACGGGCGCTGATCTTTGACCCGGGTCGAGCGCCGGCGCGGCAGTTCGCTCGACGCGCGGAGCGGCTGGGGTTCTCGGTCGGCGTGGAGGATCCCGACGGCGGGACCGCACCGATCGTGCCTGGCGAAGCTCGGTGGCTGTCGCTCCAGATTTCCCCCGGATTCTGACGGAACGGTCGCCTCCTTCGCGTTCGCACAGTGGGGCGCACGTTCGTCCTCCGTCTTTCTGTCCGGATTGCTTCCGGGTCGCCATGGAACCACCGACGAACCCACTGCCCGAATCGGCGTCACCTTCGCCATCCCCGACGAATCGGCGCTCGGGTCGGGAACTGCGGACCACCTTCGAGTCGCTCTACGTCGAGCTTCGCCGGGTGGCCGGACGCATTGCGGGCGGTGGTCGCTGGCCCACGGGGACACCCACCGAGCTCGTGTCCGAGGCGGTGCTCAAAGTCCTCGAGTCCGACTCGTTGGAGGGTGCTTCCGAGGAAGATCTCCGCCGGATGGTCCCGCAGATCATGCGGCGCGTCCTCATCGACCGTGCCCGAAAGCGCGGCGCCTCCAAGCGCGAGGCGTTGGGGCGGGCCGTCTCGGAAGACGGGCTGATCAATGAACTGGAGGCGCGCTCCCTTGAGGTCGGGGCCACAGACCTCGTGGACCTCAACGAAGCGCTTGTGGCGCTGGAGGAGGTCCGGCCGATCACCGCGGAGTTTATCGCCGCGCGCTTCTTTGCCGGACTCAGCGTAGACGACGCGGCCAAGGTGGTCGGAATCGGCAGCGTCAAGGCGGCTCTCTACTGGAGTGAGGGCCTCAAGTTTCTCCAGCAACGCTTCGGCGTTCTCGATGCGTTGGGCTCTGCCCAGAAACGTGAATGCGATCCAGGCCCAGACTAGACCCACAGAATCTCCCGCAGTGAGGAATTGAGATGGCCGAAGACGAGGCTCCGAAGCTGAATGATCCCGAGGCATGGTCGTGGCTTGTCCACGCGGCCGCGATGCGCCCGCCCCACGAACGGCGCGAGTTGATCAGGGAGTCCGAGGCCCCTGAGTCCCTTCATCCCTTGCTCTTCGAAGCGGCGAACGCCCGCGCCGAGGCCCTGATGGGGCCCCTCGCCTCCGATAGCAGCGCGAACCTCGACGGCACTGAGCCCCACAACCGCCAGCCGGTGCCCTTTGCAGCGCTTCACGATGTTCGCGGCTATGACGAGTTCGAACTACTTGGTTCGGGCGGACAGGGGCAGGTGTACCGCGCGCGGCACACGCGGACCAACCGAACCGTGGCCGTCAAGGTTCGCCGGTGGTCAGAGCCGGCCTTCGAGGGCGCCGCGAGATTTGAGTACGAGTCCCTTGGGCCTAAGGAGCGGCGCTTTCGGAAGGGTGTTCTTGGGCTGCAGACCCTCGCGCACCCCAGCCTCTCCACCGTGTACGACGCGGACATCGTGCGGTCGCCCCACGGAGACTTCTGCTTCATCGCCCAGGAGCTCGTCGAAAAAGCGCAGCCTCTTACGACGTCCGCCCTCGGGCTGGCGGGGTCCCGGGAAAGGCTGGAGCTCTTTGGGCAACTGGTGGAGGCCATCGACTACGCCCATTCCCAGGGCGTGGTTCACCGGGACCTGAAGCCGGGCAACGTACTGGTCGGCGGGGACGGTCACCTCGTCGTGATCGACTTCGATGCGGCTCAAGCGTCCGGTTCTAGCATCCTGTTCTCCTCGACCTCGGGCGGAGCCGATATCTCGATCCACTACACCAGTCCCGAACAGCTCCGGGGTGAGCGCGTCGACCACCGTGCGGATATCTACTCCCTTGGTGTGATCCTGCACGAGATGATGACGGGCGATTGCCCCAGTCTTCGGGATGGGATTCGAGGGCTCGCCGACGCTGTACTGCTCTACGATCCACCGCGGATCCCGGGCCAACGTTCACGGCTCGAGCGAGACATGGAATCCATCTCGCTCCGGTGTATGCGTAAGCGCCCGTCGGAGCGCTATCCGGATGCCGCCGCGGTCCTGGCCGATGTGAACGCGGCGCTCCGGGGTGAGGCTATCGAAGCTCGGCCCGTCGCTCTGTACGACCGTATCAGCCAGTTCGTCAGGCGCCATCGCATGCGTGTGGCCGCGGCCACCGCCCTAGCGGCGGGTGTGGCCGCGATCTACTTCAGCGGGCGTACGCAGGCGCTTGCGAATGAGAAGTCAGGCCTCGAGGACGAGGTCACGCTGTTTCGTGATGTGACGACGGCCCTGCGCATGGATGAAGAGCTCAACCGGATTGACGTGACGTCCGTGATTGCGCTTGAGGAACTCGACCTCCTTCAGGGTCCGGTGCAGGCACTCTTGGGCATGGAGAGCCGCTACCGTCAAGACTTGGAGGCGCTTGAGGCCCAGGGTCGTTCGGTGGCGAGCGAGCGAATCGCGCAATGGGAACGCATGCATCCGATGGCGGCAGAGATCGAGTCGGTGGCGCTCTACTTGCGAGATCAAGAGGAGCGTACGGCCCGTGGCGAAGAGGTGGATACCGAGCTGTTTGAACGCGGTCGGGCTTACCAAGCGGAGTCGATCCGACTCCGCGACCGCGACAGGCCCATGACGATGGGAACGCCGGAGCTGTCTTCCGAACTGTTCCTCAAGCGGCTCGCGGCCCATAAGGCAGCGGAGTTGGAAGATAGTTGGCTTCTTCAGTGGGATCAGCGTCGATCGGCGGCGAGTCGCGTCAGAGACGCATGGGATAGCGACAAGGCACTCTGGGAGGAGGTCGCACGCGACCTCTTGACGGACGAACGCTTCGCTGGATTCCGGCTGGTTCAACAGCGCGGACTGCGCCCTCTCGGCAAAGACCCCGAGTCGGGGCTGCATGAGTTCGCACACCTAGCCAGCAACGTCGATGTTGCCAGGAGGGCTTCCGCTGGCGAGCGCGTGCGCCCCGAGATTGGGACAGGGCTCACCATGGTCCTTGTCCCTGGCGCAGATGTTATTCTTGGTCGTCGTGGAGCCAATGAGCACTCGACGACCGCGCCAAAGAAGATGAGCACCGGCGACATCCAATACCGCGCGTCTCTTGATCCCCACTTCGTTTCCAAGTACGAGCTCACCCAGGACCAATGCCTCTACTTGTTCGGACGCAACCCATCCAACTGGACAGAACAGGTGATCGAGAATCTCTCGGGTCCGCCGCTCCTCTATCCGGCAGAGCGAATCGATCTCAAGACATTCTGGCCCGTCTTTCTTGCCCACGGTCTCGACTTCCCTACGGCGGCGCAGAGCGAGTACGCCGCAAGGGCGGGCACAACCACCCTCTGGTCCTTCGGGAACGACGAAGCGCAAGCTCACCTCTACGGCAACTTCAACGACGAGAGCGCCGAGATACTCGGCGGACCTAACTGGCCCGGACACAACCCCAAGTACAACGACGGGTTCCCCTGCACGGCGCCGGTCGGAAGCCTCTTGTCAAATCCTTGGGGTCTCTACGACGTCCATGGAAACGTTGCGGAGCAAACGAAGTGCGACTTCGGGGCCTCTAGAACGAGGAAGATACGGGAAGGCGACGGTTGGAGGGCCATTCCTGGTTCACCCATCAAGGTCCAGCGCGGTGGGAGCTACATGTTCGGCACCAAGTCCTCTAGTTCGTCGCACGTTGTCAAAGTAGACAAGACGGAGCGGCACATGTCGGTTGGGGTGAGACCCGTTCGCTTGGTACGTGGCGCAGACGGGCGTCGGCTGAGCAGCGAAAAGTGGTAGCCACACTCACTGATCAGTCGGAATGACGGTCCTCACGAAGCGCAGGCGCCCGCCGCGTTTCAGAGGACCGCGACGTGGCACGGTACGGTCCATTTCAGACTCTGGCCACTCGCCGTTCACCCGTTGGAAGGTGACCTGGACTCCGTAGCGTCGGTTGTCTTCCGTTTCGGACGACCAGTACGTCACGCTGTCGAGGGGCGACTGATCTAACCCGAGCAGGCCGTTCTCGTGTGCAGCGAGTAGCTCGCCATAGGTGGGGAGCCGCATGCCCGCGCGGGTGGCCGCGAACTCGCAGAAGAAGGCCGAGACCAAGAGGGCGTTTGGGTCTTCATGGCCCCCATAGTCTTCGTTCGTCGCTTCGACGTGACTTTTCAAGTCTGCTTTCGAGAGCCATCCCGGCAGTGCCGGATCCAGAATGTCTTCCCGGAGGATCTCGAACGGACCAGGCACATCGGGTCGATCCGAGTCAGGCACGGCCACGAGCTGTCGTGCAAGAACTTCGGGGATCGGCCGCAGCTCCGGGGCGGCGACTAGCTGGTTCGATATGACCTCGAACGAACACTCGTAGCCCGTCTGGGCGGAGTGCGCGCGGTAGTGACCAGGCCTGAGCGGCTCGCGATGGTCCATCACCTCGGAGCTGAGCTCGCGGCCATTCTTGACGTATCGAACCACGATCGATGGGTCCACCCGAAGCAGACAGCTCGCGACGCGGGCTGGACCGAGTGCACTGGCGATGGGGCCCGACCACTTCGATTGAATCTCGTCGATTGAGGACTGTCGAGCCGCGAGCTTGGGGGTATTCATGGCGAGGACTGTCTCCGCCGCAACGAGTTCTTCCAGGCGGGCGCCCGTCCGCGCTTTCAGCTCTGCAACGTCCGGCCCTAGGGGTGGCAAGGCCCACCGGAAGATCCAGTCGTTGTCGGCGCGGTAGCTGCTGGCCTTCAGCGGAGCGAGACGATCTAGGACAGTTGTTGCGGCACTCGGGGAATCGATCCCGTCGATCAGTGCGCTGATGCTGACGGTTTTGTCCTGGATCGCGGCTCGGTTTTTGTACTCCACGGTCTGCCTGGCGAGGCCGAGGATCACCACGGCGCCTAGAAGAGCTGACCGCAGCCCGAATGGGACCTTGGCCGCGATGCCTTGGACACCGCGGCGCAGGAGCGAAGGCGCAGCCTCGATGTTTGGGTCGTGATCGAGGACTCTGCGGAGATCCATCGCGAAGTTTGCGACAGATCCGTAGCGATCTTCCGGCCGGATGCACAGCGCCTTGTCGAGGACCCACTTCATCTCGCGGGAGAGGAGCGGGTGCGCCGGTGGCGTCATCGCCTCCCGCTGGATGCCGTAACCCCACGGGTGCTCTAGGGTCACCACTTCATAGACCATGACCCCAAGCGAGTAGATCTCCGAGGCCACGCTCTTGCCGACGCGGCGTTCATCGATCTGTTCGGGCGACAGATAGGCCGCCGTCCCGGCAAAGGACTCCGTGAACCCCGCCAGCTGGAGCTTCGTGTCGGCGTGCGCTAGGCCGAAGTCGATCAGCTTGGGCCGACTGGCCGTTGGCACGAGCACGTTGGACGGCTTGAGGTCCCGGTGCAACACGTCTTTCGCATGACAGGCAGTGAGTCCGTCGGCGACTCGCAGCATCATCCGTGCCCGCGCGTTGGGGTCGGCGAGGGATTTCGCGACCTCCACGAGCTCGGCGCGCTCAGCTTTTTCGGCCTCGCTCTCAGGCTCCGCGGCCGCCGATGGATCGGACAGCCACGCGATTACCCTTTCAAGCGTCGGGCCGGGGATGAACTCGGTCACGATGATCCCGCTCTCGAAGTTGTCGATCAGCTCTAGGATGCCGACGACGTGATCGTTCGTGACCTGGGCTAGGGCATGGGCCTCCCGCTCCAACGACTCCGAGTGCAGAGCCTCCCGAGCGCCCGAAGACTTCAGTACCTTGAGTGCGACCGATCGCTTGAGCTTGGGGTCGAAGCCAAGGAACACACGACTGAAGCCGCCCTCGGCCACCTGGCGAACGATCTCGAAGCGCTCGATCTTCTCAGGGACGGTCATGGTGACCTCGTAGTTGCTGAGGAGGTCCCCCGCTGCGCCGAGCGAAAGCGCGACTTCGACGCTCGCGCGGAAGTCCTCCCACTGACCGCCCGCTCTCTCTCGCCAGTCTTCGATGGGAGGCGGGTCGTCACCGCCAAGTGATCCGAGGTACTCGTCGACGAGCTCCTCTAGCTGCTGCGGTGCGTCGGATGGGTTGGTGGAATCCATGGCGTCGGAGGTCCACTAGGACCGCTTTCGAAGCTGAATCAGCAGCGACGTGATCGTACGGCGTGCCGTCGTTTCGGAAACTCCCATGGCAGCACCGATGGCGCTGTAGGAAGCCTTGTCGAAGAACCTCATCCGAAGGAATCTCTGGTCCCGCTCAGGGAGTCGCGACAGTCCTTCGATGGCTCGAGAGATTCCATCCGCCACCTCGTGGGTGTCCTGGCTCGCCTGGTGGTTCTCTCCGGCCTCGTTGAAGGTGCCTGCCTCGGCCGAAGCGTCGCGCAGCTGTGCGCGGTGGAATCGAATCCGAGTACGAAGGCGGTTTCGCAGGATCTGGTTCATCCAAAGACGGAAGCCCTCCCGGCTCTGGGTCTCGAAGTCTTGGATCTTCGAGAACGCCGCGAACAGCGTGGATTGGACCACGTCATCCGTGTCGAAGCGCGCACGCATCTCGCTTGGAATTCGGCCGTGCAGAATCCGAGTCAGACGTTCGCGGTAGCGTCGATCGAGTTGATTCCACGACGCGACGTCGCCTTGCTGGACCGAACGGAGCAGCTCATCGGTCGAGGAGTCTTTCTCCGCGGGGTGGCTGTTCTCGTGGCTCATAAGGGTCTGCAGGCGCTTAGCCTGCAGACCCTACCAGATTGGTTGGGGCATGGCGGGGACGTAGGGCGCCCCTAGTCGATCCGAACCGTTGTGGTTTGAGACACGGAAACGGGATCCGCAAGAAGCGGATCGGTCACGACGATCTCACCTTCTTCCAGACAGATGATGTGGATCTCGCCGTTGATGATGACGAGCTTGTAGATCAGCCTGTCATCGAGCGCGACGACGGACTCGAACTCGAGACCGAGATCGCGCTCGAGGGCTTCCATATCCAAGGGCGCACCGCCCGCTCGGGCCTGGTGCTCTGCCACGATCGAGGAGAGCAGAAACATTTCGGCGTCGTTTTCGAGGTCGTCCAAGTCGCCGAAGTTCCCGTCGATCGTGACCTTCACGATGGGAGTCGGCGGCGTTGGCGCCGTAGCGCCGGCGAGGGAAGAGAAGGCCGTCGCGAACACGGCGAGGGCCACGGCAGCGCCGCAAACAAGGGTCATCAGGGGGCCGCGGGCGTTTTCGCGAGCGGCGAGGGTAGCGGTCTTCATAGAGCACTCCTTGGGAGAGAGACGAAACGCGCCACGTGGCGCGCCGCTCTCCGAAACGAAGACCGCTCCAGTCGAACCCTACTTCTTCAGCTTTCTCGACCGTCGACCACCGGCCGCTCCAAGCCCCGACCGGCCAGGGCGTCCCAGGACCTCTCGCCGGAAGCGCTGAATCATGGGCAGTTGCTCGTTCCAAAGGGACGCGTCAGAGCGCGCGGGGTCGATCTCGCTTGGGTCGCCCGCAAACCCCTCGGGGATCTGCGTGTGGAGGACGGGCGGATCCACAGTTGCGTCTTCGTAGTGGAACTCGAAGCCGGGCACGAAGGCCTCGTCGATGGCGGCCACGTGGGTCGTTCGCACGCCAAAGTCCATGATCTCCGTCGTGAGCGTCTGCGGCGGATTCATCCAGACGTGGGTGGGCGACGCCACGAACTGGAATTGGACCGAGCGGTTCTCGGACAGCACGCGGTGCTTCTCGATGCGCCCGCCATAGAGACGACTAGAGCTCAGGCTGTACCCGAGATGTCCCTTCTTGAAGTCGGGTGCGAAGCCCTTCGCAAAGGTCAGCGAGCTTGGGTCGAGCCTGCGCGTCAGGCGGACGATGGGCCTGCCACCGTTGAGGCGGTACTCCTGGGCAGCGAGCTCGCGGGGCCGGCTGAAATCCGAGAAGGGGCGGATCCGGTTCGAAGTGCCACCGCGCAGGACGAGCTCGACGGCTTCTTCGTCGCGCTTCGGCTTGAAGCCCCTGCGTGTGGCGTCGTCCAACGCACCCTGGATTTCCAACGGCAGGTTCGTGGTCTCCTCGAGGGTCTCCAGGTACTCGCCGTCCGGTCGGCGGACCCACTTGACCTCGCCCTTCCCGATCCAATTCTCGTCATCGGTGCGCACGACGTGGCTGCCGACGCGCCAGACGAGGGACGAGTCCTTGTAGAAGATGCGGGGGAAGATCTTCCGCTTCCCCGCGAGGCACACGAAGGCGATGAAGAAGTTCAGGTCGTCGTGGGCGAAGTGCGAGAGGTAGTACGTCGCGTTGAGGAACGAGATGCGGAACCGCGGCGCGCGGCGGCCCTCCAGGAGCCGCTCGGGCTGGGTCGCTGCGGTGCCGACCGGGGCGAGTCGCATGCCGCTGGCGAGGAGGGCTTGGAAGTCGCGCGCGACGGTCTTGGTGCTCGCGCCGTCCAGCGGCGCGTTGCATTCGATTTGGGTCTCGATGGCTCGATGGGGGACAGAGGTTGATTTCTGGAAAACTGCCTCCCGAGATGGGCGGAGCGGGGGTAGCCTACCGATAGCGGGGGAGATCCTTTCCCCCAGAGGCTTCCCAAATACTCGACATGCGCACCTCCATCTCACTTCCATCGACGCTCTTCCCCGTCGCTCGCTGGTCCATGCTCCTCGCTGCATCGGCTTCGCTTGTGAGCGCTCTCCCAGCCGCCCAAGCCGACCTCGATGTCTTGGCTATGAACCAGCAGCCCATCGCTGGCTCGATCAGCCCCCTCGGCCGGGTCAGTGACTTGGTCCTGGGGGCCGACAGCAGCTGGGCGGCCAGTGCTAGAGTGGGCTCGGCGGCCGGGGGCGATGACTTCGTCATCGTTGGCGATGCATCTTCGGACGGATCCGCGGGTGCGTCGGTCCTTCGCAGGCCCTCGACGGCCAGTAGTCCGCCCACCCTACGCCTTGGACGCCCCAGCATCCTCGGGGGCCAGCTGGCCTACCTCGGATCCGACGCAGTCGTTCCCGTCTTGAGGTACAACTCGGCTTGGCTGGACGGTCAGCTCTTGGCAGAGCAAGGCGGCCCCCTCGGTTCCACAGGCCGGACCTGGGTGCGCTTCACCGGCGTCTTGCTTCGACCCGGGGGCAAGGTCTTCCTTAGGGGCACAACGTCGTCGGGCGCTGTTCTTTACGCCCATCACTCGGACACGGTCCTTCTCTCTGTGGGCGATCCCGTGGCAACGATGGGAACTGTTCTGCGTATCGAGCGGGTTCAGCTCAGCCCCAACGGGGAGCATTGGATCGCTCGCGTCGCCGTTGGTTTCGGTCTTGAGATGCTTCTCGTCGACGGCTTACCCCTCTCCGTCGGTGGTGCCAGCGTCGTGGAGGGGCAATCAGTGGGTGCAGGCCTCGGGCTGGGTAACAGCACCTGGTCTAGCTTCGGTCGGATGGCGGTGGATGACGACGGACGCGCCACTTTCCAGGCCGCCGTATTCGGCGACTCCAACGGGGAGCTCACCATCCGTGGAGATCGGGTCATTCAACCCATCTCTACCGTACCGCCGTTCCTGGACTTTCGCGGCAACGCGTTCGGGTCCCTGGCGATCGCTTCGAGCGCAGAAGCCATCTTCCTTGAGGGTGAACCGATCGTGACCGGGGCCGCCACGCTTGACGTGGATGGTGACGGTCTCGCAGACGCAGGGTACACACTCGGAACGAATCCGATAGGGGGTACCGACTGGCTCCCCCTTGGGTCCAGCAACGGATTCATAGGCACCGTATTCGTGGATGTTCCGAACTCCACCGGCGACCGACAGGCGGTCGTCCGCTTTCAGCGTTCGCTCCAAAGCACCGATGTGTGCGATGGCGTGGCGAACAGCACGGGCAGGCCGGCGACTCTGGGAGCGGTCGGTCGGTCCAGTGCGAGCGCCAATGACCTCTCGCTCTTCTGTATTGATCTTCCCGCTGGCTGCATGGGCTACGCCATCGCATCGCAGCAGGCTGGCTTCGTCATGAACCCTGGTGGTAGCGACGGCAATCTCTGCCTCGGCGGTTCCGTCGGGCGCGTACTAGATCAGATGTTCACGATTGGAGAGGCGGGCCGCGGCACGGTGACCCTTGACCTGTCGGAGCTGCCCCAGCCAACCGGGGCTGTCGCCGCGATGTCAGGGGATATCTGGTTCTTCCAGGTTTGGCACCGGGATACGTGCGCCACGGGCGCAACCTCGAACTTCAGCAACGCGGTCTCCGTTCAGTTCACGAACTGAGCCGCGTCTCCCAGAGCTTCAGACGCGCAGGCCGCGCAGGAAGGCGGCGCCATCCATGGCCCCCTTGCCAGCCGGCTTGACGCTGACGAACTCCACCTCGGTGCCCTCGCCAGCGGCGAAGACGAGGCGACCATCGCGCTCAACGCGGGTGCCGGGCTCCGCGGGCGCGTTTTCGGGATGCGCCTCCAACGGACGGGCGGAGAGCACGACGAGGTCGCGGCCATCTTTCAGGGTGCAGCGCGCCCCCGGCCACGTGGTCATGGCGCGCACGTGTCGCGCGATCTCTTCCGCGGGACGTTCGAAGTCGATGCGGCCGTCGCTCTTCGTGAGCTTGGGGGCGAGGGTCACAAGCTCCTGGTCCTGGGGCGTGTAGGTCGCCGTGCCAGCCTCGATTCGATCGAGGGCTTCGACGATGGCGTCCGCTCCAAGGTCAGCCAAACGGTCGAAGAGGTCGGCCGACGTGTCATCGGGGCCGATAGGCAGCTCCTTCGACAGGATCACGTCTCCCGCGTCGAGGGCCAGGACCATGCGCTGGATCGAAACCCCCGTTTTGGCGTCTCCGGCCGCGACGGCGCGCTGGATCGGGGACGCGCCGCGCCAGCGCGGCAGCAGCGAACCGTGCACGTTCAGCGCCCCGTACTTGCACATCTCCAAGACTGGCTGGCGCAGGATCTCGCCGTAGCTCGCGACGACAAGCACGTCGGCGTTGAGCGCGCGGAGCGAGTCGTTGAACTCTTCCGACTTGGTGGTCGCCGGCTGGATGACCGGCAGTCCGGCTGCGTCCGCCGCCGCCGCGAGTTCCGATCGAACGACAGCACGCCCCCGACCGCGTGGGCGATCTGGAGGCGTGACAAGGCCGACCACTTCGTGCTGCGGGGACTTCGTGAGAAGGCGATCGAAGATTGGAGTCGCGAACGGGGGCGATCCAAGAAAGACGAGACGCAAGGCAGCTAGGGGCGGGGGCGCGGGACTAGATGTGGGGCTCGATGAAGGTCTTCAGCGCGTCGTAGCGCTGGAGGCCAACCACCTGCTCTTGCACTTCACCGTTCTTGATGATCATCAGCGTCGGGATCGAAACGATGCCGTACTTGGCCGCCACCTCGGCGTTGTCCTGGGTGTTCAGCTTGACCACCTTGACCTTGCCTTCGAACTCATCGGCGAGCTTCTCCACGTAGGGAAGCATGCTCTTGCAGGGGCCGCACCAAGGGGCCCAAAAGTCGACGAGAACGGGGTGCTCTGCGCCGAGAACGTCTGCTTCCCAGCTGGCATCGGTAACATCGGTCAGTGTGCTCATATCGATTCTGTCTCTCTAGTCTGGCTGTACGCGCCGGCGGCCACTGGACGGTCCAGGGGGCTCACCCGCGAGCTGTATTGATCGGTCCATTCGTCGCAGCTTCAAGCTTAGGACCGTAATCCCTGGGGGATTAGCCCCTATGGCAGCGATTGGGTGCGCCTATCGACGCCCGTTGGAACCCCCTATTAGAGCGATGGGGCCTCGTCCGTGTGGGATGCTTCTGCGGCATCTTCCTCGGCTGGTTCCTCCCCTGGCGCTTCTGACTCGGCCGGCTCCTCTTGCATCCCAGCCGGGTCGCCCTCGCTTGAGTCGAGTGACTCGTCCATCTCCTCCGAGTCTTCGTCCATGAAGCGGGACGCCTTGATCAGGTCTTCGAGGTCGCCCTCTTGGTCGGGATCGGCGGCCCAGTGCAGCAGGATCTCGTCCTGCTGGCTCTCCTGCTTGGCGGAGACGAGGCCGATCTTCATGAGCTCAAGGAGCGCGCAGAAGGCGCCCACGAGGCCCTCCCGGGACGGCACGTCGTCGAGGGCCGTCACGAGGTTCTGCAGGGTGGCCCCCGAGGGGTGGCTCCGGACCGCCATGCCGATGGTCTGGACGTACCAGCGCAGCGGACGCGGGTCGCCTTTGACCTTGTGGGTTCGCCCGGTCAGCGTCTCGCGCATGAGCCGGGAGAACGTCGCGAGGAGGTCCCAGGCTGTGATTTCACCGAGCTCAAAGGAGCGCTCCGGTTCATTGTCCCGGACCTCACCGCGGTAGCCCCGCGGAAATTCCAGCGAGCGCCGCTGGAGGCGATCCTCGAGGTCGTCGGAGGCCCCTTTGAAGCGCCGGTACTCGATCAGGCGCTGGATCAGCTCGTCATGGGGATCGAGCTCGTCCTCCAGCTCGACCTCTTCCCGGGGCAGAAGCGAGCGCGACTTGATCGCCATCAGGGTGGCTGCGATGACCAAGAATTCGCCGGCAACCTCGATGTCCAGGTCCGTGAGGGCCCGGACGTGGGTCATGTAGGAATGCGCAATGTCGGCCAGCCGCACCTCCTGGATCTCCACTTCCTGCTCCTTGACGAGGTGCAGGAGCAGGTCCATGGGGCCCTGGAAAACCTCTTCGAGGCGGACCGTGAAGTCGTCGGGCCGGCCAGACTCGGGAGACGTGCCGTTGGCCGAACCTGGCTTCGGGTCCTGCTCTTCCCCGGTCTGGGATCCAGCTGGGGATCCGGTTGGGGATCCAGCGACAGGTTCTGTTCCTTGGGCGGTCATAGGAGGGGGCGCGCGGTTACTTGGACTTGCCGAAGAGGCTGAAGACGCCGTCCACCGCGGCTGCAATGACATCGTAGGCCTCGTAGATCCGGTCGAACAACCATTC
>CALHGQ010000471.1 GCA_938030175.1 uncultured bacterium | reverse complement strand
CAAGGGCTCTCCGCCCGCGCATTCGTTTTGCATGTGCCCCGGGGGGCGCATCGTCGCCAGCGTCAATGAGCCAGGGCGGCTGTGCACCAACGGGATGAGCAATTCAAAGCACTCTTCGCGATGGGCGAACTCGGCGGTGGTCACGACCCTGGGGCCAGCCGAGTTCGGAGCCATGGGCTTCGAAGGGCCCTTGGCCGGGGTGGCGCTCCAACGTCAGCTTGAGGAGCGCTTCTTCGTGGCGGGCGGCGAGACCTATCGGGCGCCGGCCCAGCGGGCCGACGACTTCCTCCGGGGGGCCGAGTCTTCGGGGGAGCTCAAGACGAGCTACGGATTCGGGGCGGTTCCGGGGCGTTTGGACCAGCTTCTACCTCCCCAAGTTCGCGACGCCATCCGTGAGGCCCTCGCCCGGTTCGATCGGACGATCCCAGGCTTCGGCGGCCCAGCGGGCCTCCTTGTGGGCATCGAGACCCGAAGCTCCGGGCCAGTTCGGATGACGCGAGACCGTCAGTCTCGACGTGCCGTCGGCTTCTCCAACCTGTATCCAGCGGGAGAAGGCGCCGGCTACGCAGGCGGGATCATGAGCGCAGCGATCGATGGAGCCCGTAGCGCTCAGGCTGCGGTTCGCGGCGCTGCGGTCGGCTGACGGCATGCGATTCCGGGGGGAGCTGCCCCGGTTCCGCCTTTGACTCATTCAAGATGTCGACGGGCGCTGCGCCTGCCTAGATGGCCCCATCCTCTGTCCTCCCCTCGGGCATGAGGACGCACTGCGTTAGCCCCTATGCCCTATGGGTGAGAGTCCTGATTCGAGGCATACAAGTCCGTTTTGTGGCGTGGTGCGAGTCTCGCCCTTGGGCTGCAGCAGAAAAGCTGAGCGCGGTGAAACTATCGGGGGTGGCGCGACGCTGCCACTCACGCGATCCCCAGACTTGATATCGCTTCACTATTCCATTCGATCGATTATGCAAGGACCACTCGCTAACCGCGCCTTCTCTTGGATTTGTCTTCTGGCCTTCCCGTCGGTGGCTTTCGGCCAAGCTTCAACAGCTCCGGACGAGTACACCGTTTCGCTTCCACCATCGGGGCCGAGCTATACGGTGAACAGAATTGTCGCCGGCGACTTCAACGGCACCAGCCTCGTAGACGTAGCGGTTCTTCGCAACGATCGGGTGAGTTTGGCATTCGATCCCTCGATGGGGGAGGCGAGTACGTTGATACCCGGCGTCTTTAGCGACCTCGCCGCAGTCGGGGATGTGACTGATCCCAGTCGACGACGGATGATCGTGGTGGGAGAGTCTGTCAGCCTGAGCGAGCTCGTTTGGAAAGAAGACGATCTGCAATTCAGGGCTGAGAGCGTCTTCGACCCAGCGGGGCAGTCGATGGAAGCCGAGAGGTGGTCTCGATTATCTCAGCTCTACACGGGCCAGGTGGATAGTTCGTTCGGGGAAGACATCATCGGAGTCGCTAGCGACGGCGTGACCCTTCAGGTCGCCCTCGCGAACGGAAACGGATCGTTCGATGACGTCGACCAAGCGCTGTTCTCGCCGCAGGCCCCCGGTTTGATTTCCGATGTCTGTGTGGTGCGTTCGCAGCAGAGCTTCGCCGCAAGAATCTGCGTAGCGACTGGGCATCAGTTCGTTGCGTTCAACCTGGACGGAACCGTCGGGGACCTCTCCATGTTCGGCACCAGCATCATGGACATCGAGTCGATTGGAGAGACCAACGCGCCCGATTCTGCAGTGGCCATTCTGGCGAGGGAACTGGACGGAAGCTTCATGCTCTTCGTCTGGGACGGGACTTCGACGAGTACGGTGCAGTCCCTCGATCTCTCGTCCCTCAAGCCGAACGGCATCACGAGCGCAGACTACGACGGGGACGGGGCTACCGACATCATGGTTCGAATGGGACCCCGGAACGACTTGGTCTGCCTGATTCGAAGCAACGGTGTGTACTCGCTGTCCCCAGAGCATGTCGTTCCGATCGAGTCCCATGTGACGAGCGGCGCCTCATTCGGGGCCAGTGTTGTGGTGGATGACGTGGACAACGACGGTGATGTCGACGTCGCTTTCCCCGTTGGGTCAACCGACCAGCTGTTTGTGGCGAGAAGTTCGAGATTCGATCATAGGGACCAAGCGCCGAACGTACTTAGCAGTAGTGTCAATGGGCCTCCTCACATTTGGATGCCGGATCCTCACTCCATCGGCGTGCGGTTCGTTCGCTCGGGCTTAGCGGCGGCGGAGCCCGTGCAGGCCACTCACCTGCAGCTCATGCTTTGGTCCGCAGACTTGGGGCCGACAGGGCAATACGTGACCGCGAGACAGCCCGACGTCAACATCGCTTACGTCCTCTCAGATACAACCTTGGTTCAGCAGGACCCGTACACGTCCACGGAGTACGTGGAGTTTGAGTTTCCAGCGTTCGAGACGATCGCGCTGAGCACAGGCATTCACTACCTCACCGCTCGATACGTCACTTTGGACGAGAACTTAGAGCTCGTGAGCTCGTGGCCGCATGCGAGCCGCTACGTCGTGCGCCAGAACAATCCTTCGGCAGAGCCATATCTCGGGGGCCTCTCATTCGTGACCATCGGGGGGGGGATCGGCGCCGACCCACCCGACAGCGGTGGCATTTCCGTTTCCGGTGGCACCCAGGTGGGAGGCACTGGCGTGGTGGGGTGCATTCCCGACTACCCTCCGGGAACGCCGTCTGAGATCGGTCAAGCGGTCGAAGTTCCCTGATTGGCGCCCCACTCAGCCATGGGGCTTCCGTGAAGTTCGCCGGAAGAGGATCGCCATGAAGGCTAAGGCAGCGACCGCAGCCCACGCGAGGGGGGACCGCGTGAGCTCTGGGAGCGACTTCACAAACGAGGGAGCACCGCGGGAATGCTCGGGCCGATACGTCGCGGCTGGGGCTCCCCGGGCGACGACACGGAGCTCGGGGAGGCCCATGAGTCGGAGACCCGCTACGTGGTAGGGATTCGAGGTGGAGGGATGCAAGCGGGCAGCCTGGCGAGCACGGCACAGTGCCTCACCAATCGTCGCCCCGCGGCCGAGCTCTTCGCACCAAGCGTCCACGAGGTTGGCGCTCGCATTTGCGCCCAGTCGTCCCGACCCCAAGATCACTGACTTGCTCCCCGATGCGATGAATGCACCGCCGAGGTGATTTCCACCGCCTCCTCCCAAGGCTTGTGGGCCGGTTCCCGCCGAGCACGCGGCCAGCAGGGCGGCTGCTGGTCCGCGGATCTGTTCGATCTTAGACGAGTCAAGTCGTCCGTCCCCGCCTATTCCGATTCGGCTCCCAAGGACCAAAGAGGCCGGCCGGTCTAGGTCGTTCGTTTGATCACCGTGGGCGAATGCGATCACAAGGTCTGTGTGGTCCAGGGCACCTTCCAAAATCGCGTCGACGGTGCCCTCCTCTCCCAGGGCCAAGTCACCCGGGAGATGGGCAGCGTTGAGCCAGTTCCCCGCTCGCCGACTTCCAATCCTAATCGAGGGATGCCCGCGCTCTAGCGGGTCATCCCATCCATCGAAGGGAACGTCTGCGATGACAGTGGCGCGGGCGAGGGCGGGGGCCGGTGCCCCGCGAAGCTGGCACAGGAGGTCGAGATTCGGGAGATGGGAGATGCAGACACGCTCGCCGAGGAGCGACCCGTCGACCAGGAGCGCTTCGAGGGGAAGTTCGTACGTGAGGTCCGCGGCTAGGAAGAAGACCGTCTCGGCTTCGATGAGTTGTCGCCGGAGCCCAATGCCTGTTCCCCCGAGCGCGTCCCACGCTTGCGTGGACGCAGTCTCCAGCGTGGCGGCGCCGGCGCCCGCGTTCGGCGTGCCGTACTCGATCGCCATCCTCAGCTCGTCAGCGGCGCGGCGTACGGTGTGCAGTTGGCCAGACACAAAGTGTTGAATCTCATGGTTGGTGACGACGAAGCCGTGTCCAGTTGTGGTTCCAGGGAACACAAGGAGAGCTAGCTCGCCGTCCCGGAGCGCGGCCTGCTGCTCTGTGACAGTTCTGGAGGCGAGTCCCAGCCGCCTTGCGAAGTCGCTCACCTGGAGGGGCTTGGCCACCCGCGCGAACGCGGCGACCGGGCCGCCTTCGGCACCCTCTGTGCGAAGGGCGGACTGGACGCCTACGTGAATCGTGTAGCGAGCCTTGTCGTAGTGGAGCATCCCGTGTCCTCCTAGACGAATCGGGCTCCTTGCCCAGGCCTGAAGGCGTTTCTCCATTGCCAGGCTCCAGCGAGTATCTAGCTCATCGGATGACGGCCTGTCTCTATCAGCCAGGTACGCGTCGAGGTCCATGGCGGCCAATAGCTCTGCGCCAAGAACAGGCGGTCCGGGTCCGACTTCTTCGTTTAGCTCACGGGCCTTGGCACTCCAGCGCTTGGCCTCGACGGCTAAACTTCTACTCGCTTGTTGTCGCACAAGCCGGAAGCACGCGTCGATTCGATCTACGTTCGCTAGCCGTTCCAAGTCGCCGCTCGCAAGGGCAACCTGTTCAAGGAACAGGATCGCCTCGCCTGAGGAGTCAGCCCGTTGGAGGCCAATCTCGTCGAGTGCCGCAGCCATGCGCTTCACTAGTTGGTAGCGGTTAGCCCCCTGGAATGCCTGGGTAGATCGTGCCCGTTCGATCAAATCCAGGGCGGCGTCGTACCGCATCCTTCCCAGCTCGAAGTCAATCTCGAGTGTCAGCTGGAACGCCTCTCGAGCCGGCGGTAGAACCCGCCCCTCTTCTTTCAGGAACTCCTCGAAGGCGGTCTTGGCGAGGCGCGCTCGACCTAGGTGTGTAGCCGCTCTGCCCAAGAGACCAAGGCCCCGGTACAGCTCCGTACGTCCAACTTCCAGGTAGTGCCTCTCACCCAGTAGCATTCGCCTCCAATAGGCCGCTTCTGGAGCTGGCGCGCTTTCGTCAACGCGAATCGCTATCTCATCGAGATGAGCGGCGGCCTCGTGGAAGCGCTGTTGTGTGATGCAGAGGCTTGCTAGGTAGAAGCGGTGTCGAGTGGTGGCGAGTGGCGACTGACCTTCCTGCGCGATGGCAGCCAGCATCAGATCCTCTTCGACGTCAAAAAGACCCGCTTGGTGGAGCTGGTGGCGAAGCGCGATCGCATCCACGTGTTGACGACTGAGGTTTTCGCCCTGGGCCAGGCGAGCGGTCAAAGCACTCACTTGATCCAGGAGTTCCCCGTCTGTGGAGCTGAGGGACTCCTTCGCCTGGACGGTGCTAGTGATGGGCGGTTGCGTCACCCATGCCGCGGGAAGGGCCTCTACCTGCGCGTTACTGAACCAGAGTACAGCGACGATCGGGAACCATCGGCCGAAATCAGCCAGGCACGAAGGCGTACTCTGCCCGCTGCGTCGAGGGCTTTTTGCTCGTCTTCCTTGAGCTCCATCTTTTCGCTCTGGCTGCTCCGTTCGAAGAGCGGCTCCCATGATCCACCGTCGGTCCATCGCTCCATGACAACATCTACGACCTGCCCAGCCTTGAAGTCATGGGGAATTTGAAGCGTGCCTCCCTCGATCGCCCAGCCAGGTGTCTCGGTCGCGTCCGGGCCAAGTGTCTTTGAGGTCAAGTCGTCGCCCTCAGTGCCGTGGTCCGGGCTCCATCGCAGGACCAGGAGCAGCGCGGCTGCTGCGACGAGTAGCCCTCCAGCGAGCCACGCAAGGGGGCTCCTACCCGCGGCCCAGCGATCATGGGTTGAGGCTCCAGGGGCGCGATGATCCGGCGCGTCTTGGGTCCAGCCCCCGTCCGAGGTCCCTACAGCTGGTTCTGGAAGGCCGCGGTTGGCGGCCTCTTGAAGGATGCGCTCAATGGACTCAGCTCCCGGTGCTTCTTGTGTCTGAAGAGCCTCATCGACGACGGCATTGAACTCGAGAGCGTCATGGAGACCCCGAAGCTCTCGAAGCTGCACCGGAGTCAGGTAGACTTCCCCCCCGACTCTTCGAACTTCCTCGATGACGAGTCTGGCTTCCGGCGAGTCGAGGCCTAGCTCCCCGCTGATGAGTGCAGAGAGCCTAGCCTCAAGCTCCTCTGGCAGTCCGGCGCCTGATGGTTGTGTGCGACTCATGGCTGGCCCAGGTCTCCTCGGTACTCCCGCGTCAGGATCTCTCGGAGTCGTGCAATGCCGCGGTAGTACCTCGAGCGAGCAGTGTTCTCCGAAATTTTCAGACGCTCTCCAACCTCGCGAAACGCGAGTGCCCCTTTGTGTTTGAGTCGGATGACGCCGGCCATGTCCTTGGGAATGGTTTGGAGGGCTGCTTCGAGGTTGGCTCGGTCGAATGGGGTCCTGTCGAACGGACCTTGGTCGTCTTCTGCTGGGCTGGGGTAGGAACTCATCTCGATCTGGCTGGGTCGCATGATGCTTCGCTCTCGCGAAAGGCGACGTACCGCGTTCTTGAGCTCCAGAGCACCAAAGCGGTACGCCCAACCTTCAAACGTCGAGTCTCCCCGAAAAGTCCCCAGCTTGCTCCAAATCCTCAGAACTGTGCTCTGGGAAAGGTCAGCGAGCTCAGCAGGTCCGAGGGGCGCGTAGCCACGACGGTTGAGCACGGCCAAGATCGCGGGCACGCACTTGAGTCGTGCACCAAGCTCCCCGAGGGCAGCCTTTTCGCCCGACAACACACGCCGTACTAGGATCAGATCCAACGCCGCTTGGTCGGCGTTCGAGCGGTCGGGCTCAAGGGCAGAGCCAGTCGAGTGGTTCGAGGCGTCGTTCGTCAAGATTCGTTGCGGGGGCGCCATGGGAGCCGGATTCGGCTTCGCTCGCGCCCTCGGCGTGGTTCTCAGTCTAGCGCATTTCCTGGCTGCCGCTACCAATGGGGTGTTCCGTCTACCGTCAATGTCACGTTCCACCCATGCCACGCGCCCCTTGTTCTGAGTCCCGGGACGCAGTGGTGCGTACGATCGCCCCCAACAAACGTTTGC
>CALHGQ010000470.1 GCA_938030175.1 uncultured bacterium | reverse complement strand
GAAGCGGGGCGGTGAACCGCCCACAGGATATCGGCAAAAGAGTCCTAGGAGGGGGTTTCAGGGGGGGCACCCAGGGGATTGCAGGACCTGAACGAATCTACTTCCCGATTCTGGCGCTGACGGCTCAAGCTTCCTGATCGGCTTGTCGAAACGGGAGAGCGTAGGTCCGGAGAAACGCCTCGGCTCCCCAGTCGGTGTTGCCTGCCATCTCCTCCTCGCTGCAACGCCCATGACACACCCCGCTCAACCCAGTCGCGACCCGCGCCCCAGGATCGAACCGGATCCAACGACGAACGCCGTTTCGTCGCGCGAGCTGCTGATGCAGCTGCGCCGCGCGGTGGAATTCCACCTCCGGGGTGACTACCTGAGCGCCGAGACGATCCTGCGTGCGGCGCTGCGGTCCGATCCGGAGCTTCCCCAGGCGCATCACCACCTGGCCGTCGTCCTCCATGCGCAGCACCAGTTTGTGGACGCCGAGCGGCACCTTGCGCTCGCCCACGGGCTAGATCCCCACCAGCCCGGCATCGACGCGCGGCTGAGCCAGTACCGCCTCGACGCCGGCGGTCGCGCCGCCTGATAGGCTGGTCGGCAGCCATGTCGACCCAACCCTCTTCATCGAACCGACCCCGTCACGGGGGACCGCTCCTCCTCGTGGATGCGAGCCCGTACATCTTCCGGGCGTTCTACTCGCTCCCCTCGTCCATGCGCGACAAGGATGGGAAGCAGGCCAACGCGTCGCGGGGCTTCGCGGACTTCCTGGGCAAGCTGCTCACCGATGAGTCGCCGTCCCACATCCTCGTCGCGTTCGACGGCAGCCTCACCACGAGCTTTCGGAACGAGATCTACCCGGCGTACAAGTCGAGCCGCGAGCTTCCAGACGCCGAGCTGATGGCCCAGCTGGAGGCCTGCTACGCCGTAGCCGACGCGTTCGGGTGCTTCACGTGCATCGATGACCGGTACGAGGCCGACGATCTTGTGGCAACGGCGCGCGCGCGCTTCGACGCGGACTTTGACTCCTTTGCTGTGGTGACGGCTGACAAGGACCTGACCCAGCTCGTGGACGAGCGCACCGTGTTCTATGACTTCGCGAAGAGAGCGCGGCTCGGTCCCGTCGAGGTTCACGAGAAGTTCGGCGTTCACCCACACCAGATTCGGGACATGCTGGGCCTTGCTGGGGACAGCGTGGATGACATTCCAGGTGTTCGCGGCGTGGGGCCTAAGACGGCGGTGGCGCTCCTTGGCGCCTTCGCAAGCATGGACGAGCTCTTCGACGATCTCGACAAGGTGAAGGACGTTGAAGTGCGGGGCGCCAAGACCCTGGGTGCGAAGCTCGAGGAGCACAGGGAGATCGCGTTCTTGTCGCGGGAGCTTGCGACCTGCGCGTTCGATGCACCGCTGGACGTCGAGGACGCGTCGGGGCTTGCGTGGTCGGGCGTGAAGCGCGCGGATCTCGATGCGCTGCTAGAGCACCTCGGGTATCGTGCGGGCGTGCCACGATTCCCCGCTCTACCCAACGCATGATGATTCTCTTCACCTGTGCCGCCGTGATGCTTGCGGCGTGCCAAACCTCCTCGACGACTGTGGGTGTCGAGGCACTCAACACCTCGGGTGGTGCGCTCTTGGAGGAGCAGGCCTGCTTCGACGTGCAGCACTATGCCCTGAGCCTGGAGGTTTCGCCGGAGTCGAAGACGATCGAAGGATCGTTGACCATGACGGCGAAGGTGCTGCGGCCGTCGCGGGAGATCGCGATGCACCTCGACCGGGCGCTCGCCATCGATCGTGTCCTCGGCGACAAGAACGGCACCTGGGAGCCACTCGACTTCGATCGGCGCGAGGGCGTTGTCTACATCGAAACGGGGGACCTCCTGGCGGACAAGGACTCGAGCTTTCGCGTGCAGGTGAACTACGGGGGCGTGCCGCGGGTCGCGCCGAACCCTCCGTGGGACGGCGGGTTCACCTGGACTGAGTCGAAGGGCAAGCCTTGGTTTGTTACCAGCTGCCAAGGCGAAGGCGGCGACGTTTGGTGGCCCTGCAAGGACCACCCGTCGGACAAGCCTGAGTCCATGGACCTCTCGTTCACCGTGCCAGAGGGCCTTGTGGTGGCGACCAACGGGCGCCACCTCAGCACCGAGTCGAAGGACGGCAAGACGACCTCGAGCTGGCGCGTGTCAACGCCGATCGCAAACTACGCGGTGGCGCTGAACGTGGGCCCCTACGTGGAGCTGAAGCGCACGATGAAGAGCGTCGCCGGCGACGAGATCCCGATTCACTTTTGGGTGCTGGAGGGCAACGAGGAGCCCGGCGCCGCGTTCATGGACGAGATCGTCGACCACCTCAGCTTCTTTGAGGATGTCTGCGGGCCCTACCCGTTCCGCGGGGACAAGTACGGCGTCGTGGAGACGCCGCACCTCGGGATGGAACACCAGTCGATTGTCGCGTACGGCAACAAGTTCAAGGGCGACACTCACTTCGACTACGACTGGCTCCATCACCACGAGCTGGCCCACGAGTGGTGGGGGAACCTCGTGACAGCGAAGGACTGGGCCGACTTCTGGATCCACGAGGGCGTCGGCACGTACATGCAGCCGCTCTACCTAGAGCGGAAGTTCGGCCGCGAGGCCTACGACAAGAAGATGAAGCTTGATCTTCTGCGCGTGCTGGGCAAGGCGGCGATGGCGCCGCGCGCGCCGCGCACGACGGACTCGATCTACTTTTCCCAGAGTGGCGACGACGCGCCCGGCGGGGACATCTACTTCAAAGGGTCGTGGGTCTGCCACTCGCTTCGCTGGTACCTGGGAGACGAGACGTTCTTCAAGGTGCTGCGCCGCTGGGCCTACCCAGATCCGGGGCTTGAGGCCACGACCGACGGCTCGGCCACGCGCTTCGCGACCACAGAGGAGCTGCAGTCCATCGCAGAAGAAGTAAGCGGCCAAGCGCTCGGCTGGTTCTTCGACGTCTACGTACGCCGCGGCCCGCTCCCAAAGCTCATTGAGCAGCGCGTCGGCAACATCGTCCGCCTCTCCTGGGTCACCCCAGACGACCTACCCTTCCCGATGCCCGTGCCCATCGTGGTGGACGGCGAAACCAAGCGCGTGGACGTGAACCGCGAGGGCGTCGTAGTCGAAGTCGGCACCGGTAGGATCGAAGTCGATCCAAACCGAATGCTGCTTCACGAGTAGAGCGCAATGGCGATAGGGGGGCAGCCCCCTCTGGAACGAAAGAGGCCCCGCGGAGTGCTGCTCCGCGGGGCCTCTCGCAATTAGGTGGCGGGTCAGTGCCTACCTTCGTGGGAGCCTATTTGCCGGCTTCCGCCTTCATCTCAGCCAGAAGCTCGTCGACGGCCTTGTCCATCTGTTCGCCGCGGACGTTCTTGAAGCGGATCACTCCCTTGTGGTCGAGGACATAGATGGTGGGCCAGCCTTGCACGCCCCAGGACGTGGAGATCTTTGGCTTGACCGAGTCGTCGTTGACGCTGGGCCATGTGACACCCATCTCGTCACGCTTCTTGTGGTAGGTGTCCGCGTCGTCGCTGTTGATACCGAAGAGGACAAAGGGTTCGTCTTGCATGCGCTGCACGAGCGCTTTTTCGTGGGGAATCATCGCCACGCACGGGCCTCACCAGAATCCCCAGAAGTCGAGGACCGTGATCTTACCCTCGAAGTCCGAGCGACGAATGTCGTTGCCGTCGTGGTCCTTGCCGACGATGTCGGGGGCCAGCTGGCCGATCTGGAGGTTGTTCGCCGCGAAGACGTAGCCACCGCAGCGGCTGCCCCACTCGGTCTCTGGGTACTCGTTGGCGGCGCGCTCGTACCAAACGTTGGCAGCGCTCAGGTCTGCGTCAGCGTCGTAGTACTGTCGATCGCTAATGCACGAGCCACGCGTGAACAGCGTGTACGCGCTGAGCTCATCCGTCTTGGCTGCGTGACGGATGACGTCGAGGAACGCAAAGGAAGCCTCTGGCCCGATCAGGCCTTCCGGATCATTCTGCCTCGGGTCAGTGGATGCCTCGTTGCTGAGGAAGCTGCAAAGCCCCATCATCACATCGTCATCGGGACTAGCGGCCAGCACGGACAGCAAGCGCTGGGTCTTGGCCTCACGCGCTTCCGCTCCTTCGATGCCGGAGTGCTGCCAGTTCATCAAGACCCAGCCGTTCGCTCCGGCGACACCCGCGTCGGCCAAGGCCAAAAAGCGCGGGAAGAAGTCAGGCTCGATGGGCGGCGCGGGCTCAAAGGTCGAGCCGTCTCCGCCCGCTTCACTGTGGGCTTCCCACTTAGCTCGCATCTCGGTGTAGTAGGCCTGCCGCGCCTCGTCAAACTCGTCCTCGAGGGCGAGGAACTTCGCCTGCGCCTCGTCGGGCGTCATAGGTGCTGCGGGCGTCTCTTGGAGCAAGCTCGGAGGGGGGCCCGATAGGGGAGCGGTGGCCGGGGCGCCCCCAAGGAGCAGCGCGGCGGTGGTCGTTATCCACATAGCAATCGGTTGGGTGAACGGAATGGGAAAGGGATCCGCCGCTCGGCTCGTGGCCGGGCAGCGGATCCCCATGGTACTCGGGCCAGCCTTCGGGTTCAGGAAGTCGCTACTTGGCGAGGAACCTCAGCACGTGGTCGACCTCACCGGCGCTGCCCAGCACGACGGGCACGCGCTGGTGCACCTCCTGGGGGATAACATCCATCGTACGTTCGGTGCCGGAGAACGCCTTGCCACCGGCTTGCTCCACCAGCATCGCCATGGGGTTGGCCTCGTACATCAAGCGCAGCTTGCCCTTCGGCGCCTTCTTCGTTGGCGGGTACAGGAACACGCCGCCCTTCATCATCGTGCGGTGAACGTCGGCGACCATCGTGCCGACGTAGCGCATGGTGTAGCCCTCACCGTTTGCCCAGTCGACGTAGTCGCGGTACGCCTGATCGCACTGGCCGAGGTTGGCCGAGTTCATGGAGTACATCTTGTTGGTCTCCGGAATCCGGACGTCGTCGTCGACGAGCAAGAACGAACCGATCGCCGGGTCGAGCACGAACATCTGCACGCCTGTACCGGTGGTCAACACGAGGACGGTCGATGGCCCGTAAAGGACATAGCCAGCTCCGACCTGGCGAACGCCCGGCTGCAGCGCGGAATCTTCGACGCGGGCGGCGCGGCGATCGTGTTGGAGGATGCTAAAGATCGTGCCGATGCCGCCGCAAACGTCGAGGTTCGACGAGCCATCGAGGGGATCAAAGAGCACGACGTAGGGGCGCTCGCCGGTGACGTCCTGGCTGAGGATGATGGGCTCGTCGTCCTCCTCCGACGCGATGACGGCCACGCCGGGTCGCGAACCGAGCGCCCGAATGAGCGCCTCGTTGGCGATCACGTCGAGCTTCTGCTGGGTCTCGCCCTGAACGTTCTCGGCGCCCATCGAACCGAGCACGTCTTCGAGTCCAGCCCGGCGGCAGCGCGCAGCGATGAACTTCGATGCCAAGGACAGCGCAGAGAGCACCATCGTGTACGCGCCGGTGGCGTGCGGGTGCTTCGACTCTTCCCTCAGGAGGAAGGTTTGGAGCGAGGTGAGGTTGTGTCCTGCGGTGAGCTTTTCCGTGGTCATGGCGGGCAGCTTACTGGTGCGGCGGTGGCGAAAACTACGGCTTCACCGTCGAAAGCCCGCGGGGACCCCGCCCGCCGGGGCGTGGTCGATGACAACTCGTTTCAGACCCCCCTGGGGGCCGTCTCAAATGGGGCTCAGCCGTAGAGCTTCCCCGAGCCGCCCGAGGGATCTTTCCCGCGCTGCGTCCTCGCGGATCGCCCAGGGATGTCCTCGCGGGCCTCACAGGGGGTGCCCGATGACTTCAGCACCGCCTGGGAGGGCCAGCCGCGCGATTCGAACCCGAAATAGTGGCAGCCCCTTGGGCGAGCGGGCTTCCATGTCGAATACAGATAGCGGCAGCCCTGGCAATGGGCCACTCGACCTCCTGGGGATGGTTCTGGGCTGTTGGGCGGTGTGGCTGACATGTTTTCCGACAGACTTTTGCCCTGGAAATGCTACTTCGCTTACCCAGGGGCTGGGATCCTTCGGGATCACCTTTACGATATCGACCGCTCGCCGTGAAACTTGGCGCCCCAATCCGAAGGAGGGCCCCTTTTTCACCTGAGTCCCGGTCCGAATTCCCACGCTCAACATGACCCACATCGACGTCGAAATCCTGCGCACTCGCGCGCGCGACGGCGATCCCGAGGCCCAGTTCGATCTGGCCCTCCGGTACTCCGACGGCAGCGGCGTTCCTGAGAGCGCATCGACGGCTTATCGTTGGCTTTCCAAGGCCGCAGAGTCTGGGCACTTGGACGCGATGGGGGCCCTCGGGCGCTGCTTCCACGGCGGGCTCGGTTGCCCCGAGGATGTCACGCTGGCGATCCATTGGTACGAGAAGGCCCTCGCAGGGGGTGCCGACGACGTGCACGGGGACCTCGCCCAGGTGCTTTGCGACGAGCGCTCAGGCGAGCTCCGTGACGTGGACCGAGCGATCGGACTCTTGCGCGAGGGATGGGAGAATCACCAGGACGCAGCCTGCGCCGGGATCCTCTCGGAAATCTACGAGGACGAACGCGGCGACGAAACGCTCTCGCTGCAGTGGGCGCGCACGGCCGCGGAAGCTGGCGACGGCGCAGCCATGGTGACGCTCGGGTACCGCTACCGCTTCGGCGAAGGCGTGGAGCGTGACCTCAAGAAGATGCTCCACTGGTACCGCCGAGGTGCCGACCACGGCGATCCCACCGCGATCGCCAACCTGGCGATCTGCTTTCAGAACGGCGAAGGCGTCAAGCGCGACGCCGAGCGCGCGTTTGCGCTCCGCGAAGAGGCCGCCGAGATGGGCCACAGCGGATCGCGGGTCTGGCTCGCCTTCGCGCTGGTCGACGGCACCGGGTGCGAGAAAGATCCCGTGCGAGCCCGTGCGCTCCTCGAAGAGCTCGCGGAGAACGACCCAGAAGTCGCCCACGACCTTGGCGACCGCCTGATCGACGGTCCAGGCCTGGGGAACGATGCCCCGGCCGGTCTCACCTGGATGCACAGCGCGGCCCAGCGTGGATACGCCCCGGCGCTCACCTACTTGGGCGTGATGTCGTGGTACGGAAAGCACGTACCCGAAGATCGAGTCAAGGCGATGGAGCTCTACACCCAGGCGATGGAGCTAGGTGATCCCTACGCGATGGCGAACGTCGGCTTTGCGACGCTTGCAGGGGACGAAGTCACGCGGGACGCGCGTCTCGGCGTCGAGCTGCTCGTCCGCGCCGCCACAAAGGGCAACGCCCACGCCGCGCTGTGGCTTGCCGAACGCTGGCTTGAAGGCGCCCAGGACATTCCAAGGGACCCCGCACGCGCCGTGGAGATCTTGGAGGCCTGCATCGCCGAGGAAGAGGACGGAGACGTGCTCTTCCATCTCGCCGAACTCGTCCGAGACGGCCGCGGTGCAGAGCCGAACCTCCCGCGGGCCCTCGAACTCTTCCAGCTCGCCGAGATCAACGGCCGCGACAGCCGCGTCGAGCGCGGCATGCTGCGCCGTCAGATGCGCTAGACGTTCACGGGCGCCGCGACTTTTCAGCCGTCGCGGCGAGAGTGGGCTACCATGGCCGCTATGCAGCGTCGTAGCCTCCTGAAAGCAGCCGGTGTCCTCGGACTCATCCCCTTGGGAGAGCGCGTGGGCGCTGCCGTTCCTTCGCCGGGTGACGCGGACGCCAAGCGTGCGAGTGCGATCCTCAAGGCCGCGAGGTCGTTCGGTCGCGGCGGCGGCTACGACAAGAGCTGGACCACCACCGGCTGCCCCGCCGCCGTGGAGCACAAGGGCAAGACGATCCTGAGCGCGTCGTCGAAGGGGACGTACTGCTGCGGCTTCACGTTTGCGGTCGCCGCGGAAGCGCTTCGTCAAGCGGGGGCGCTGCGGGCCAAGAGCCCCGCGGACCTCAAGGCGTTTCAGAAAGTCTGGTTCGGGGCGACGGGCAAGAAGGAGGAGCAGGAGAAGCAGTGCGCCCTCGCGGTGCAGGAGCTGGGCGTCGGATCAGAGGTCTCGGCGGATGACGCCATGGCCGGGGACTTTGCGCAGCTTTGGCGACGCGGCGACAAGCCGTCTGGACACAGTGTCCTCTTCCTTGGATGGATTGAAGTGGGGGAGGAGCGCGTGGGATTCTCCTACCTGAGCTCCCAAGGGTCGACCGGTGGTATCGGCTACGGCGTCGAGTACTTCTCGGATGCGTCGGCGGGCGAAGGGCGCGTCGACCGCGAACGCGTCTACTTCGCGCGCCTCGATGTCTAAGGAGCGTGTGGGCATCGCTTGCCTTGTCGCGCTTGCGGCGGGGCTACTGACGGTTGTTTGGCGAATGGCCGATCCGGAAGAGCCCACTCCGGCGCTCGAACTCGGGGTCGATGACTCGCGCGTGCCGGTGGGCGATCTTCGAGCCGCGGAACTTGGCCGTCCCGGCGCCGCGCGGTCGATCGACGATGGCCAGCGCGTCTCCGTGGGGACAGGGCTCGGCGGCGACGCGACGGAGGCGGAGAGCGGCCCCCTTGAATGGACGCTTCAGTTCAGCCTTGACCGCTCCGGACTGCGATCCCCGAGGTCCCATCTCCAGGTTCGGAACGATGCGTCGGGCGCGTACCACGCGGCGGTCTTCTTAGGGACGGGGGGGACCGTTGAGTTCGGGCGCACGGATCTGCCCAGCGCCACCGAGGTCTCCATGTCCTTCCGTCAGCCAGACCATGCGTCCGCCCTAGAGGGAGCTTCCTTCCTGATCGCCACCTGCCCCCAGGGCGTAGGAAGTTCGTCCCAGGTGTTCTTTGGCGGCGCGCACGGCCGCGTGGGAATGGCCCTTAGCGATGCCGTTTCGTTCGATCGCGAGCAGCGCGTCATCGACCTCGGCAAGCTCGTCCTCGAGCCGGTTCCGCAGCTTGGAACCCTGCGCGTGCACTCACGGGATGACGCCGATTCGTTCAGCGCATTCGTTTCTTCTGCAGGGCTAGAGAGGAAACTGCTCGGTCAGTTCGGGCGCCCGATCCCAGGCCAGCTCAAGGCCTTCTCGAGTGCCGGTGGCGAGGTGCCGGTCTATTCCTTCGGCCCCGGCACGCGCTGGAGCGTGCTATTCAAGACTCGCCTGGGTGATCTCATCACGAGCGTTGAGGAGGAACGTGGGCAGGACATCACGATCGAGTACGACCGGCCCCAGGGAGTCTCGGTCTCTGTGGACCTGAAGCGCTACTCGGAGGCGTCAAGGGTCGTTCTCGTGAGCAGCGATCTCCCGCTCTTCTACGCCCTCGACCCCGCGGGCTACGACGCTCGAGTGAAAGGCGCGCTGGCGACCCAGGCGATTCCGCTTCCTCGATTCCGAAGTTCGGGAGTGCCGTTTACGACCGTGGTCACGGGGCTTGACGATGGTCCGTTGCGGGTGGAGCTTTGGGCTCGCATCGCCGTGGTGGACGGAAGCGCCACCGAACCGGGCGCCCTTGAGTGGACGCTTCTGGACAGCCAGCCGACGTCGGTGGCTGGCGATGTCGTCGAGGTCAACTTTTGAATTCGGAGCGCGCGGAGCTCAGTCCGCGTGCGGCGCCGCTGTCGTCAGCAATCGACCTAGCTCCCGCGGGTTAGCGTTCATCGCATCGAAGGTCGGGATCGCGCCGGCACTCGGCACCCCTTGGAGCGCGCGCAGATGATCGGGTTGGGCCGTGATGGAGCCGCTGATGTAGTCGGGGGGCCGATGGGCCTCGCAGAAGGCCTGGAAACGCTCCTTGGAGTGGGCCGGATCGCCGATTCCGCTCAGGCACAGCGCGACTTTGTCGATCGGGTGCTTCGCCAGCTGACCGAGCACGGCCTTGGTCTCCGCCTGGTCGAATCCGTCCGCGAGCTCCAGCAGTACGTAGCCGCCAGCCGCCTCCGCTGAGAGCCCCGCCACCATGCAGTCCAGAACCCTGTCGAGGTCGTCCTTCGCCATGTTCTTGGTCGACGCGTAGCCGAAATCACAGAAGCTCTGGGCCACCCGCGCGCCCGCCTCGACCATGGAGACCATGCTGCGACGCCTCGTGGTGCCGGTGACTTTGCCCACGGCGACGACGTGGCCCGCAGCGGCGAGCGCCCGCGTGCACGCGAGGATCGCGGTGGACTTTCCGGCGTTCATCTTGTCGGCCACGAAGAGGATCACCGTCGATGATGGGTCCGGGTCGGGGCGCACCATTCGCGCGGGTCGAGTCGTGGCCGGGACGCCGCCTGAGTGCACGGCGCCGAGCACCCTCACGCGGGTCGGTGGCTGGTCGACGTGGTTCCGTTGCACCGCGCTGATGAGTCCGCAGCCGGCCGCGAGGTCCATCGTCGGGTTTTTCCCATCGAATCCTGCCGGGAGTTCAGCGGTCCACTCGTCGTCAGCCTCGCGATCGCCTAGCGCCCCCACGAAGACCGCCCCCACCTCGAGCGGCTGGGTGGCGGTCACGCCGTCTTTTCCCTGGACCTCCAGCTGGCCGTCGCCGAATGCGTACCCAAGCTCGATCACCTCGACGAGCACGAGGTCGCAGGCCTTGGGACGCAAAAGCGGTCCCAGAGTCCAGGCAGCAGGAGGACTCCCGGAGCCGTCAGCCATGCCACAGCAAGAGGTCGACACCCGAGCGCGGGTCAACAGATCAGCGAACGGCTGATCATCCGAGGGGGAGTGCATGGAACGGTTCGAGGAGGAGGGGGGCCGCCTGGGTCGGCCCGCTCGGGCAGTGAACCACAACTGCCCGCCGAGGGGGTG
>CALHGQ010000469.1 GCA_938030175.1 uncultured bacterium | reverse complement strand
GGTGCCCTGACGCTGGCCTCGCCCCAGCACGATTTGCGGCCTACTCAAGCGCGATGCCAAGCAGCCGTAGAGCGGAGATCAGCGGCTTGGACTCGCTCGGTAGCGCCACAAGGGTCAGCATGCGCGCGGTTTCGCGTGCGGTCACAGCTTCGGGGCCCGGAGCGTCGAAGGACTCTGGAGAGAGCCACGCGAGTCCGATCAGTCGCTGGACAGCGCCGTCCACGTCGCCCTCACGGAGAGCCTTGCTCGCGCCACTCGCAAGGATCCGGGCCTGGGCGCGGCGGATGACTGGGTCGGTGGTGCGGGGCTGGACGTCGGTCGAAGCCTCACGGAGGCCCGGAGCGAAGAGTTCGGCAGCGTCGAGGGTCCGATCGCCGTTCGCGTCCCGATAACAGAACCAGTCCTCCATCCTCAGCCAGTCGATGCGGCCCCCGTCCTGGTCTTGGTCGAGGTTGGCCCCGAACGCCGCGAAGCTGGCGCCCGGCGAGATTGCGCTCCAGCGGCCATAGACTTCCTCCTTGGCGTCGCTGATCCAGGCGCGTACGAGCTTGGAGGGATACTGCGCCCGCGTCCACTCATCGATGACGACTGCGCGCTCCGACTCGGTGACGACGCCGTCCCGGTCCGCGTCCGCCCTCTCCAGCAGGAGCAAGCGGGCACTCCGCCTGACGAAGGCCTGTGCAAGCACGGGCGTTTCGCCAGCAAGCGCGGCACGAGTGGGCTCACCGATCTCGATCACGCCGTCGTCGTTCGTATCGAGGGCGGCGAACGTCTCCACAATGTCCCGATCGCTCCAGTCCCGGACCCCATCCTGGTTGATCCCTTGGAGGAAGAGCTCGGCCTCCACGATGGAGGAGGGCGGCGTGCCCATCATGCCCCCGCACCACGATTCAAGGCTGAGCCAATCCCCCATCGAGGAATACCCGGTTCCGAGGCCGTCGGCCAGGGTCGCGTAGACGATGCACCCGAGGGTGAGATCGTGGGTGTAGGGGCTCTCTGGCGCGGGCACCAGCGGGGCGGCAAACAGCAGAAAGATCATGAAATCGAAGCTAGGCGAAGTGAGGCGACCCTGTCACCCCTAGGAACACTCGCCAAGGTGATGTCCCCGGCGCCATGGGCGTGACGAAAAAAGGGCAGCGAGTCGAGTCGGCGAATGAGCCGCAGGGGCACCTAGGACGACCCACCCAACTGCCACACCGACACGTGACTCCCGCTCTCCCCCGAGAACGGCGTCTTGTCCCAGTCGGCCCATCGATCTACGAGGTCCATGCCTGCGAGCCGCGCCATCAAGTCCAGCTCGGAGGGCCAGGTGTAGCGGAACGGTGTTTCGCCGTGGCGAAACACGTCCGGCTCGCCCTCCGCGAAGAAGTGCCGCGAGACCGCCTGCTGGTTCACTAGGTCCGTATACACGTCCACGCCCACGTGATCGTCGGAAGCGTGGAAGACGATCTCGTTGGAGCCCGGCGTCAAATGACGAAGGCGCGGGACGATGTTCTCGACCACGAAGTGCCCGCCGGGCTTCAGGTGGCGAGCGGCGTTGGCGAAGCACTCAACCTGACCGTCCTGCGTCGTGACGTTCCCGATGGTGTTGAAGACGAGGTAGACCAGGTCGTACTTGGCCCCTAGATCCGCTGTCGTGAAGCTTCCCGTAACGGTGCGGATCGACTCGGTGCCGCTCTTCGCGCGCAGCCGGTCGAGCATCGCCTGTGAGAGATCGATGCCGTCGACGGCGACGCCCGCCTTCAACAAGGGCACCGCGACTCGGCCGGTGCCGATGGCGAACTCCAAAGCGGATGGCTGCTCCGCCGAACCAGCTCGCGCAAGACCAGCAAGGACGTCGACCGTTGGCCCAAGAACCCCAGGGGCGAACATGCTGGCCTCATCGGCGTCGTAGGTTGCGGCAACGGGCTCGTCGAAGTGGTCGATGTGGGAGGAGGTGTCCATCCCCGCAGGATCGCAGCCCGGGGAGAATCTGTGCAGAGGGAATCGCTGTTCCACGTACCGTTTCCCCATGGACTCCTCCGTTCTCAAAGTGACGACCCACACCCGTGTCAGCCAAGCCCGCTCCTTCCGGGTGCCCGGCTACCTGATCGTGGAGCCCCGTCGTCGCGTGACCTCCCTCGCGGACCTGCAGCCCGATGAGCGCGCTGATTTGATGAACTGCCTAGCCGAGGCCGAGGGCTGGATCCGGTCCCTCGACCCCGTGGAGCGGGTGTATGCGCTTCGATTCGGAGAGTCAGACGGAGCCGTTCACTTCCACGTGGTCCCCCGAACGAACCGCATCCTCGAGGCGTTCTTGAGAGAGCACTCAGAAGAGCCTCCGTACAGCGGCGCCCGCATCGTCGATTGGCTTTGGTTCCACCAAGAGAGGGTCGGCTACTCAGAGGCCGAGGTCATGGAGTGGGTCAAGCGTGCGCACGCACTCATCGAGGCCCGCGGGAAGCTGCCGCTCTCCTAGGACGGGATGGCAAACGCAGTGCGCCAGCACGAACGCTGAATCGAATCGGTGGAGCCAGGGGGTGACGACGCGCGAGCGCCGTGCGCCGTGGCGACGACTTCTGCGACTCCGATCAACAGGCACGCTACCTAGCTGCGACGCCCAGCGGGGCTCAGCGAGGCCCCGCGAGGCCTGGCGGGGGGCGTCGCTGCGCTCCTCAAGCGCCGTTTGGGACCCCGATTCGACGTTGATTCCACAGAGGCTCGACGTTCATTCGAGCATCGGTTGAGCATGGTTGCGGAGCCTTCACTCCAACACCAGATGCTCTGATGAACCACACGAACCGAAGCACGCCCCTGCCCTCTCTCTACGCGAACGCGTGCCTTTCACTCTTCGCAGCGCTCGGCTGCGGCTGCCATTCGATGCCCGTATCCGTCGGGCCGAACGAGGCCCAGCGCAGGAACCTCGGATCCGCATGGACGGCATGGGGCGATGAGCCCGGCTGGACGTTCGACGTGGTCGCTGGGGTCGAGTCAGAGCCTGACTACGCCGGCTCCGATGACAGCGCGACGGAAGCGGATCTCTTCGCGCGCGCGCTCTACGAGGACAGTCGAGGGCACAGGTACTTCCTGAGCCTCGGAGAGCTCGGCGCCTGGTGGAAGCTTGGCGAAGACTGGGCGCTTGGGACGATCCTTGAGTTCGAACCGGGACGAGATACCGACAACCCGGCTCTGCGAGGGTTCGACGAAGTGGACGACACGGCGGAGGGTCAAATCACACTGGCGAGGCGACTGGATGACTGGACGCTCGCCGCGGTCCTTCAGCCCGATGTCCTTGGGAAGGGCAAGGGCTTTGTGGCCTTCGTTGCGGCCGCCTACGACCGAATGCTGACGGACCGACTGCGGTTTGGCGCCAGCGCCGACATGAGTACGGGCGACTCCGACTACATGTCCACCGAGTTCGGCATCAAGCCCAACGAGTCCGCTGCCTCTGGTCTTGGGCAGTACACAGCAAGCGCGGGACTCAAGTCCGCCACCGTGGACTTTGGCCTTGAGTACTTCTTCCGGCCGGGGCTGAGCGTGCTCGGTGGCGTGTCCGCCGAGTACTACTTCTCCAACGCGGCGGACAGCCCGCTCATCGCCGTCGAGGGATCTGACCTCACCATCGAGTACCTCGTCGGGTTGCGCTACTCTTTCTAACGGACGTTCCGCATGCGCATCTTGATCATCGAAGACGACCTCGACCTGGCGGCAACGCTCGGCGACTATCTGGAAGTCGTCGGGCACGAGGCGGACTACGCGTACGACGGGCACGCAGGTCTCCGAATTGCCTCCACGTCGACCTTCGATGTCATCGTGCTGGATCTCGGCCTCCCAGGCCTCGATGGGCTCGAGGTTTGCCGCCGCATTCGCGCGGGGCAGAACGGGGCCGTCCCCATCCTGATCTTGACCGCCCGAGACCTCTTAGAAGACAAGCTCGCGGGGTTCGCCGCGGGCGCCGACGACTACCTTCTCAAGCCGTTCCAAATGGAAGAGCTCGTCGTCCGACTCGAAGCGCTGCAGCGACGCGCAAGCGGGGCCCATGCCAGCGACACCCTCCAAGTGGCGGATCTTGTCATCCAGCCGAGCCTCGGCCGAATTTCACGCGCGGGCAAGGAAATCGAACTCCACCGCATCGGCGTCCAGCTGCTGACGATCCTCGCACGGGAGTCACCGCGACTCGTTCCGCGCGACGCGCTGGAGCGGGGCATCTGGGGCGGCGAATCGCCGGACCGGGACCTCCTCCGCTCGCATCTCTACCTCGTGCGCCAGGTGGTCGACCGGCCCTTCGATGTACCGCTCATCCAGACGGTGCGAGGACGCGGCCTGCGCCTCGTCGATCCAGGGGAGCGAAGCGAATGACCTCCACCAAGAAGCGCTCGCGGTTGCTCGTGAGGCTCGCCACGAGTCACGCCCTCGTGACGGGCGCCGTCGGCCTGCTGGCGGCGTTGACCATGATGGGGCTCGTCTACGTCACGGAAGACCGGGTCTACGAGTCCGTCGTCGCGTCAGCGCTCGAGGATCCGGTCGCGCCCGTTCGGGTGTGGGTCGAGAGCGACGCGCCCTCCGAGATCGTCGCGCTCACTGGGGCGCGTCCCGATGGGATCTGGGAAGCCGACTCGGAGGGAAGGGAGCTACACCTGGGAGTCACCACCCTACCGGGCGGCGAGCGGCGCGTGGCTGCCTTGGAAAGCGGCGAGGTCGGCCCCGGGAGGGCCCTCGCCTTCGTTCTTGCGGGGTGCATGATTGGACTAGCGCTACTCGCTGCCGGCGTCGGAGCGAGCCTGGCGCGGAAGATCCTGGCGCCATTGGAGGCCCTCTCCTCCAAGCTCGACGACTCCCCCACCCCCTCACCAAGAGACCTGAGGGCGATGGCGAGCGACGACGAGGTCGGCAAGGTCGCACATCGGCTCGCTCGGTACCTCGACGAACGCGAAGCGGCTCTCGTACGCGAAGCTGAGTTCCTGCGCGATGCGAGTCACGAGCTGCGGAATCCGCTGAGCGTGCTCCAAGGCGCCGTGGCGACCCTGCGAGAAACCGGGCCCGCGGACGGAGCCGCCCTCGCCGTACGGCTGGATCGCATGGACCGTTCGGTCACGAGGATGCGGCGAACGGTCGAGGGGCTCTTGACCATGGCGCGCCAGGAGTCCGCCGCGATCGCGGACCTCGGAGCCTCGCTCGAAGAGTCGGTTGAGGACTTGGTGGAGGACGGCCGCCTCCAAGCCAGCGCCGGGGTGACCGTGGTCCTTGAGTTCGACGGCTCGCCGCCAGGACCAGCAGAGCTGTGGATCGTGATCCTCAGGAACCTCCTCGACAACGCGCTGGCCCACACGGAGGAGGGTTCGATCCGCCTCGCGGTCTCTACGGACCGAGTCCAAGTTCGAGACACGGGCACCGGCATGGAGCCCGAGCTCGTGGACTGCGCCATGGATGCGTTCGAGGGGGGATCCAAGAGCCACGGCTTCGGGCTGGGGCTCGCGATCGTTCACCGGCTGACCCGGCGGATGCAGTGGAGCGCGGAGATCACGAGTTCGAAGTCGGGAACGTGCGTGGCGCTGAGTTCCCGCGTCTAGGGGCCCTCACCCCGGGAACGGCAGTCAATCCAGGAATCGTTTGTGGGGTCGAGCGAACGGCTGCGCGTTCCTTTGTGACGCGCCTCTGCAACTTCGCAAGGGCGGATCTCAACCTGGTGACTGCCATGACTACCCCCTTTGATCCCCAACGACCATCTGATCGACTGACTGCCCGCCTCCCCCTTGCCGCTGCCGTTCTTGGACTCTCCGTCCTGGGCGCCGCCGCTGCCAACGGTGCCCAGACGCCCACCCGTGGGCGCCAGCTCCCCCCACGGACGGCTCCCGCACCGGATCGGACTCAGACGGTCGATCTCAGGACAGTCGCCCTGAATGCGCCGATCACCTTCCAAACGGACCGTGATCCCCAGCTCAGCCAAGTCGATGTGCAGAGCCCTTTCAGCGAGCCAGAGACGATGCTCTTGGAGCGCCACGAGCTGGGCTTCTTCATGGCGAGCGCTGACAACGTCTCCGTGGGCGGTACCGCTCTCATCCTCGACGACGCCGCGAACGGAGAAGGCAACCTCCCCGGATCGCTCAGCTCGAACAGCATGGGCCGCAACGTCCGTGACGCGGTGAGCGCTGACATCGACAACGACGGACGGGACGAAATGGTCGTGCTCGCGCGCAACTCGGATCGGTTCCAGGTCTACCGCGTGGACGTGAATCCCCAAGGTGTCTCCTCGTGGCAGCTCCTGTCCACCCTCGACCCCCTCAGCACCAACGAGATGGTCGAAGGCACCCTGACGGTTGGCGACTTTGACGGCGACAAGCGCGACGAGATCGCCGTCTTCCGGACCGTCGGCCTCATCGACGGGATGGGGAACACCTCCTCAGTTTGGGTTCTAGACGACCCCGTGGACGGTGGCGGCATGCTCTTCGAGCAGCACTACGGTGCTTCGGACGAGTACGGCCCGTACAACAACTACTCCGGCATTGCGGCGGACGTCGACGGCGACGGTGACGAGGAGCTGATCCTCCAGCGCCAGGGGCAGAATGGCTCGAAGGGCAACGTGCGCTTCACGCTGCTCGACTGGTCGCACGACCAGAACGCCTTCTGGACGCGTGTCTACAAGCAGTGGGTCTTCCAGAACACCCTGCCGACGCTCGGCTACCAGATGACGTCCAAGTCAGCAGCGGGGCAATTCGATGGCGACTCAGCCGACGAGATCGTCCTCTTCTCCACCTGGCCGCGCTCGACCACCAATGCCTACTTGACGGTGGACCAGTACAACTTCGATGTCGCCGCCAACCGCTTCGAAACGGTCGCTCGAGCCACATTCTCAGGCAATCACGAGATCGTGCCGTTCGCCGAGTCCGCCATCGACGTCTGCGCCTTCGATCGGTACGGCGATGGGAAAGAGTGGATCGGGATCATCTCCAAGACGTTGGGCGGCGACGCAGGCATCCGCGCACTGCGTCTCAACCCCAGCGACGGCTCTTGGTTCAGTGACTCGCTGTCGGACGACATCCCCACCCAGAGCGACGCCGTCTCGCTGGCGGCTGCCGACTCAAATGGTGACAGCACTGAGGAGCTCTACGCTGGCTTCTCGTGGGGCGCCAGCACGTACAAGTCCGCTTGGGTGGAGCTCATCTACGGCGACGGTGTGACAGAGAGCAGAAGGCTTCCGATCTATGGGTCCGTCACCTCAACCTCAGCCGCCAACACCCGCCCGCTCATCCTCGCCCCCGGCGAGTACGACGGCGACGGCCTCCGCGTTCGCTACCAGGGTTCGACGATCCGCGTTTCCAACCCAGTTCCCCTCACGCTGTTGGCAGCCGTCCCCACCAAGGCAGGCATCAATCAGAACTACTTGGGCTCGAGCTCGGGCTATTCCATCGCGATGGGCTCCGGCACTGAGACGACCTACAGCACTTCGACCACCATTACGGCCGCTGTTGGGTACGAGTTCGAGGAGTTCACCGGGACCTTCGGTGCCACCGTCAAAGCGACGATGGAGCGTGAGTCGAGCACGACGTCCACCTCTTCCACGACGACCACCTTCGTCACGGGCTACGAGGCTGGCAATGAGGCCGACGTGATCGTCTTTGCCTCCAACAACTACCTTGTGCACGAGTACAGGATCATGGACGCCGTCGAGCCGGGCTCCGTCGGCCAGACGTTCTCCATCGACGTGCCGCTTGAGACCCGCATCAGCAAGTGGACCGTTCCCTACTACAACTCGCTGGTCCCTCTGCAGTACCAGATGACCTCGGACCTCCTCCCCCACACGGTGGGCGATCCCAGC
>CALHGQ010000468.1 GCA_938030175.1 uncultured bacterium | reverse complement strand
ACTTGAGATGGTGCCCGCTGAGTTCGCGCAGGAGCAAGGGGTCCTGCCGGTGATGCAAAAGGGCGAGAAGCTGATCGTGGCGATCGACGATCCGCTCAAGCGCATCGTGGTGGACCAGCTCCAGTTTCTCCTGGGCGACATGGAAATCGCGTGCGCGCTCAGCACGCCGAGCGCGCTCAAGCGAGCCATCTCCAGTGCCTACGGCGCCGGCGCCGAAGAGGCCGTGGCGGCCTCGATGGGGGCCGTGGTCGGCGGCGACGGCGAGGATGATGACGCGCCCATCGTCCGCCTCGTTTCCAGCATCTTCAAGCAGGCCCTCGACGCACGGGCCTCCGACATTCACGTCGAGCCGGGCCACGGGCGCATGCGCGTGCGCTTTCGCGTGGACGGCATGCTCCGGGACGTCGCCGAGCATCCGCCGCACCTCGGGGCACCGCTCATGAGTCGCCTCAAGATCATGGCGCGCATGGACATCGCGGAGAAGCGCAAGCCCCAGGACGGGCGCATCGGGCTGAAGATCGAGGGGCGCGACGTGGATGTCCGCGCGTCGATCCTACCCTCCAACCACGGCGAGACGATGGTCATGCGACTCCTGGATCGCGGGCAGAGCCTGATGGGTCTCGCCCAGCTCGGGTTCAGCGGCGACGACCAGCGCTGGTTCCGCAAGATGATCGACCGGCCGAACGGCATCGTGCTCGTCACAGGGCCCACCGGCTCCGGCAAGACGACGACGCTGTACGCGGCCCTTCAGGAGCTCAACCGTCCTGACGTCAAGATCATCACGGCCGAGGACCCGGTCGAGTACCACATCCCCGGGATCAACCAGGTGCAGGTGGAAAACCGCATCGACCTTTCGTTCGCGCGCATCCTGAAGGCGATGCTGCGCTGTGCGCCCAACGTGATTCTGGTGGGCGAGATCCGGGACCTCGAGACGGCCGAGATCGCGATCCAGGCGGCGCTCACGGGGCACCTCGTCTTCTCGACCCTGCACACCAATGACGCGCCTAGCGCGTTGACGCGGCTCATGGACCTCGGGGTCAAGCCGTTCCTGGTGGCCGCTTCGGTCCAAGGCATCATCGGACAGCGCCTCGTGCGCCGACTCTGCTCTGAATGCGCACAGGAATACGAACCCTCCGAACTAGAGCTGCGCGCGCTCGGGCTGACCCAGGCCGCGATGGGCACCCCTGACCTGCGCTTCAAGAAGCCCAAGGGCTGCCGCACCTGCGAGGGCTCTGGGTACAAAGGGCGCGTGGCACTCTACGAACTGTTCACCATGGACGCGACGATCCGGGAGAGGACCTTCCGGGGCGCGACCCTGGACGACGTGCGCGACACGGCCGAAGCGTCCGGTGCGCTGCGCGGCCTCCTGGCAGACGGCGCGTTGAAGGTCACCGAGGGCCTCACCAGCGTCACCGAAATCCTGCGCGTCGCGGGTTCCAATCTCTCCACCGCCGAAGAAGAAGCGTTGACCGCTTGATCCAATGAACGCTACGGAACTCATGGGGCAGGCGATCGACGCCGGTGCCTCCGACCTGCACCTCAACCCCGGCAGGCCCCCCGTGGGACGCGTGGACGGGCGTCTCGTGAACTTGGGCACCGACATCGTGGACGATGAGTCCGCGAAGACGTGGTGCCGCGAGCTGTGCGACGACGTTCACTGGGAAGAGCTGGAGCGCATGGGGACCACGGACATCGGTTTGGCCCATGAAACGGGCAACCGCTTCCGCGTCAGCTGTATGAAGCAGCGCGGTCGCTACACGGCCATCCTGCGTCTGATCCCGAACAAGCTCTTGACCTTCGATCAGATCGGCTTGCCCGAGGCGGTCGAGGATCTGCTCAAGAGGCCGCGGGGTCTCGTCCTTGTGACCGGTCCGACGGGGTCGGGTAAGTCGACGACGCTCGCCACGATGATCGACTGGATCAACCAGTCGTACGACAAGCACATCATCACGATCGAAGATCCGATCGAGTTCTACCACCGTCACGGCCAAGGCCTCGTGACGCAGCGGGAAATCGGCGCGGACGTGCCGGACTTCCCGGAGGCGATGCGTCGCGCGCTCCGCCAGGACCCTGACGTCATCCTGCTGGGTGAGATGCGCGACCTCGACACGATCTCAGCGGCGCTGACGGCCGCCGAGACCGGGCACTTGGTGTTCGGCACGCTGCACACGACGGGCAGTGCGCGAACGATCAACCGGATCATCGATGCGTATCCGGCCAACCAGCAGGAACAAGTGCGCGCCCAGCTGTCCGTGGCCCTGGTGGCCGTTGTGAGTCAGGTGCTGATGCCCCGAAAAGGTGGCGGCCGCGTCGCTGGCTTCGAGGTGATGATCAACAACCCGGCCATCGGCAACCTCATCCGCAAGAACGAGACGAACAAGATCCAATCGACCATCCAAACGGCTAAGCGCATGGGCATGGTCACTCTGGACGACTACCTCTTGGAGCTCGTGCGCGACGGCGACATCACCCAGGAAACGGCCCTCGCTTACGCGCAAGAGCCGCGTGATCTGGAGGGACGTCTCTAGGCATGTCGGAGTCGAGTGCACGGCCACTGCTTGGCCAAATCCTGAAGGGCCGAGGGGTCATTCGCGAGAGCCACGTGCAGGCGGCCCTCGGGGAGCAGCGCAAGCACGGCGGCCTCATCGGGCAAGCGCTCGTGGAGACGGGGGCCTGCACGGCTGCGGATATCGCCTTGGCGCTGGCCGAGCAAGCGGGCCTTGAGTCCGTGGACCTTGGAGCCGTGACGCCCGATCCCGATGCGCTCGCGGCGGTCGACGGCTCGGTGGCGCACACCTACGGGGTCCTTCCCGTGCGCATCGAGGGCGACGTCCTCGTCGTCGCCCTGGCGGATCCGATGAACACTGCCGTGCTCGAGGACCTCGCGTTCGCGACCGGGTTCGAGATGCGCGCCGTGGTGGCCGACGCTGAGGCCATCAAGGAGTCGGTCCTCGCTCACTACGGCGAAGAGGCGTCGCTCACTGACGCCATCCAGGACGCCGCAAGCGCGGCCCTCGGCGCGGACGCTGAGAGCGCCGCCCAGAGCCTGCCCGTGGTGCGTCTGCTCAACTCCATTCTGCACCGCGCGATCCGGGACCGCGCGAGCGACGTCCACTTCGAGACCTACGAGGGGGCGTTCCGCATTCGCTACCGCGTCGACGGCGCGCTGTACGAAGTGGAGGCGCCGCCGCCGCACCTGGCGCTGCCGCTCGTTTCGCGCATCAAAGTGATGGCGGACCTCGATATCACCGAAACCCGCGTGCCCCAGGACGGCCGCATTGAGGTGGCCATCGACGGACGTCCCGTGGACCTGCGCGTGGCGACGCTTCCGGGCGCGTCCGGCGAGGGTTGCGTCATGCGGGTCCTTGACCGGAGCGCGGTGAACCTCAACCTCTCGGCGCTGGGCATGCAGCCCGATGAAGAGGGGGCGCTGCGCGCGTTGACCCGACTGCCCCACGGCATCGTTCTCGTGACCGGGCCCACGGGCTCCGGCAAGACCACCACGCTCTACGCGATGCTGTCCGAGGCGAACACGCCCGAGACGAAGATCATCACGGTGGAAGACCCAGTCGAGTACGACATCCAGGGCATCGTCCAGGTGCCGATCAACGAGGACATCGGGGTGACCTACTCCGCGGTCCTGCGATCGATCCTACGCCAGGACCCCGACAAGATCCTGGTGGGTGAGATCCGCGATCGTGACACGGGCTCGACCGCCGTTGAGGCCAGCCTCACCGGTCACACGGTGTTCGCCACGATCCACACGAACGATGCGCCCAGCACGGTGACGCGGCTCGTGGACATGGGGGTGGAGCCGTTCCTCATCGCGGCGACCCTGGAGTCCGTCGTGGCCCAGCGCCTAGTGCGCTCTGTTTGCCCTGACTGCAAAGTGACGTTCGAGCCGGACGACGATGTCCTCGGCGAGCTGGGCCCCGACGCGGACCTTGTTCGCGGGGCAACGCTTGCCTACGGAAAGGGCTGCGATCGCTGCCACCACACCGGCTACTCCGGGCGAACAGGGCTCTTTGAGATCATGACGGTCGACGACGAGATTCGCCGGCTGATCGAGACCAACGCCTCCATCGAGGACGTGCGCAAGGCGGCCGTCGCAGGCGGCATGTGCACCCTGCGCGAGTCAGGCCTCAAGGCGGCCGCCGACGGCCGCACCACGATCGAAGAAGTTCTGCGGGAAACGCTCGTTTGAGACCAGAGGCTTCGAGTAACTAGAGATTCAATATGGCACGACGTATTCAACGCTCCTCCCCGGCCCCGAAGAGCGCCAGCGCAGCCGCGGCTAGCGGCGGCGCGCGCGCCGCGGGCGGTGGAGCTCCGGCCAGTACCCGGGGCAAACGTGTCGACGCGGATCTCGTGACCGACTTCACGGTCCAGCTCGCCACGCTGTCGGACGCGGGCATCCCCGTCGTCAAGGCGCTCACCATCCTGGAGGGCCAAACGTCCCCCGGCCCGTTCAAGAACATCCTGCGCGAGATCACCGAGGACGTGTCGGGTGGCTCCCCGCTGTCCGAGGCGATGGCCAAGCACGACCGGGTTTTCGATCACCTCTACTCCTCGATGGTCCGCGCGGGCGAGGTCGGCGGTGTGCTCGATCGCGTGCTCAACCGTTTGGCAGTCTTCCGCGAGAAGGCCGCTGAGATCAAGTCCAAGATCAAGTCGGCGCTGATCTATCCCGCGGTGCTCGTACTGTTCGCCATCGTTGTGATCGCGGCGGTCGTGATGGTGGTCATCCCGAAGTTCAAGGAGATCTTCGAGAGCTTCAACGTGGATCTGCCCGAGCCTACGCGCATCCTTCTCGGGATCAGCGGGTTCATGACCCAGTGGTGGTACCTCGTCATCGGCATTCCGGTGCTGCTCTTTGTGCTGCACAACATCTTCGTGCGGCGCAACCGGGGCTACCGGCGCAGCTGGCACGCGCTGCTGCTCAAGATTCCGTTCCTCGGCCCCGTGCTCAGCCGTTCCATGACGGCGTCGTTCGCACGAACGTTCGGCACGCTGGTCCAGGCCGGGGTCCCGCACCTCGACGCCCTTGGGATTTGCCGCGACACGAGCGCCAACGAGGTCCTCGTGGACGCCGTCGAGGACATTCGCCGCACCGTTCGGGAAGGCGAAGGCATCGCGCGGCCCATGGGGGAGACGGGGCTCTTTGATGACGTCGTGACGAACATGGTGGACGTCGGCGAGGAAACCGGTGAGCTCGACGGGATGCTGCTCAAGGTGGCGGATGCCTACGACGTCCAGGTCGACCGCAAGCTCAACGCCTTCTTCAAGGTGCTGGAGCCCGCGATCCTCATCTTCATGGCCGTAGTGATCGGCGGCCTCGTGATCGCGCTCATTATGCCCCTCACCGAGATGATGCAAACCATCGGCAGCCAGGCATAATCGCCAAGGTGGAACACGACCCCGAGGCTAGCCCGTCACCGGTTGCGGAAGAGGACCCTCCTCCTTCGCGGCGGGGCCCGCGTCGGTCCCTGCGGACGCCGATCGTCATCGCGGTCGTCCTGGCCAACCTGGTGACTTTTTTGGTGCTCCTGACCGCGACGGAGTACGCCGCGCGCAAGAACCGCCAGGTGATCTCAGCCAACTACGCAGACTGGCTGCAGGACTACACCGATTGGCTGGCGGATCAGCTCGATGAGATCGTCGATCGATCGGGTCGAATCCGAGTGGCGAAGGCGTTGAACTGGCGCGGCTGGCGCCGTTTTGACGACGTGCTCGTTGCCCAGGCACCGGAACCCGTGCCGCTTGCCTCTAGCAACGGACCTCCGCAGCTGACGGTCCCCGGCGTGCTCCTGAATCCCCTGGGACGGGCGAATCGCAAGTCGGGGTTCGACGAGCAGTACGCGCTGCGGATGATTCACAACGCCATCCTGACCGGCGAGCCCGTGTCGAATGGCTTTGGAACGGCGGCACCCATCGGACTCCCGGGCGAGACCCCGTGGGGCGGCGTTTGGTTCCGACCGCGGGAGATTCAGATCAACAAGTTCCCGCGCCAGCAGCTCATCCTGCTGTTCGTCGCGGGGATGGCGCTCTTCACCGGATTGATCCTGCTGCTGCTGCAGCGGAAAGTGCTCGATCCGGTGCAGCACCTAGCCGGGGTCATGCGCAAGCTGGAGTCCGCGGATCTCACCGCTCGCGCGGAGATCTCGCCGCGGCGAAACGACGAGATCGCAGAGCTAGGACTGGGCTTCAACGACATGGCCCGGCGCCTTGAAGGCTACAACCGCGATCTGCAGGCCGCGGTGAACAAGGCGACGGCGAGGGTCAAGTCTGCGGAGGCGGCGGCCATGACCCAGCGCAGGCTCGCGGCCACGGGGGAGCTCGCCGCGGGAGTCGCCCATGAACTCAACAACCCCTTGGGCGGTCTCACAAACGCGGTGGAAGCATTGGGCAAGGAGAACATCACGCCCGAGCGTCGCGCCGAATACTTGAGCCTCGTCAGCAGCGGCCTCGCGCGCATGGGGGAGACTGTCGGTCGGTTGCTGCGCCTGGCGCCGCGCGAGTCTCAGCTCGAGGGCGTCGACCTTGCACGCCCACTGGCGGATGCCCTCGGCCTCGTGCGTCACAGGGCGGAGGGCGTAGGCGTGGCGCTGGAAGTGGCCGGTCCTGACATGGACGGGGAGCCGCGGCCGGCGTTCGCGGATGCGGCTCTTCTCCCCTTCGATGCCTTGCCCCAGATTCGCGGCGCGGCGAACGAGCTAGGCCAGGCGCTGCTCAACCTCTTCGTGAATGCGCTCGACGCCATCGGCGAGGCCCGCGCGGAAGGCCTTGCGTGCCACGGGCCGGGCCGGATCGAGCTCCGGATGACGGAGTCGCCACCGGGGACCATTCGCGTGGTTTGCCGCGACGACGGTCCGGGGGCTCGCGAGGACGTGATGGGGCGTGCGGCCGATGCGTTCTTCACGACGAAGGAGCAGGGCAAGGGCACAGGGCTTGGGCTGGCGATCGTTCACAACGTCGTCGCGGCGCACGCCGGGCGCGTGCTCCTTGAAAGCCGACCTGGGATGGGCTTCACCGTGACGTTAGAGCTCCCGACGATGTCGTCTCTGGATGCTTCTTCGGGAGGAGGCCCCGGAGCGACCCCGTGATCTGGGCCCTCATCTTTACCCTCGCGTTCCTCTCGGGGACGTTCAGTAGCTCGGAGACGGCGCTCTTCAAGCTCGGTGAAGCCGAGCTGAAGGTGGCGCCGCGGCGTGTGCAGCGACTGCTGGAAGATCCGCGCGCGCTGCTGGTGTCGATCCTGTTGGCGAACCTCGTCGTCAACCTCCTTTACTTTGCGCTGGCGCCTGCCGCGTTCACGACGCTCCAGGGACCCCTCGGGATCCCCGGGGCCCAGGGCGGGTCATCGTTCTTCGGCGGGCTAGCGGCGCTCCTCACGCTTCTGTTGATGGGGGAGATCGTCCCCAAGGCCTTGGCGCTGCGGCTTCCGCTCGGGATTGCTCGGCTGACCGCGATTCCGATCGGGTGGACGGTCGCCTTCTTGCTGCCGGTGCGATCCGTGATCAACCGCGTGCTGGACTTCTCCCACCGGATCCTCGGCGAGGACGGAAAGACGGAGCAGGGCGTGACGCCAGAAGCCCTCGCGAGCGTGCTGGAGCGCAGCCGTACGTCCGGCGTGCTAGGCGCGAACGAGGCGGACCTTCTGGGGGAGATCGTCGAGCTAGAGCACCTGCGCGTGCGCGAAGCGATGACGCCGCGCGTTGAGCTCGTCATGTTTGACCTCGACGCGGAGGACCTTGAGGAGGAGCGTAGCCGAGTCCTGCAAGAGGCACGGCGGGACCGCGTCACCTGGATGATTGCGGTGCACGGAAGCGCGGACAACATCGCGGGCGGCATTCAGGTCCGCGACCTTCTGGTGAAGCACGACCGCTCGCCGGCCTCCATGGTGATGCCGGTGAAGTTCGTGCCTGAGGTGGCACGGCTGGTGTCGCTGCTCTCAAGCCTCCATGAGGACCGCGTCTCCGAGGCGGTCGTGATCGACGAGTGGGGCGGCACGGCGGGGGTCGTGACCCTCGAGCACGTGTTCGAAGAGCTCGTGGGGGAGATTCGCGTTGAGGACGAAGAAGTCCCGGAGACGGTGACGCCCCTCGGCGAAGGCAAGTATCGAGTCTCGGGCGGACTGTCCGTGCGCGACTGGAACGAGACCCTCGGCGTCGCCATCTTCCCCGGCGCGTTCGAAACGGTGGGCGGGCTCGTGACCGCTTCCTTGGGACGGCTGCCGAAGGCCGGCGATACGGTCGAGCTCGGCGGCGGGCTCGTCGCGGAGATCGATCAGGTTCGCGGGCGGCGCGTGTTCACCGTGACGCTTTCGAGTCGAGCCCAAGGGCGCACCTTCAGTCTCCGAAGCCGCAACTCTGGTGGGGGTGCCTGATGGAAGTGGGTCTTGAGCTCTTGCTCCTCACCGTGCTGATCGGGTTTAGCGCGCTCTACTCTGGGTCAGAGATCGGCTTCTACACCGTCTCCTCGGTGCAGGTGGACCTCGACGCCCAAGGGGGGTCGCGGCGCGCGCGACTCATGCGCTGGCTGTTGAGCAACGAGAGCGCGCTCCTCGTGACGATCCTCGTGGGCAACAACCTCGCGCTGGAGCTGGCGACCCACGTCGCGGAATCGCTCACGGTTTCGTGGCTCGGGCTCCAGGGCGTTGGTCCCAAGGCGGCCCTCATCGTCACGGCGATCCTGACGCCGCTGGTCTTTCTCTTCGGGGAGGCGCTGCCGAAGGACGTTTTCCGGCAGCGGCCGTACGCCCTGACCGGGCTGGCGGCACCGGTGATCGCGCTCTCCCGACTGGTGTTCTGGCCGCTGGAGCGGATTCTTCGGCTGGCCACCCTGGCCCTGGAGGGAATTCTGGGGCTCGAATCGGCCGAGGTCTCTCCGGTGGCAGGGCGAGAGGCCGTGCTGGGATTCCTCGCTGAGGGGCGGCGCCACGGGGCGCTCTCCGAGCGTGCCGAGGCCCTCGCGAGCAACGCGCTCAGGCTGAAGTCCGTACCCGTTACGGAGGTCATGGTTCCGTGGGAGGAGGTGGCCTTCCTGCGCCAGTCTGAGGCTGACCCTGTGGCGCCTGAGAAGCTCATGGACGAGCTCCTGGCCTCCAAATACAGCCGCCTACCGGTCGTAGGGGACACCCAGGGGCCGATCGCCCCGGAAAACGTGCACGGGTACGTCCACCAGCTCGAGGTGCTGCACAACCGCTTCAGCGCCCCCGCCCAGCCGGCCGGGGAGGACGCTGTGGACGTCCTAGGCAGGCTGAGGCCCATGCTGATCCTCTCCTCGGAGGAGTCCATCGACGCGGCCCTGGGGAAATTCAGGGCCGCTGGACGGCGGATCGGCCTGGTGGTGGAGCAGGGCGAGGTCCAGGGAATTGTGTCCGTGAACGACCTCCTGGACAGCATTTCTGGGGTGGTGGTCGCATGATCACTTTTTTCGCGAGTGTGGCCGCAACCCTCGAAGGACGTTAGGCTAGCGCCCGCCATGAGCACCCCT
>CALHGQ010000467.1 GCA_938030175.1 uncultured bacterium | reverse complement strand
CCTCGTTGTCCCAAACGAGACCCGAGCCCGTTCCGGCGATCACGCGTACTCGCTTGTACTTCCGGTCGGCTTCGGAGAGCGCCGTCACCAGGACCACCGAAGGGCGCGCATCGGCGAAGATGCGTTCAGGAAGCGTCGGCTGGACCGGCTCACGCTGGACGACCGGTCGCGGATCGCGGGGGTCCGCCAGTTCGGACACGGGCCGCGGAACGAAGGGGCGGTCGGCTGCCGACCAGAGGCGATCGTCTTGGCCATAGCCCGAGCCGATGAACTCCGAGGGGAGCCGCTGGCCAGCGGGCCAGCGGGGGTCCACATAGCCGATCCCTGAACCGCCTCCAGCCACGGGTGCCTTGACGGCTACTCCGCCGGGTGCGGCGGTCGCGCCGTGGCCCGACGGGTCGGTTGCCGCGCTGGCGCCCGGCCCAGAGCCTTCCGCATCGACGTGAACCCGCGCGAGTCCGAAGCGCGCTGGCGCCGCGACGATCAGAGCAAGCAGCGCGATCGCCGAGATCCCCAGCGTCCCTAGGAACACGGGAAGAGCGCCCGAACCGGCCTGGGACCGATGCCTAGGGCGATCGGACGGGCCGAATGGTTGGCCAGCTGGGTGGCCCGGAGATGGGCCCAGCGGGGCGCGAGCTTTGCTTAGTTGATCCACGGATGAGGAACCTACGGGCCACGGCCCGTACTGTGAGTATCGGCCCGTCATCCCTTGAGCTGAGCCGTATTCTGCCCCCCAGGGGGCGATCTACGGGGCAGAGAGGGTGGCCTTGCCCCCAAGGGACGGGCCGATGATGGCCCCGGCCCGCGAATGGGCCCGGAAACGGCGATATCACCGTGCGGCAACTGACTGCGGGCTCGGTCCCCCGTATCGTGCGCGCGCGATGTCGGAGGAGAAGGTGAAGAGGCGGGAGCTCGAGGCAGGGCTCACCCCACAGAGGCGCGAGCTGCGGGCCCTGACGCGACTCGCGATGCCCATCTTGCTCACGAACGTCTGCTGGATGCTGGTGAGCCTCGTGGACATCCTGATGCTGGGCCGCTGGTCGAGCCACGCCGTCGCGGCGGCTCTCCTCGCCGGCGTATGGATTCACCTCACGCAGATGCTGGGGATGGGGCTCGTCATGGGCATCGATCCGCTGGTGACCCAAGGCTTCGGAGCGCGGGACCGCACGACCCTTGGGCGCGCACTGCAGCGGGGCATCCTTGTCGCCCTGATCACCTCGGTCCCCATCATCGCGCTGAGGTTTTGGACGGCGGAGTTCCTGGAGGCCACGCGCCACTTCGCCGACTGGATCTCGGGGCTCGACGGAAGCGTTGCGCCCGACCTTCCCCTGGACGACGTGGTCGGCACGGCCACCCTCGACGGTCCGGCCGAGCGTTACGCCCTGGCCCAAACGTTCGCGACGCCGTTCTTCCTCGTCTACATCGCCTTCCGGCAGCAGCTCCAAGGTCGCGGCATCCTCCGCCCGGCGCTCGCGGTCGCGGCCATCGCAAACGTCGTCAATTTCGTCGCCAACTGGTTCCTGATCTACGAGCTCGAGCTCGGCATCACGGGGGCCGGCGTCGCGACGGGCTTCACGCGACTTTTCATGTGCGTGCTGCTGCTCTTCATTGTCGCGCGGGAGCGCCTCCTGCGCGGCGCGTGGGTGCCGTGGGACGCTGAGTCCTTCCGCGTACCTGAGATCCTCAAGGTGGTGCGCATTGGCCTGCCCGTGGGTCTGCACTTCGCCTTCGAGATCGGCGCGTTCGGTGCGACGACGCTCCTCGCGGGCCTCATCGGCGTCACCGCCACCGTGGCCCATGGCGTCGCCATCAACCTCGCGAGCATGACCTTCATGATCCCGCTCGGCATCGGTCTGGCGGCTACGACTCGCGTAGGCAACCTGATCGGCGAGGAACGCCTGGATGATGCTCAGGTGAGCTCTGGAGTGGCGCTTTGGATGGGCGCGCTCTCGATGGCAGCCCTCGGCACGATCCTGTTCCTGGGACGCAACACGCTGCCCGGGTTCTACGTTCCCGACGACATCGAAGCGATCGGCATGGCCGCGCTGATCCTCCCCATCGCCGCGGCCTTCCAGGTGTTCGACGGCATCCAAGTTGTCGGATCCGGCATTCTGCGAGGCATGGGTCGTACCCTGCCCGCGGCGGTCTTCAACTTCATCGCGTGGTGGATCCTTGCTCTGCCCTTTGCGGCCTACTTCGTGCTCCTCCGGGACGGCGACCTGACCCACGTCTGGTGGTCGCTCTGCCTTGGCCTCGGCGTCGTCGCGGTCCTTTGCGCGGGCTGGGTGCGCTGGCGAGGCCCAGCCAGCCTGCCGCGATAGGCGCCTATTTGCTCGAGTACCCGAGCGCGGCGGCTTCCTTGAGCTCGAACTCGTTCGGGGTCATCGGCTCTAGGCGCTCGCCCTGGTAGGGCTTCGCCTTCAGGAAGCGCTCGAGCGCGCGCTGCATCGTCGCGGCGCGGGCCGACTCTGACTCCGCAAGGTTGACGGTCTCGCCGGGGTCGGCTTCCAAGTCAAAAAGCTCCGTCTTCCCGCCCCCCACGCTGAGCTTGAAGCGGCCGTCGCGCCAGGACGTACGCTCGTGCTGGAACCGTTCGCCGTAGAGCTTGAAGTCCCTGGGCCTCGCGAAGTGAATCTCACTCACCACGCCGTGGGTACCCGGGACGCGCGGAAAGCTGGCGCTGAGCACTTCCCCCACTTCCCCAGGAAGCGCCGCCGCCACGAGGCCCGGCAGATCGACGAGCGAAGAGAGCTTCTCGTCAATCGTGCGTCCCTCGACTTGGCCGGGGTACTTGATCATCAGCGGCACGGCGACGAGCGGCTCGTACACGTCTTTGCCGTGTTCCACGACGCGATGGGTGCCGAACGCCTCGCCGTGGTCCGAGGTCAGGATCACGATCGCGTTGTCCCACAGGCCGCGCTCCTTCAATCCCTCAAGCAGCCGGCCGATCTCACCGTCCAGCGTCGTGAGCGCCTCGTCGTACATGCCGAGCACGGTCTCTGCTAGCTCCCCGGGAGCCTCGCCCTCGTTCATCACGCGCACGCACAGCTTCTCCAACATCGCATCGGGTCGCTGCTCGGGGGGCAGCCGCAGGATCTCCTCCGGCGTTCCGCTCCCGTACGGTCGATGCATGTCCATGTAGTTGATGAACAAGAACTGCGGAGCGTCCGACGTCCCGAGCTTCCCGTCGAGGTGCTCAAGGACGCGATCGGTGACGGCAGCGGCGGGCTGGCGCTTGACCAGGTAGGTGTCAAAACCCTGGCTCAGCCCCCAGCGCGGCGCAAGGTAGACGGTGTTCGCAAGGAAGCCCGCGGTGTCGTAGCCGGCTCGATCGAGCTCCTCCGCCAGCGTCGTGTGATCGGGGTGAAGGGGGTGGACGTTGTCCACCATCTCGTCTACACGGAAGCCGTGGGTCCCGTGCTCGAACGGGTAGAGGCCAGTGAGCATCGATGCGTGGGAGGGGAGCGTCCACGGTGCTGTGGCCGTGCAAGAGGCGTACCGATCCGCGACGGCGGCGAGCGCATCGATGGCGGGCGTAGGGGTCGCCGAGCCGTAGCAGCCGATGCGATCAGCGCGCAGCGTGTCGAGTGAGAGGAGGATGACGTGGGGCAGGGGCCCAGCTCGCGATCCGGAATCCGACGACGAGCGGTCGCCGCAGCCCCACGCGGTCAAGAGGACCACAAGGCCCATCCCGATCGTTCTCATTCGTCTTCCTCTTCGTCGTCGCCGCTATAGCCGAGCGCCGCGTGCTCTTTGCGCTCTTCGCGTGTTAGCCCGAGGAGGCCCCGCCGCTCTCCCTGGTAGGCCGTGGCGCCCTCTAGCTGCTTGCGGAGCTTTTCAGACAGTCGCGCGGCTTCCTCGGGCGAGGACTCCGCGAGGTTGTTGGTCTCGCCGGGGTCCGACTTCAGGTCGTACAGCTCCAGGGAACCATCCGACCCGACGATCAGCTTGAGGTCGCCCTCGTAGTAGGCGTGTCGAGCGCGCCTGAAGCGCTCGCCAAACTTCATGAGGTCCTTGTTCCGGCTGAAGTAGTTCATGGCCAGAACGTCGCCACCGGTACGGCTCGGCACCCTGGGGAAGACGCTGGCGATCGACTCCGCATCCGTGCCCGCCAGTGCCTTGGCCACGATGCCCGCCACATGCACCGAGGAGGCGCGCGAGGACACCACGTGACCCTCTGTTTGACCGGGCAGCTTGACGATGAGCGGCACGCGCACGAGCTCTTCGTAGACCTCCTTAGAATGCTCGACGACCCCGTGCTCCCCGAATGCCTCTCCGTGGTCCGCGGTCACGATGATGAGCGAGCGATCGAACTGGTCTCGTTCCTTCAACCCGGCGAACAGCTTGCCGAGCTGTTCATCGAGCTTCGTCACGGCCTTTTGCTGAAGGGACTGCACCTCCTCCGCCAAGGCCGGGTTGGGCACGCCTTCCGTCATCACCGCACGGATGAGCTGATCGAGCTTGAACTTCGACCGGTCCCCCGTCCTGCCAGTCGCATAGGGCCGGTGGGCGTCCATGTAGTTCAGGAACAAGAACGTGGGGCGCCTCCCGCTCACGTTGTCGTCCAGCCACTGGAGCCCCCGCTGGTTCACTCCGTGCGCATGGGTCCGATTCGCGTCCCAGGCCGCAAACCCCTGGTCGAGCCCCATCGAGTCCCGCAGGTAGACGGTGTTCGCCACCATCGCCCCGGTGCGGTACCCCCGGGCCGCCAGCGCCTCCGCCAGTGTCTCCAGTCGATCGTGGAGCCCGTAGGCGTTGTCGACCTTGACCCCGGGCTCCGGGAGGAACGAGTGCGCGCCGTGCTCGAACGGGTAGAGGCCCGTGAAGAGGGATGCGTGGGTGGGCATCGTCCACGGGGCAGAGGCGATGCAGGTCTCGTAGCGATCGGCCCCCCGGCTGAACTCGTCCAGCACAGGGGTGGCGCCCTCCGGCCCACCGTAGACCCCGAGGCTGTCAGCGCGAACCGTGTCGAGCGTGATCAGGATGATCGGCGGCGGGATCTTGTCCGAGGAGTCGCCCGAGCCACAGGCGAAGAGACCGGCGGCTAGAGCGCAGCACCAGAGGCCGAGAAAGGCAGATGAAGGAGAAGGCATGGGGCTCAAGGCTACGGAGCCGTCATCGAATCGCGAGTGCCAAATGGCGAGTCCCACCATGGGCCGATCCCACGGTTCAGTGACGGGCCCACAGGGCGTAATTTTGGCGCCCTAGCGGGGCGCTAGCGTATGGCTAGGGGGCCACGTTCGATACAATCGGGCGAGATGCCTATTGCCTTCGAACGCCGCAGCGGTGCTCGCTGCGCTCTTCCCGGGTCCTACGTTTTTTCGGGGCCTTTGGAGGGGAGCTTCGCGCTCGCTACAGGAGAATCCCGATGAGGATCGCCTGCCTCGTCAACCACTACAATTACGGTCGTCACGCTCAAGAAGCCATCCAGTCGGTGCTGGATCAGACCCATCCGGTCGATGAGATCATCGTCGTGGACGACGGATCCCGCCAAGAGGACCTCGAGCAGCTGCGGCAGGTTTGTCGGGACGCCGGCGACAAGGTCAAGCTCGTCGAAAAGGAGAACGAGGGGCAGCTCTCGTGCTTCCAAGTGGGCCTGGATCACTCCACCGCCGACATCTTGATGTTCCTTGACGCGGACGATCTCTGGAAGCCTCACTACGTGGCGACGATCGCCGAGATGTACGGCGAGGACGCGTCACTGGACTTCATCGCGGTGAACGAGATGCGGTTCTTCCAGAACGGCAAGACCGAGGTCACCGAGAAGAAAGACCTCGACATGGGCTTCTCGATCGTCCGTAGCGCCAAAGATGGAGGTCGCTGGATCGGGCAGCCCACGTCCTGCATGTCCATGCGCCGCTGGGTGATGGAGGCGATTTTCCCGCTGCCCTTCGCGAAGCACTGGCGAACCTGTGCCGACGAAGCGCTGGTGCACGGCAGCTCCATCGTGGGCGCCCGCAAGATCCTCCTCGGCGAGCCCCTCGTCGACTACCGGATCCACGGCAACAACAACTTCTTTGGGCAGCCCCATAGTCCTTACCACACGCTGCACCGCGGGATCGAGATCCTGCGCCTCGCCAACGTGCTGCGGCAGCGCCACGGCCTGCCTGAGTGCCTGGCCCACGTGGCGCACCGCGAGTTCCGCACCATCACGGAGCCGCGTCCCGAAGATTACAAGGACTACCGTCGCCTCGTCTCGTCGTCGCGCCTGCACTTCATGCGCAAGGTGCGGATCAAGACGGCGCTGGCGGCTTGGTACTACCTGCGGAAGAAGATCTGATCCCGGGCGCGCCGGACGCAGGCGTCGGTACGAGCGAATTTCAGCGCAGGCGCTTCGCAGGACTTCCCACGTAGACTCCGGACTCGTCGATGTCGCGGATCACCATGGCGCCCATGCCAACGGTGACGTCGTCGCAGATCCGAATCCCCTGCCTGACCGCGGCGTTCGTACCGATATAGACCCGCTCTCCAAAGTGGCACGAGCCGCTAATCTTCGCCCCAGGTGCGGTGGTGAAGTAGTCACCCGCGACGGCATCGTGACCCACGGTGGTCAGCAGGTTGAGCTGGGTGTGCGCTCCCAGCGTGATGTCGGTGGTCACCACGCAGCCGGCGGTGATGATGCTCCCCGGACCGACGTCCACCCAGTCCGAGACCACGGCGGAGGGATGGATGAGCGTCTTGAAAGTCGTCTCGTTCGGAAGCCCGTTCACCACCTTGCGGCGCGTGTTCGGATCTCCGATCCCCACGATCACTTCAAAGAGCGCAGGATCGAAGTCGCCCTCGGGAATCACGGGAACGCCGAGGACGCTCTCGTTCTCCCGGCAGAACTCGGGCGTTTCCATGAAGCAGGCGACCTCGCTGAGCCCGTCCTTGGCGATCGACAGGCAGTCCTGGAAGCAGAACAGCACTTCCTTGCCAAAGCCGCTCGCGCCGACGATGAGCAGCTTCTTGCCGCCGGTCAGTTCCAAAGCGCGCTCACCTTGCGCTGGATCCGCATCAGCTTGCGCTGCAGTCGGGTGGGCTTGATCTCGTAGCCCTTGAACGTGCCGCAGAAGAGCCCGTCGGGCTTGAAGTACTTGAACGGGATGCCGCGGGTGGCTTGGTAGTAGCCGTAGCGCAGCGCGCTGTCACGGTCCGCCACGGGCAGGTCTTTGTCCACGAGCATGCCCATGAGCTCTTCCATGGACCCGGGCTCGTGGGCAGCGCCAAGCCCGGCGTAGAGTCCCCTTCCCGCCAGCACGGAGGGTCGACCCCAGAAGGTGGCCTCGATCCCCGCGGTAGAGCCGCTGGTCACGACAACGTTGGCTTCGCGCATGAGCCCGTAGGTCGACACGGCCGAGTCAGGGGGGATCACGGTGACGTTGGGGAGATCCCACGCGACCATGTCACGGACGTTGGAGCTCTTTGCTCCCTCCGGGTTGGGGTGCACTCGGATGGTCAAGTGAATGTCGGTCCCCTCGAGCTTCGAGATGGCCTCGGCGATCGCGACGGTCGAGCTGTGGGGCGACTCAAAGAGCGGGCTCTCCCACTCCTTGCCGATCGAAATGAACTCGTGCTCGGTCGTGGTGAAGAGAACGATGTTGTGGCGCTTTGGATCCCACGTGTCAGGCAGCTCGTCCTGGGACTGGCCGCGCACAAAGGAGATCCAGGAGCCCATCTGACCCTTGGGTCGGCCTTCGAACCAGCCCGCGCCCAGGGTCCGGCGCTCTTCTTCGGTGTGGGCACTGCCGTCCCACACCGCCCCGACTCGCTCGACGGTCGCGGCGATGTCGTGGGGCATCGCGTTCTCGAAGAGACCGTAGTGCTGAAGGTCCTTGCCGCGCTCGTGGATGAAGCAGTCGACGCCCTTGGATTCGGCGGCGCGCAGGATTCCGCGCATCGGGGCCATTCTGCCGTTGAACGCGTACACCCGATCGATGGCGTGGGCCTCCAGCAATCGGCGGGTCCCGAGATAGGCCGTGCCCGCCGTGCGCAGGAGCCTGTCGACCTCCTCGGACGCAGGATCGATGTTGGCATCCTTCGCGAGCCAAACCGCGCTGGAGACGGCCCCCCAGCCAATGTCGCATGTGTCGAGGTAGAGCGACTTCAGTTCATCGAGGGACACCGTTCCCGTCGGTATCTCGTCGATGCGTCGGCGGTCGTCCGCCGTCAGGAGCTTGGACAGCTCCAGGGTTCGCACGCCGCCACCGAGGACCCCGATCCCGCGCTCTACGCCAAGGCGGCACGCGCGGCACCGCGTCTGATCGTGCTCTGGGTTCGGCTCGCAGGACTCGAACGCGGCATCGCACAGGACCCACGTGACCTCGTCCCCGGCCTCAAGATGCCGTTCAGCGATTTCCAGCTCGGTGGCCGTATGGTGAGTCCAGAGACCGAAAGTTCCAATGAAGGCTACGTGCATGATTTTCGCGCGGGGGGGAGCCGAACCATAGCAGAGCGGCTGACCCAGGGGAAAGGCCGGGCGGGAATGCTCGCCGCGGACCGATCTCAACGCCCATGATGGTTGAGTTCAGAGCGGGGTGCTGCGACGATGTACTTGGGCGAGCCTGCTTTGGAGCCGCCCTGTTTCGCTCCCCAAAACCGCCGTCAGTTGAAGCTAAAGGGCAAGAAGGTCGTCGTCACAGGCGCCGATGGATTCATAGGCAGTCACCTGACCGAGCACCTCGTTCGCGCCGGGGCCGACGTGACCGCATTCGTGCTCTACAACAGCTTTGGCCACTGGGGCTGGCTCGATGACTCGCCGGCCGAGATTCGTGACTCCTTGCGCGTCGTCGCCGGGGACATCAGGGACCCCCACGGCGTTCGCGCCGCGCTCGCCGGGGCTGACGTCGTCATGCACCTCGCAGCCTTGATTGCGATCCCCTATTCGTACCACTCGCCGGATACATACATCGAGACCAACATCCGCGGCACGCTCAACGTCGTGCAGGCGGCGCGGGACCTCGGGATCGAGCGCGTGGTCCACACCTCGACGAGCGAGGTGTACGGCACGGCGCGCTTTGTTCCGATCACCGAGGAGCATCCACTCCAAGGGCAGTCCCCGTACTCCGCGTCGAAGATCGGCGCGGATCAAATCGCGGCGAGCTTCCACGCTTCGTTCGACACTCCCGTCGCGACCATCCGGCCGTTCAATACCTATGGACCGCGCCAGTCGGCGCGCGCGGTGATCCCCACGGTCATCGGCCAGATCGCGTCGGGCTCCAAGACCATTCAGCTCGGCGCGCTCACCCCCACGCGGGACTTCAACTTCGTCGAAGACACCGTGCGCGGCTTCGTAGCCGTAGCCGAAGCCGACGCCGCCGTCGGCGACGTGATCAACATCGGCAGCGGCTTCGAGGTTTCGATCGGCGACATGGTTAAGCTCGTCGGCGAAGTCATGGGCGTGGACGTCCACGTCGAACTGGACCCGGCGCGCGTGCGGCCGAGCGGAAGCGAGGTCGAACGACTCCTTGCGTGCAACGCCAAGGCAAAGGAAGTCACGGGCTGGACGCCAGCGTTCGGTGGAGTCGAAGGCTTCAAGCGCGGCCTCAGCCAGACCAGCGAGTGGTTCAGCGAACCCACGAACCTCGCCAGGTACAAGACGGGGAGCTACAACGTATGACGCCTTCTTTCGACGTGGCCAGGGATGAAATCCTGGGTGCCTTGAAGAGCGTCCTCGGGACCCCCGAGTCGATGATTCCGCTGCACGAGCCGGAGTTCCGGGGGAATGAGGCCCAGTACGTCCACGACTGCGTAGAGAGCGGCTGGGTCTCCAGCGTCGGCGAGTACGTCACCCGGTTGGAGGACGACCTCGCGGCGCGCTTCGACGTCCCCCGCGCGGTGGCCACAAACAACGGCACCGCCGCGCTCCATATCTGCCTGCTCGTCGCAGGCGTGGAGCCTGGGGATCACGTGCTCTTGCCGACGCTGACGTTCGTAGCGACGGCCAACGCGGTCAGCTACACCGGAGCGACGCCCCACTTCGTCGACGCGGAGTCGCGGACGCTGGGCGTGGATGCCGCAAAGCTCCGGGAGTACCTCGGAACGGCGGCGCGACTTGAGAGCGGGAAGCTCTTCGACCGCGCCACCGGTGCACGCATCCGCGCCCTTGTGGTCACCCACATCTTCGGACATCCCGCGGAACTCGACGCGCTCCGGGAACTCGCAGAGGAGTTCTGCCTGGTGCTCGTCGAGGACGCAGCGGAGTCCATCGGTTCGCTCTACCGCGGCGCACCCACTGGACGCCATGGCGCCGTAGCCGCTGTGAGCTTCAACGGGAACAAGCTAGTGACCACCGGCGGCGGAGGCGCGGTCCTGACCACGTCAAAGGAGCTTGGCGAGCGAGCCAAGCACCTCACGACGACGGCACGCGTCCCCCACCGCTGGGGCTATATGCACGACGAGGTGGGCTACAACTACCGTCTGCCGAACCTCAACGCGGCGATGGGCTGTGCCCAGCTGGAAAGGCTCGACGACATGTTGGTGCGCAAGCGGACGCTCGCCGAGCGCTACCGCGACGCGTTCGCCGGAGTCGAGGGCGTGACTTTCCTCGAGGAACCAGAGGGCGCCCAGAGCAACTACTGGCTCAACGCGATCGTTCTAGCGGAAGCCCACGTAGGCCACCGCGACGAACTGCTCGACGTGCTCAACAGCGCCCACTACATGTCGCGGCCGCTCTGGACCTTAATGCACCGGCTCGAGATGTACGCAGACTGCCCGCGCATGGACACCTCGGCCGCGGAGGCCCTTGAAGGGTCGACCATCAACATCCCCAGCAGCCCGCGTCTCGCGGACCCGGGCCGTTCGCCGGCCGTCGTAGGATGAGCCGCCAGCAGCACGTCGCGGTGGTGACCGGGGGCCGCGCTGAGTATGGCCTTCTGTATTGGCCGATCCGCGACATGCTCGCGGCCGAGGACCTGCGCGTGAGCCTCGTCGTCACGGGGTCCCACCTATCAACCCGGCACGGGCACACCGTGGATGCGATCCGTGCCGATGGGATCCCCATCGCGGCAGAGGTCCCGCTCGATCTCGACGGCGATCGCCGACAGGATACGGCCCGGGCCCTAGCCCAGGCGACGGAGGGCTGCGCGGCCGTGTTTGAGCGACTCGCCCCGGACCTGGTGGTGGTGCTCGGCGATCGCTTTGAGATCCTTGGCGCGGCGCAGGCGGCGGCCATCCTGCACATCCCTGTGGCGCACCTTTGCGGGGGCGATGTCACCGAGGGCGCCTTCGACGATTCGATTCGGCACGCGATCACCAAGCTAAGTCACCTGCACCTCGTGACGAGCGACGAGTCTGCCGCGCGGGTGAGACAGCTCGGGGAGGATCCAAGCCGCATTCACGTCGTCGGGAACCCTGGACTCGATCACATCACGCGTGGGGAGCGAATGTCCCTCCCGGACCTAGAGGCGGGACTGGGCGTTCCGCTTGGGCACCGGAACTTCCTCTTCACCTTTCACCCCGTCACGATGGAGCCCGATCTAGGTCTCGGGCAGCTTGAAGTCTTGCTAAGGACACTCGCATCGGAGCTAGGCCCTGACTCGGGTACGCCAGGCGCCCGGCTCTTCCTCACAGGGACGAATGCGGACCCAGGCTTCGCGCAGATCAGCGCGGCGATCCTCGAGTTCGCTGAGGCGAACGCTAGCTGGGCCGCCGCATACCCGTCCCTCGGGCAGGCGCGCTATCTGAGCCTCATGGATCGCGTCGACGCCGTCATCGGCAACTCCTCCAGCGGACTCGCAGAAGCACCTTCGTTCAGGGTCTGGACGATCAACGTGGGGAACCGACAGGCGGGTCGGCTCGCCGGGGAGACCGTCCTGCACTGTGAAGCTAATGCTTCAGCGATCCGAAGCGCCCTCGCGGTGGTGCTCGAGGGTCCGCCTCCCCCTGGGGCCAGCAATCCTTACGGCGACGGACACTCGTCACCGCGTATCCTAGAGCATGTGCGCAGCGCAGCCTCCCAAGCGGATCTGGTCCGAAAACGCTTCCACGACCTGAAATGAAGAACTGGAAGGAGACCCTTGTCGCCCCGAGCGCCACGCTCTTCGAAGCGCTCGACGCGATCAACCGCTCGGCGTGCCAAATCGCGCTCGTGGTGGACGAAGAGATGAAGCTGCTCGGGACGCTCAGCGACGGCGACGCCCGTCGCGCGATCCTGTCCGGGCACGCGCTGGATCAGCCCATCGAAGAAGCGGCGAACAGCTCGCCCACCTGCGCGCGACCGGGGGACCGGCCGTCCGACCTTCTGCTCATCATGCGCGACATGGGGCTGCACCAGATCCCGATGCTCGAGGCGGACGGCACGGTCGTCGGCTTGGCCACCATCGACGAGCTACTGCACTCGACGGCGCGCTCTGAGGAAGTCGTGATCATGGTGGGAGGCTTCGGGAGGCGACTGCGCGACCTGACGCGCAACGTGCCAAAACCGATGCTGTCCGTGGGCGGCCGGCCGATCCTGGAGACGATCCTGATGAACTTCCGCTCCCAGGGCTTCAAGCGCTTCTGGTTTGCGGTGCACTTCAAGGCGGACATCGTCGAGGCCCACTTTGGCGACGGGTCAAACTGGGGCGTGGAGATTCACTACCTTCGGGAAGAAGAGCCCCTCGGGACCGCCGGAGCGCTGGGACTCTGGGAGGAAGGGCCGGCCGGACCGTTCATCCTAACCAACGGGGATCTCTTGACCAAGGTGGACTACACCCACCTCTTGGACCGTCACATTGCGTCCGGGTGCGACGCCACGATGGCCGTGCGTGACTACGAGGTCCAAGTGCCCTTCGGCGTCGTTCGCGACGTGGACGGACAGATCGAGACCATCGAAGAGAAGCCGACCTACCGCTCGACGGTGAACGCAGGGATCTACGTTCTCTCGCCGAGCGTGCTCGAGCTCATTCCCAAGAACACGCGCGTGGACATCACCGACCTCTTTGAGTCCATGATCCAAGCGGGGCTGCGGGCGCGCAGCCACCGCGTCGACGGCTACTGGAAAGACATCGGTCGGATCGATGACTTCAAGCGCGCCAACACGGACTTCGACGAGGTCTTCCCGTGATCGGGGGTCGGCGCGTGCTTGGCCTGATTCCGGCGCGAGGAGGGTCCAAGGGCCTCGTGCGCAAGAACGTACTACCCCTCGCGGGCAAGCCACTGCTCGCATGGACGATCGAGGCGGCCCAGGCGTGCCCAGCCATCGACCGTGTGATTCTCTCGACCGATGACAAAGAGATCGCCGAGGTGGGAGCCCAGTGGAACTGCGAGGTGCCGTTCATGCGGCCAGCGGATCTCGGTTCCGATACCGCGACGGCCATTGACGTCGCGCTGCACGCGCTGGATGAGGTGCAAGACTTCGAGATCATCGCGCTGCTCCAGCCCACTTCCCCGCTTCGGACCGCAGAGGATCTCAATCGGGCCGCCGCGCTGCTCGAAGCCTCCGACGCGCCCTCCTGCGTCTCCGTGCGCCCAGCAGTGGAGAATCCAGCCTGGATGTTCGAGGTGAACGATGCCTCGGAGCTCGTGCCCTTCGTTGATCCCAGCCGCCGACCAGCGCGACGCCAGGAGCTGTCGCCGGCCTACGTGCTCAACGGGGCGCTCTACTACTCGAGGGTCGACGAGCTGCGCGCCACGCGTTCGTTCGTCACCGACCGCACCTTGGCCTATGCGATGCCCGCCGAACGATCGGTCGACATCGATTCAGCGGACGACCTGAGGCGCGCCGAAGCGATTCTCGCCGGGCACCGGGCCCCGTAGCGGCCTCTTCGCGGGTGCCCCGGCGCTCCTCCGCTAGATCGGGGCCGCTGGGTCAGGACCGCTGGGTCTGGGCCGCTGGGTCAGGGCAAGTCAGCGCCATCGATGAGCTCATCGATGGCGTAGCTGCGACCCGCGCGGCGGCCCAGGGCTTCGTCCCAACGCATGGGCGAGACGCCGGTGCCTGGGCGCTTCGCAGCGAGGTTCGCATCCGTGAACGGGGCCCCCGCAGGAATGGCCTCCCGGGCGACGAGGCTTTTGCGCGCGATCGCGAGGTTGCCCGCCTCGCTGGGGCTTGGACGCTTCTCCGGGCTCCCAAGCGCTTTCTCAACGCGGCGGATCCCTTGGACCATGGCCGTGAGCTCTTGGGGCTCAAGCGAAGCCGCGTGGTCTGGACCGTCCATGGACGAGTCGAGAGTGAAGTGCTTCTCGATCACGGTCGCGCCCAGGGCCACAGCAGCGATAGGGACCTCGATCCCAAGGGTGTGGTCGCTGTAGCCCACGGGAACCTGAAACGTCTCGCGGAGCGTCGCCATCGCCCGGAGGTTCACGTCCTCCATGGGAGTTGGGTACTGCGTGTTGCAGTGCAGGACCGTGATCGACCGGCGATCGGCGCCGGCTTCTTCCAGCGCTTCAAGCGCCGCCCCCACCTCAGCTAGGTCACACATGCCCGTGGACATGATGATCGGCAGCCCTGCCGCTCCGATGCGCCGCAGCAAAGGCAGGTTGGTCACTTCGCCGGACGGTACTTTTAGGAACTCGACGCCCAGCTCCCCCAGGAGGTCGAGGCTCTCGAAGTCAAAGGCGGTGGACGCAAAGCGGATCCCGTGGCGGCGGGAGTGCTCTACGAGCGCACGGTGGTCATCGGCGGACAGCTCGAGCTTCTTCACCATCTCTAGCTGCGACTCAGCCGGGTCGTTGGTGTTGGCCTTCTGGTACTCCGCTTTGGGCGCCGATTGCGCGATCGTCTCCTCGGCGATGAAGGTTTGAAACTTCACGTAGTCCGCGCCCGCCGCGGCCGCACGCTCGATCAACTCCTTGGCGAGGTCGAGAGAGCCGTTATGGTTCACGCCGGCTTCGGCGATGATGAGGGTCGGGGGCGCACTCATGGCGGCGGGGTGGCGGAGGCTGGCAGCAGAGGCATCACGCCGAGCGCCTGGGGAGTCGGCGAGCGCCGACTACTTGCGTCGATTGCGCCTGTCTGGCGCAACTCCATTGAGCTCGTCGAGACGCACGTCGAGACGCTTCACCAGCTGCGGAGCCCCCTCTGCGGCCCCTGCTTCGAGCAGCTTCTCCCGTGCGGCCATGAACCGCTCACGGGCGCGCGGCACGTTGCCCTCGGTCGCATCGATCTCGCCGATCTCCCAAAGGACACGGCCGAGGTACTCGGCTGCCCGGGCGGAGGGCTTGCCGATGTAGATGCTGTGGGCGATCGCGTTCGTTTGCTCTAGCAGGTCGCGGGCTTTGTCGAGCTGGCCAGCCATGCGGAGTCCGTGCCCATAGGCCCACTCCGTTTGCAGCCGACCGAGGCGGCTAATGTCGGCACGCGTCGTCAGATCACGGGCCTTCTTGAACGCTTCCAGCGCTTCCTCTGGTCGCTTGCGATAGTCGAGGAGCCAGGCGTGGCTCGACCACAGCGGCGCCTGCCACTTGACGTTGCCGGTCGTTTGGGCCGCCTGGATCGCGCGCAGGCTCCAATCGAGCTGCTCTTGGCCCTGGCTGCTGAGGGACGCCAGCGTGGCGGCCTGGATGGCGCGCGGCGTCAGCGAGTTGAGGAAGCAGTAGTTGTAGAGCTCGATGAACGTCCGGCGGGCCGAGAGGTTGTCGCCGCTCTTCCAGCGAATCATGCCGCGCGCGAGGAGCACGCGAGACCAAGAGCGACCGTCGGACTCGTCGGCGTCCGTCTCCGCGCGGGAGAGCCAGCCAGCGCCCTCGTCGGCGTTGTCCAGCATGCACAGGGTGACCGCGGTCTGGGCCGCTGCCTCCGTGGCTTCGAGCTTGTACCCACGGGAGTTCGCCGCCAGGAAGATCGCCTGGTAGCGCTGCTGGGCCTCGGTGAACGCACGCTCATCGAAGAGCGCATCCGCGGCGTCGATTTGTCGGATCAGCTCATCACCGGGTTCGCCACCGGCCTCAGGGGTCACGGGAACCGCCGGGGAGGTCTCACAGCCGGTGAGAAGGCCAGCTCCAAGCGTCAGCCCAGCCATGAGTCCGAGAACGCCAGAACGGGCCAAGAGCCCCTGGGTGTTTCTAATCAAGACGCGCATGCGCGCAAGAATACCGCAGGAGGGGGTTCGACGTGGCAGGTCCATCACTTGCCTTTGGCAAGATTGCTCCGTTGAAGCGCTCGAACCGACTACCGATCTTTGCCGCCGGCATCGCCGGCGCCCTGTTGATTGCCTTTGGGCTGCGGATGGGGCAGGGAGGCTCCGCGGCACCCGCCGCGGCGCCCATCGCCCCCAGCGGCGAGCCCTTGGGGCTCTCGTTCCCTGAGCCGAAGGTCGACCGGCTGTCCACGCCCAAGGGTGAGCCTGCGAAGAGCCTGCCCCAGGCGGCGTCGAACCCCGAGTCGCCCCCAGCCAAGCTCGAACCGGTCACTGTCCTCGTGCAGCTGAACTATCGGTCCGACCAAGCCGCTGCGGCGGATGCGAACGTGAGCCTTTGGCGTGAAGAGACCGGCGAGGGCGCGGCTTATCGACCGGCGCGCCGGCTCAGCCAGGTTCAGTCGAACGCAGAGGGTGCTGCCACCCTGACCGCGGCTCCGAATCAAGCGCTTGAGGTCTACGCAAAGGCCGCCGGCAACGGCCCGATGGCACGACAACGGCTCGGCCCCCTGGAGTCCGGCGAGGTCCGCGCCGTACGCCTCGAAGTGGAGCGGCCGCCGGCGCCCATGGACCTTGAGGTGCGCGACGCCGCGTCGGGCGAGCCCGTCGCGGGGGCCGCTCTCCGCATCGCCATGATCAGCCAACAGAACCTTGGGCTCGAAGAGTTCCCCGGCACCGCCAAGCTCATGAAGCGCACCGACGGCCAAGGCCGCGCGCTGCTTCCAGGTCCCGCACGCAACGGCAAGTGGCTCCTCGTCGACGCAGCTGGCTACTCCCCCACGGCTGTTGATCTCCGGATGCTCGATGGGATTGGCTCACCCGAGGTAGCGCTCCACCAAGCCGCTCGGGTGAATGCCCTCGTGACCAACGGAGCGGGCGAAGTTCAGCGGGACATCTCGGTCCAGTTCGTCGCGCAGCTCGGCAACTTTCGATGCACCTTCACCGCGGTGACCAACGGGCGCGGCGAGGCAACGTTCCCGAGGCTCCCAGCCTCGATTCCGCTAGTGCCCCACGCGGGCCCCATCGACGACGTGCCCGCACTCTTCGATGCCGTTCAGCTGGAGCCAGGCGAAGAGCGTCAGCTTGCGTTGAAGCTCTAGCCGTTTGGCCGTCGCGTCACAGCTCCTCTACAACAAGAAGGACCTTCTTTCGCGGGAAGCCCCGCCGCGAGAAGCCCTGCCGCGGGAAGCCCTGCCGCAGAAAAATCTGCCGCGCAAACGAAAGGCCGCACAAAAGAGAAAGAGCGGGCCGCGCCGCGCGCGGATTCGCTCTTCTCGTCAAGGGGCCGACGCAAAGCGGCCTAGGTCACGCGCATCCAGAGCTTCTGGCAGAACTTCGCGACGTTCGACTTGTCCCGCGACAGAAGCCCGTCGGACTCACTCGAGACGTTCGTTTGCGAAGACGGGATCCCGTCGGGGCCCGAGACCGTGATCACGATCTTCGAGGTGCCCCCAAGAAATCCATTCCTCTTCGATACGGTGACGGAGAGGCCTTCTTCGTCCACCGACTGAACGTCCCAACCGGGAAGATCGTCGAGGAGCTCCCGCACCGTGCCGAACACTCCGTCCTTGCTGGACGGGACGGCAACGGGTTGAAGCCACTTGGACTTGCCGTCGGGGCTCGTTTCGAATCGTCCCATGATGAAGTGCGCGAGCCGGTTCGAATCAGCCGTTCAGCTTCGCGACGTGACGATCGAGCTGAGCCTTCTTGCGCGCAGCGGCGTTGTCGTGGATCACGTTTTTCTTAGCGGCCTTGTCGACGCGCTTGAACGCCATCGGCAGTGCGGCCTTGGCGTCGGCGGCCGTCTCGGCCTGGAGGACGTCCTTGCATGCGCTGCGCATGGAAGAGCGGACGACCTTGTTGCGCATCCGACGGATGTCGTCGGTGGCCATGCGCTTCTTAGCTTGCTTTGTGTTCGGCATATTCTGTGTTCGTTAGAGCGTGTCTTGAGTACTGGTCTGTGTCCCGGCGGGTGCCACTGGGCCAGGTCGTGGAGTGGTCCGGCGGATGGATCCGGCGGAGTCGTCCAGCGAGTGGGGCCCGAACGGACACAGCTGAAGGGGTTGGAGATGTCAAGCGGCGGCGGGCTACCGGAGCTCTTCCATCTTCTTGGCTACGTCGCGGAAGCTGACATCGACCTCGTACACCTGGGCGTAGAGGCTCTTCGCCCGCTCAAGATCGCTCCCAGATTCCGCTAGAGCGGCGAGACTATACAGAATCTCTCGTCGGCGCTGGTCGTTCTCTGGCATCCCATCGAGGACCTTTTCGAACTCCTTGGCCGCCAGATCCCCAAAGCCCTTCGCTTCGAAGCATCTCGCCAGGGCAAGGCGGGCCTCAACCGCCTTCCTGGGGTCAGAAAGGGCCTTTTGGAGCTCTGAGGCCGCCTCGTCCAGTTCGCCCCTGGCCAGCAGGATCTGCCCAAGTTCGAGCCTCAGCCCCGCGTCGCCGGGGTGAATCCCCAGGCGGCGGCGGATTTCTGAGACCTCATGCTCCTGGAGACGGGCCTCGATCTTGTCCGCCTTGTCCTGATTCCCGGCCTTGCCGGCCTTCGCGAGGGCCCGCTTGAGGGCCTTCGTCCGGGTCTTGCCCACCTGCTCCTCGAGCTCGCGGTCTCCCTTGCGGTGGCTCAAGGCCCGCTCGAGCAGGTCCAGTGCCGCCTCGGGGTCCCTGAGCTTCTCGTGGATCTCGGCGAGCTCCAGCATCACGTCGACGTCGCTCGGATCGTCCGCGTACTTGGCCTCTAGCCGGTCGCGTTCCGCCTCAAGCTCCTCAGGCGTCCGATGCAACCTCCGGGACTGCTCGAGTCGCCGCGTCTCGCCTGCGTCGACGAGCTGCTCGCGACTGTGGGCCACCGTGTCGTACCGCGCCGTATCGAGGGCCGCTTCGGCGGCGAGATCCTTGCGGGCCTTCAAGGCGTCGCGGTCGCGCGGATCTGCCTCTAGGGCCCGTTCGTAATAGGCCAGCGCCTTCGCGGCTTCGCCCGTTCGGGCCATCATCGCGCCGGCGCGCTTGAGCCCCTCGGCGTTCCTCGGGTCGATTTCGGCGATGAACTCGAACACGGCCAGCGACGACTTGAAGAAGCCCGCGGACTCCAGCGAGGTCCCGAGCAGCATGTTCGCCTCGACGTCGAGGGGCGCCGACGTGAGGTAGGTCTCAACGGCCTTGGCGGCCGCGTCGTGCTTCCCGGCTTTGGCAAGGCCTTTGGCCATCGTCAGGGGACCCGCGCCCTTCATCAGCTTCATGAACTTGCCGCCCTTCTTGGCCTCGTGGCGCGCTTTGAGCGCCCGCCGAAGGCCAGCCCGTGCCTCACCCTGATCCGCGTCGAGCTCTAGGATTTGCTGGTAGAGCTGGACCGCAAAGTCGTAGTTGCGGCGCTTGGCGGCCTCTTCGGCCTTTTGAATGTGCTTGGTGTAGTCCACGGAGAGTCCGTCGATGGGAGTTCGGGTCGTCTTTGGCTGGGCTATGATACCCGCGACGAGCCCCGAGGTTTCTGCTGGGGGCCCAGGCGTCCGCTCGAACCGCCGGGGCCTAAGATGGGCCCCGAGAATCGACCCACCACGGCGATTCGCCCAGGTGCGCCGCAACGGCGCCCCTTACGCTACGCTTCGAGTCCTTCCCTGACGATCCAGCCCTCACGATCCAGGCATCGTCCTCGAAAGGAACCCTGCGGCAGCACCGCTGCGCAAACTGACGAGCCCAAGCGCTCCTTCTAGCCCCAGAACCATGACCGAGCCCAAGACCTTCGACGTCGTCTTCTTCCCTGACCCCGTGCTCCGCAAGGAAACACAGGACGTCGAGCACTTCGACGACGACCTCCGGGCGACCGTTGCAGGGATGCTGGAGCGCATGTTTGAGAGCCACGGCGTCGGGCTTGCCGGTCCCCAGGTCGGCCTGACCCAGCGCATCTTCGTGCTGAACGATGAAGGGGATCGGGACAAGCCCGACCGCAACATGGCCGTCATCAACCCGACGATCAAAAAGACCTTCGGCAAGAAGACGCGCCACGAAGAGGGCTGCCTTTCACTGCCCGGAGTCAACGCGGACATCACGCGACCGGACGGCTGTGTGCTCCACGCATTCGACGAGCACGGCAACGAGTACGAAAAGGAGTTCACCGGCTTCCTCTCGCGCATCATTCAGCACGAGTACGACCACCTTCAGGGCGTTCTGCTCGTGGACCGCATGACGCCGGGCGACAAGATGAAGAACCGCGGTGCGGTGGAAGACCTGAAGAGTCAGTACCGCGACTTCCTTGAGTTCCAAGCGAAGAAGGCCGCAGAGGAAGAGACGTCGGCCGAATAGTGCCGCAGTCCCTGAAGGTTACGCGCGACGTGAGCGCACTGGTTCCCCACGGGAAGGGCGCCGTCACGAGCGTCGGCGTTTTTGACGGCGTGCACCTCGGCCATCAGTCCATCCTGAGCGCCAACATCGAGCTGGCGCGGGAACTCGACGCAGAGCCGACCGTCGTCACGTTCGCGCATCATCCGAAGGCGGTCATTCTGGGGCGCGCCCCTCGCACGCTGACGACGATAGAGCACCGCCTCGCGCTCTTCGCGCGGGCGGGGATTCGCCACGTGTGCGTGCTCGCCTTCGACGAGAAGCTGCGTGACACAAGCGCCGACGAATTCAGCGAAAGCGTCCTTGAACGCGGACTCGAGTCGCGCGCGTTCGTCCTTGGGTTCGACAGCAAGTTCGGAAAGGGCCGCGCCGGAGGCCCCGAATCGCTGCGTTCTCGGGGGCATCGCGTCGACATTGCCCCCAAGGTCGTCATCAACCAGCGGGCGGTGTCGAGTACGGCCATCCGCGAAAACATCGAGCTCGGCGACCTCAAGTCCGCGGCCGAGATGCTCGGACGACCGGTCACCATCTACGGCGAGGTGGTTCACGGGGAAGCCCTAGGCAGGAGGCTCGGCTTCCCAACGGCAAACCTCGACCTGTTCCACGAGCTCCAGCCGCCCAACGGGGTCTACGCCTGCCGCGCGCATGTGGTTCCGCCGCCCGCGGAGTCTGGTGCACCAGATCCCAGGGAGCGAATCGGCAGCTACAACGCGGCGTGCAACATCGGCCGGCGCCCCTCGGTGGCACGCCCGGACGCGGACACGCTGGTCGAAGTGCACATGCTCGACTTCGACGGCGATCTCTACGGCCAAAGAGTCGAGCTAGAGTTCGTCGAGCGCATTCGAGGCGAACAGAAGTTCGGAAGCCTCGACGAGCTGCAGTCTGCGATCGCCAAAGACGTGGAGAACGTTCGAACGATCTTGCGCTAGGGTCACGCGACTTTAGGCGCAAGAACGAACGCGGGCCCCGCAGCGACTCTTCGCTGCGGGGCCCGCGTTCCGTAGTGGCGATTCGCCCGCTTAGAAGCGGGTCTGGACGCCGACGCGGATGAGGTCGCCGTCGAGGCTACCGGCGCCTGCGTCGCTGTCGAATGAAGTCCAGTTGATGATGTACTTCATGTTGTGGCCGTCAGCGTAGTAGTTGGCGCCGACGTCGATGATGCGCGTCGATGCTGCGTCGTCTAGGTCCTGGAAGCGTGCACCCAATTCCCAGGCGCCGTAGACCGAGCTGGCTTCGGTGAGCATGAACGTGCCGCCGATGGCGAACGGCGATGCGTCCACGATGTTGGGAGCGATCATGACGCCGCCGCCGTAGAGCTCGTTGACGTCGGAGTTGGCGAAGCTAAGAGCGTCACCGGTGCTCAGGAACACGGCCTGGGCGCTGAACTGGCTCGTCGCCATGCTCGCCTCGAAGGCGATGCCGTCGGAGTCGTCCACGCCGGCGTCGCTGAAGTAAGCGATGCCTGCGGAAGCTTCCATTTCCTCGGAAGCGCCGTAGGCGCCCTCGATGAGGTCGGTGCCTTCGCCGAGGATGTCGAGCTCAGCACGAGCCGCAAGGAAGAGGTCGTCACCAAGGCCGTCAAAGCCGTTCTGGAGCGAGATTGCCCAGTCGAACGCGTCAAAGTTGCCCATGACAGCAAGGCCTTGTCCACGACCGGCGAAGAGCGTCGCGTGGATGCTCCGGTCCGCGAAGAAGAGGTTGCCGGAGTCGATCAGGGACTCGCGAAGAACGTGAGCGCGGAACTGACCGACGCGTGCCGTGATCTCGCCGCCGACAGGGATGTCGAGGTAAGCGTCGAGCAGGTTGTTCCCGCGGCCGTTGAAGTCAAGCTCCAGGCGGTAGCCGATGTCTTGGGTCGTCGTGCCGTAGGCGTAAAGACGAGCGTTGTTCACGCTGAAGCCGCCGAGGTCGTTGACGTCGCCCTGGGCGTTCGTGCCGCCGACGATGTCGCCGGAGCTGTTGTAGAACGCGCGGATGCGGCCGCCGATGTTGATGCCCGTGCCTTCGAGGCCTTGGACGCTAGCGGAGAGGGCCTGGATGTCCTGATCGAGTGCTTGCCAGTCGCTGTCATTTGCGACGGCCAGGCTAGTCAGGGAAAGCGCAGCAGCGCCAAAGACAAGCTTCTTCATGGTGAGTCCACCAATTCGGTGGTGGTCAGGGGACTGCTGAGACAGCAAAGAGAAAATGGGGGTTTGAGGCGCAGTAGGGTGCCGTGGCATGTTCCAGCCGTCGACCTGCTGCGCGAGAATTCGCTTTCAAGAAGCCCTTAGCTCTTCGGCGCGACCTGAGGCAATCTTCCTCATTTCGCTGCAATTCTCTAAGGGGAGAGCATGGTCACGAATCCGAAGCGGCACTTCTAGCGTGCTAGGACACATTTCTGAGGGCGCCATCATGAAGCAGCCCTCATCTGGTTCCCCATCGCCCGAATGTTCAGTCTTCGTGATGTCCGCGCTGACGGCCCTTCTTCAAGTTGCCGCGCGCCTTCTTGGCCTCAATCCTTCGGCGCTGTGATCCGCGGGTGGGCTTGGTGGCGCGGCGCGCTTTCTCCGTGAGGAGCGCCTTCGCGATGAGCTTCGCCATCCGCTCCCGTGCGTCCTCGAGGTTGCGCCGCTGGGAGCGGTGGGAGCTAGCGCGCACGACGAGCGCGTGGTCTTCCCCCACGAGTCGACTCCGAAGCTTGGCGCGGATCTTCGCCTTGTCGTTATTACTGAGAACGGCCGACGTGGAGATCACAAGGCGCAGTTCCACTGCCGTTTCGACCTTGTTCACGTGCTGACCCCCGGGTCCGCCCGCCCGCATGGTCCGAACCTTCAGCTCTGACGAGGGAATGGTCAGCCGTGCGTTGACTTGCAGGTCACTCACAGGTCACTTGCGTCCGAAATGCGTCGAAGGTTCGCCCAGGTGAAGATCCCCGTGCGATGCCCGTCACTAAAGACGATGCCGATCGCGTAGTTCCCCACCAGCGACACCTCGGTCTGGGTGAGATGATCCGGCACAGAGGCTGGATCGAGGATCGCGCGGCCCGTGTGTTCATCCACGCAGTGGGCGCAGGGGCAACCCCGGCGGATCTCGGCCGCGGTCGCGGCGTTCTCCACGCCGTCCTGCCACTCGAACGTCAGCTTCGAGGGCTCCCGACGCCCAATCCTCGCGGGGGCTGGAACTCGATCCGACTTGCCGGCTGCTTCGGTCATGCGGCTCGTGCCGACGAAAGAGAGGGTCGGAGGAGGAAGGGTGGTGGCTCGACCCGGACTTGAACCGGGGACCCCTTGATTTTCAATCAAGTGCTCTACCAACTGAGCTATCGAGCCGACCTGGGCGGGGATTCTCCGGTGCATTGCCTGCGGCGTCAACGGATGGCCCCTTGTTTTGCGGTCGGATTCGGCTTTTCTCGCCGGTGCCGAAGAGAGGCTACGGCCTGGGCCCGTAGCGGAAGTCGACGAATTCAGCCTTGCAGGTCGTGCAGGTCTGCGTCACTGGGCTGCTGGAATAGAGGAACCAGACGGGGTACGCGGCGGCGAGGGCCGTGAGACCGAAGGTGAACGGCGCCAGCCCGAGGCCAAAGACGACCAGGGCCGCGAGGGCCGCCCAGGGGCGATCGGTGGTCTTCTCCAGATGCGAGCCGCCGCAGTGGAGGCAGCGATCGATCGTGCCGTCGGGATGCCGGTGGGAGAGCTCAAGCTCGATGAGCTCGTTGGTCCCTTCCAACCGGTAGTAGTTCCGGAGGGCGAAGGGGCCGTCCACCTTGAACGGGATGAGCTCCCCCGCCTTATGCGGGTGGGGAAGGCGGATCTCGCTCCAGCGGATGACGTTTTCGTTGATCGACGGTGCCATGTCTGGCCGTAGCTTACCCGGCCAGAGGGTGATGTGGGGCGAGCCCATTCAGAGACCCGGGCACCCGGGTGTCCTCCGCGCTACACTTCCGGCATGAGTGACTCCATTCGGATCTTTATCACCGGCGGAACCCGAGGCATTGGACGCGCTGTAGCGCTGCGTTTCGCGCGCGAGGGAGCGATGGTCGCTATCGCCGCCCGAACGTCGGGGGAGCTCGATGCCGTTGTGGCCGAAATTGAGGCGGCCGGGGGCTCAGGCGAAGCCTGCCAGGCCAACCTGCGGGACCACGGCTCTTTGGAGGCAGCCGTCTTCCGGGCCGTCGACTTCTTCGATGGCAAGATCGACGTCGTTGTGAACAACGCGGGCATCGTCGAGTTCTCGGAGTTTGAGGAGGTCACCCTCGACGCATGGGAGCGCTTCCTCGCCGTCAACATGACCGGTCCTTATTTGGTACTCGCGGAAGCCATGCCCGCGCTGCGCGAGTCAGACCGCGCACACGTGTTCAACGTGGGAGCCCAACTCGCGGCCGCTCCCGAAAAGGGATCCGCGTTGCTCGCAGCCACGAAGGCCGGCGTCGCCGGACTCGGGCGTGCGCTACACGCTGACCTCGCCGACGACGGCATTCGTATTACGACGGTGCTCCCGGGTCCCACGGACACGCCGGGACTCGCTCCGTGGAAGGAACGATTCGCCGGTCAGAAACTGAGCACGCCCGAGGCCGTAGCCGACGCGATCTGGGACGCGTACCAAAACGAAAGCGCGCCGCTCGAACTACCGATCGAGTAGCGCGGACGTTTCAAAACGCGCACGCTCTGCGCGGTCTCAAAAAGTCGGTGCCTGAATGCAGGACGCGTCGTCTCACCCGATCGCACTTGCTGGCCCCTGGGACACCGTCTGTCTCGGTTCAAGCCGCGCAGTTCGAACTTTCTCGTGCCATGCAGGTCAGAACGGTCTGACCGCCTGCCGATGACGGTGGAGCGACGGACCAGAGCGTTCGCGGCTTTCATTTCGGAATTCATTCCTTCGGAAAGTCTCGAGATCCGGCTTATGAGGGTGTCCGTCAAGAGGAGACCCCATATGAAGCATTCGTACGACAAGGACCGCGCATCCCAACTAGTTCCCCTGTTGGAGATGATTTTCGCTGAGGTGGCCGATCGCCGCCGCGCCATTCGCGCTATCGAGCGCGAGCTCAAGGCGTTGAAAGAAGGGGAAGGCGTATCGAGCCCGAAGATCGGCAACCTCACGGCCTCCCTCGCGAACCACAAGCGCGAGCTTCGCCTTGCGTCGAAAGAGTTCGAGCGTCTGGGCTGTGTGGTCGACGACCACAACCCGAACCGCGTGATCATCCCTGGTACGAGCGGCGCACTTGAGCGCGGCTTCCACTGGGACGCTGGCGCGACGGAGATCCAGGACAACGCTCCGCTCGATAGCACGGTCTTCTAAGAACCGCACTGCAGGAAACAGCAGGACCCAAGAAACAGGACCTGAGCATCCACTGGCCGAAACAGCCAGCGCTCTTGTCCAACACGTAAGGAAGCGCCTCTCGTACCCAAAGGTACGGGGGGCGCTTCCTTATGATCTGGCGATGACTCCTGCAACCCATCCCGCCGGGCGCCGCCCCCAGCCCACGACAGCGCTCCTGCTCCTCGGTTCTCTCGCCGTCTCCTGCGCGCACCCGGAGATCCAGCCGGGCTCCATTGAGATCCTGCAGAACCGCGAGTACTCCACAGGCGAGCGCAGCTACGTCCTGAGCGCGCACAACCCGAGCTACTTCCTCGCGACCTACAACTCGAAGTTCGATCCGCAGATCTATGCGCCGCTTGGGGACGAAGCCGTCCTGAGCGGCCAGAAGGAAGAGGTGAAGTTCCAGCTCAGCATGAAGTTCCCCGTGTGGCAGAACGTCTTCAATGACTCGAGCGATCTCTACCTCGGCTACACGCAGGTTTCGTTCTGGCAGGTCTTCTCCGACAGCGAAGCGTTGAGTCGTCCGTTCCGCGAGACGAACTACCAGCCCGAACTGTTTCTGCGCAACTACATGAAGACGCCGTTGCCGTTCAACGGCGAGCTCAAAGGGATCGACGTTGGCATCAACCACCAGTCCAACGGACAGACCCTTGCGCTCTCGCGCAGCTGGAACCGGTTGATGGTTCGCGCGGCGGCCGACTACGGAGACCTAGCGTTCCTCGCGCGGCTTTGGTATCGACTCCCCGAGTCCGATGAGGACGACGAGAACCCGAACGAGTACCGGTACCTCGGGTACGGCGACCTGCGCGCCATTTGGAATCAGGGCGGGCACACCGTGACCGCCATGGTGCGCCCGAGCACGTTGAGCGCAGCGGTGGACCTGACCTGGAGTTACCCGATCGCCGACCAGCTGCGCGTGTACCTGCAGTGGTACAACGGCTACGCCGAGAACCTCTTCGAGTACGACAGGCGCACGAATCGCTTCGGTATCGGCATTGCCGTGACCGACTGGTTGATCGGCGACTAGGCTACTTCGGCTTCCTGGTCTCGGGCTTGTCCGTGTTCGATGCGTCGGGCTTCGACTCTTTCGGTTTGGACTTCTCCGGGGCCGGCTGCGGCTTCTTTGCGGGCGGAGTGCCGCGAGCTGCGTCCTTCTCCTGGGCCGCCTTCTCCGGGGCCGCCTTCTCCCGCGCTTCCGCAGCGGCCTTCTCGCGACCCGCCTTGGCCCGTGCTTCCGCGCTGCTCTTCGCCTGCTTCACACGGGCCTCGCGGATGCGCGCCTCCGCCTGGGCCTCCGCCTCCTTGATGCGGCCCGCCTTCGTACGCGCTTCCGCGGCCTCGGCCGCCTTGATCCGTGCGGCCTTGGTGCGAGCCTCGGCAGACTCGGCAGACTCAGCAGACTCGGCACCGTCAGTCGACTCTGCGGCCCCGGCTGCCTTGATTCGGGCGGCTTTCGTCCGGGCTTCGGCAGACTCTGCGGCCTTGACCCTCGCAGCTTTCGTACGAGCTTCAGCGGACTCCGCGGCTTTCTCCCGGGCAGCCTTCGTGCGTGCTTCAGCGGATTCTGCCGCTTTGATCCGCGCAGCCTTCGTCCGTGCCTCCGCTGATTCGGCGGCTTTGACACGCGCCTCGCGGATCCGCGCTTCGTCGAGCGCAGCCTGTTTCACGCGCGCCTCTTCGACCCTTTTCGCGATCTGTTCCGGAGTCGCGGCGTCCGGTGCGCCGCTGGGAACACCCGCGGGGACGGCAGCGGGCACGCCCGCATCCGCCGGCGCCACGCCCTTGGCTGGCACGGGCTGACCGGTGGCGGGCTGGCCCGCACCGCCTGCGCCGGCCACCGTCTTGGGCACACCGAGTCCCGGAGCCGGCAGAGGAGACGCCTGGGGGCGAACCACGGGCTTCTTGTCGGAGTCCTTGCTCTCGTCCTCCTTGGGCTCCTTCTTGCTGGCCTTGACCCTGCGCCGGGCCTGGATGCGCGCCACCTCAGCGGCGAGGTCGCTGGCCACGGGCCGCCCTGCCTGAACCAGGAGGTCCTTGTAGAGAACGACGAACTCATCGGCGCTAAGGGCCTTGGACTTGTCGATGTCGTGGCGCTTGAAGACCGCCGTCGGGATCTTCCAGATGCTCGCCTCCTTGAGGGTCACGGTGCCGCCCTTGTCCGCATCCAGCTTCTGGAACGTCTTCTTCACGGTCACCACGCCTTTTGCGGTCTGCTTCTTCGCCTGGGGCGCCGAAGCGGGAGCCGCGGGGGCTTCCACGCCGAAAATAGACGCCCCGAGGAGCGCCAGGGCCATCACCTTCGGAGAAGGCTGGGGCGACGAGAACAGGCGGGTGATTCGTGGCTTCATATCAATCGTTTCACATTTATGGCAGCAGGCCGTGAATTCAGCAGCGAACCGCGTGCCAGCGAGGACCCCAGCCACGATACTGCCGAGGGCCGTTCGCTGGCCCCTCGGGGCCGTGATGACGGGCCTACTGTCCTCCATCGGGGACGGTCGGCGCCAGCTTTCGCGGGAAATCCGCCAAGTTCAGCCCCTGTCCATCTCTCCATACCTCTGCACCGCACCAGAGCCCTTATGAGCGCCCCACCGAACCTTGCGCCCCTTTACACGGCCGAGCCCAAGAAAGTCGCTACCCGAAACGCCTACGGCGAGGCGCTCCTCGAGCTAGGCACGTCGCATGAGAACGTCGTTGTTCTGGACGCAGACCTCTCGGGTTCCACGAAGACAAAGGCGTTTGGCAAAGCCCACCCCGACCGCTTCTTCAACATGGGGGTTGCCGAGGCGAACATGATCGGCGTCGCCGCCGGACTCGCTTCCCAGGGCAAGGTCGCCTTCGCAAGCTCGTTTGCGATGTTCGCGACAGGCAAGGCCTTCGAACAGATCCGGCAGAGCGTTTGCGTGCCGAACCTGAACGTCAAGGTCTGCGCGACCCACGCGGGATTGACGGTGGGCGAGGACGGCAAGTCCCACCAAATGCTCGAAGACGTCACGCTGATGCGCGTGATCCCCAACATGCAGGTGATGGTGCCGGCCGACTCGGTCGAGGCGCGCCAGTGCATTCACGCCGCCGCCAAGATCGACGGTCCGGTCTACGTCCGACTGTCGCGCGGCGCGACTCCCATCGTGTTCGCTGAGAACTATCAGTTTGAGTTCGGCAAGGCCGCGACCCTCCGCGAAGGGAGCGACCTCGCCATCATCGCGATGGGCGTGACCGTCTCGGCCGCCATGGAGGCCGCCGAAGCCCTGGCGAAGGACGGCGTCCAGGCGCGGGTGATCAACATGTCGACCATCAAGCCCCTCGACGTGGACGCGATCATCCACGCCGCCCGCGACTGCGGTGCGATCATGACCGCGGAGGAACACCAAGAGAACGGCGGGCTCGGCGATGCCGTGGCCCAGGCGGTGGCGCTGAACTGTCCCGTCCCGATGAAGATGTGCGCGATGCACGATCAGTTTGGACAGAGCGGAACAGGCGACGAACTACTCGCCCACTACGGACTCGACGCGGCCGGCCTCACGAAGAGCGCCAAAGAACTCATCCAGCGCAAAGGAGCCTGATCCATGGCACTCACCCAAGAACAAAAGAGCCTCGTCGAGTCCGCCGCGCGCCAAACGCGCGTCGACACGATCCGCATGGTCCACGCCGCAGCCTGCGGCCACCCGGGCGGGCCGCTCGGCATGGCCGACTTCATGGCGACGCTGTTCATGCAGCACCTCAACCTGAACCCGGACAACCGCCATGACGCCAAGCGCGACCGGTTCGTGCTCGGCAACGGGCACACGTGCGCCGGCTACTACTCTCTGCTGTCCCAAAAGGGATTGATTCCACGCGAAGACCTCCTGCGCTTTCGAAAGATGGGCGCGGATCTCCAGGGGCACCCGCACCGCAACCACGATCTCGGCATCGACTTCTCCACGGGCAGCCTCGGGAACAGCCTCTCCGTTTCCCTCGGCATGGCGCTGGCCGCCAAGCACAACGGCTGGGACTCGCGGATCTACAGCGCGTCGTCCGACGGGGAGAGCCAAGAGGGACAGATCTGGGAAGCAGCTACCGCGGCCGCTCACTACGGAGCGAGCAACCTGACGGTGCTCGTCGACTTCAACAACGTTCAGATCGACGGCTACATGCGCGATGTGATGGACGTGCGCGACCTGCGCGAGAAGTACGAGGCGTTCGGTTGGCACGCGGTGGACGTGGACGGGCACGACGTTGAAGCGGTTGACGCGGCGCTCGTCGCTGCGCGTGAAGAGACCAAGCGCCCCAGCGCGTTGATCTGCAAGACACTGATCGGCAAGGGCGTTTCCTTCATGGAGAACCAGCCCGGCTGGCACGGTGTCGCGCCGAACGACGAGGAGGCGCGCAAGGCGCTTCTGGAACTCGGCGTCCCGGATGGCGAGTTGGCTGCGATGGTGCCGGCGACAGCGTGATGGCGGATCCGGGCAGAGACCACGCGGAGGAAGAGCGCGATCGCGGCACGTCGGCCGCGATCGCGCTGTTCTCCCTCGGCATGACCGCGGGGATGCTGCTCCTGCTCATCGGCTTTCGATTGATGCCCGAGCGCGGCGACCCCGGAACAGCCGAGTTCGAGCGCATACGGGCGTTTGCAGAGCAGCACTTCGTGCGCGACATCACCGAAGAAGAGCTCACGACGCGCGCGCTCCACGGCATGCTCGACGACCTCGACCCCTACTCGCGTTACTACGATCGCGAAGTTTCCGAGCGCGCTCGAAGGGAGATCGACGGGGACTTTCGCGGGATCGGAGTCGTCTTCAAGCCGCCCACCGCCGACGCGGAGATTCTGTTTCCCATCGACGACTCGCCGGCCGCCAAGGCGGGCGTGCGCGTGGGCGATCGCATCCTCGAGATCGAAGGAGAATCCATCGCCGGGCTCTCGGGGAATGAGATTCGCGAGCGGCTCGACCCCCAGGGTCTCGACAAGATGCGGCTGCGCGTGATGGGCCGCGACGGAGAAGTTCGCAGCCTCACGATGGAGCCTGAGATCCTGATCGACCCATCGGTCCGGCACACTGAGATCATCGACGGATCGCCGCACATCGGCTACCTGACGGTGCGGGGCTTCAGCAACAACACGGCGACCGAGTTCGACGCCGCGATCATGGTGCTCCGCGAACGCGGCGTCAGCGCCTTGGTGATCGATCTGCGCTTCAACTACGGCGGCGTGCTGGACGCCGCCGTGCACATGGCGGGCCGCTTTTTGTCAAAGGGCGTGGTCGTGTCCTCCGAAGGTCGAAGCCGTCGCAGCGTGCACCGCGCCGATGGCATCGAAGCGCTCTTTGAGGGGATGCACGTCTGCGTCCTCGTGGACGGGGACTCAGCGAGCGCTAGCGAAGTGCTCGCTGGAGCGCTCCAGGACTACCGCGTCGCCGTGGTGGTGGGCGAGCCCACGTTCGGCAAGGGCATGCTGCAAACGACGCGCGTGTTCCCGGAGTTCCTGAGTCGCGCCAAGGTCACGAGCGCGTACTTCTACTCACCGAGCCACCGCAACTTTGAGCGCACCGCGGACCCTGATCGGGACTACGGCATCCTCCCTGATTTGGCCGTGTCCATCGACGAGTCCCAGCGCCGCGCCATCCACGGTTGGCTAGCCCGCTATGATCCGCCCGCTACGGCCGTGGACGAGCTCGTCGCGTGGCAGAACGAATCGGGAGAGCAGATCCTGCCGATGCCCCCGCCTGACCCGCAGCTCGATGCTGCGCTGGCCCTCCTCCGCGGCGAGCGCACGGGCCCCCACCGTATGGCATCAAACCAATGAGTGCGCGAGACGAAGAGAGTCGGTCACTCGTCCTTGGCATCGAGTCGTCGTGCGACGAGACGGCGGCCGCCGTCGTGGCGAACGGACGCGAGGTCCTCTCGAACGTCGTCTTTAGCCAGGCCGACGAACACGCGAAGTTCGGCGGCGTCGTTCCGGAAGTCGCCGGGCGCATCCACCTTGACTCGATCGAGCCCGCCATCCAGCAAGCGCTGGATGACGCGGGCGTGACGCTCGCGGATCTCAGCGCCATCGCCGTCACCGCCAAGCCGGGCCTGATCGGCTCGCTGCTCGTAGGGCTCTCAGCGGCGAAGGCCATCGCATGGACCCGAGACCTGCCGCTCGTCGCCGTGGATCACATTGAGGCCCACGTCTACGCTGCGACGATGGAGGCCCAGGCGGACGTGCGTTTCCCGGCCATCGCCCTCGTGGTGTCCGGCGGGCATACGGCCCTCTACTCCGTCGGATCGACCTTCGAGATGGAGCGGGTCGCCACGACCCTCGACGACGCCGCCGGGGAGGCCTTCGACAAGGTCGCTTGGATCCTCGGCCTCGCCTACCCGGGCGGCCCATCGGTGTCGAAGCTGGCCGAGTCAGGCCAAGCGGCGGCGATTCGCTTTCCGCGCTACTCACCCAAGACACCCCCGGGTGGCAGCGGCGGCGTCCGCCCCATCGGGTTCTCCTTCAGCGGCCTGAAGACCTCGGTCCTCTACCACGTGCGCGGGGGCGACGCGCTCCAGCCGACGCCCCCCCCGGAGGAAATCGAGGACCGTGCCGACATCGCCGCCTCCTTCCAGGAGGCCGTGGTGGACAGCCTGGTCACCCAGACCCTGCGCGCCGCCGGGCAGGCCGGGATCGACCAGGTCCTCGTCGCGGGGGGGGTCGCCTGCAACCAGAGGCTCCGGGAGGTGATGCACAAGGAGGCCAAGGAGAAGGGCATCCGCGCCTTCTTCCCCTCGCCCGCCTACTGCACCGACAACGCGGTCATGATCGCTGGCCTCGGCTGGCAGCGCTTCCAAGCGGGCCGGGTGGCTGACCTACACCTGGACGCCTCGCCGCGCTAGTCCTGGAATATGCGCCCCACAGGATGCCCTAGGTGACCGGG
>CALHGQ010000466.1 GCA_938030175.1 uncultured bacterium | reverse complement strand
GATCTCCAACGCTGGCTCGTAAGGCCCAACCTCATGGAGATCTACACGATCCGCCCGGATGGATCCGAGCGCACCCAGGTCACGGCGCTCGGCAGGGCCAACTTCGCGCCCTACTTCCTCCCGGACGACCAGAGGATCATCTTCTCCTCCAACCACCACAGCCGCGAGATCAACGGCTACCACTTCAACTTCGACCTCTTCATCTGCGACCTCGACGGAAGCAACCTCGAGCAGGTCACGTTCTTCGATAGCGAGCCCGGGAAGCAGTTCGATTCGTTCCCGATGTTCAGCCGCGACGGAAAGTACCTGGCCTTCTCCAGCAACCGTGGCGACGGAAAGGTCGGCGACACCAACGTCTTCATCGCCGAGTGGGTCGACGACCTGAGCCTCATCGAAGAAGAGTGAGCTGAAGCCTCGAATTCATTGATTCAACTGTGACCAACGATCCCTCCCTCCAACTGCTGGCAGAGCAGCTCCGGGTCCACGAAGTGCGCCATAGGCACTTCATGGACCTTTCGGAGGATTCGATCTGGTGTCTAGAGCTCGACGCGACGATCCCCACGGACACGGGCGCGGACGAGTGCGCCCGGCGCTTGCTAGAGGCCGCGACCTTCGTGGAGGTCAACCGCGCGTTCCAGAAGCGGTACCGCACGGAGGAAATCGTGGGCAAGCGCCCTTCCGATGTACGGGCGTTCTGGATGCGCGCCGAGGCCTCGCGCCTTCTGGAGGCAGCAGAAGCTCGCTTCGATGGCAAGGAACTGCTCCTTGAGGAAGTCGACGAGCACGGGCGCATTCGGCACTTCACCTGCACGCTCTACGGCGTCGAAGGCAAGGACGGACTCGACGCCGTTTGGGGCATCGAGCGCGACGTCACGGATCAAGTCGAAGAAGAACAGCTCCTGCGCCAGAGCCAAGCCTTCTACAAGGCGATCTCCGAGACGGCGCTCGACGGCATCTGCGTCCTCGATGGTGCCCTTGCCATGATCGACTGCAACGAGGCCTTCGCCGAACTGGCAAAGATGCCGCGCCACGAGCTGTTGGAATCCGAAGCCCTCGTGATCCAACCCATCGTTGGGATCAAGGAGGAGCCTGTCTCCTTCCGCACATTTGCGAGCCTTGGGCGATGGCGCGGTGACGCCCTGCTCCGCCAGATGACGGAGGGCACCGAATTGCACGTCGAGCTCGCGTGCCGCGTTACGGGTGAAGGCGCCACCCAGCGCTATTACTGCTTCGTCCGCGACCTAAGCGAGCGGCGATCGGCCGAGAAGCGTGAGAGCGATCACCAACGAGCGCTGGCCCACGTGGCGCGACTCTCGACCCTCGGCGAGATGACGTCGGGCATCGCGCACGAGCTCAATCAGCCCCTCTCCGCGATCGTCAACTACGCGAACGGCTGCTCGCGCCTCCTGACCGCGCAGGGCTACGACGACGCCCAGGTGCACAAGGGTCTCGACGCGATCGCCGAGCAAGGGGACCGCGCGGCCGACATCATCCGTCGTATGCGTTCCTTCGCTCGCCGAGGTGGGGAGAAGCGCGAGCCCTTCCACGTCTCCGACGTTTTGTCGGAGGCCATTGAGCTCTCGATCTCCGACATCCACAAGGTAGGAATTCGCATCGACACCGACTTCGCCGCCACGTCGGACACCGTGGTGGTCGACGGGATTCAGATCGAGCAGGTCACCCTCAACCTCATCCGGAACTCCATCGACGCCCTCACCTTGGCGCCGAGCGCTGGCCCTGGGGAGACCGCACCTGAAGCGCCGAGCAATTCAGGCCGACCAAAGCAGATCCTCGTCAGCACGCGCGTCTCTAAGCCCGGTGAGGATGCCGAGCACGATCCAGCCCGCCGGACCAACGTCATCCGAGTGACCGTTGAGGACAACGGCCCGGGCGTGACGCCGGACGTGGCGGCCAGGATGTTCGAACCGTTTTTCAAGGCCAGCGGTGATGGAATCGGGCTCGGCCTCACCATCGGCCGATCCATCGTGGAGTCCCACGGCGGCCGCCTTTGGTTTACCCCCGGTGAAGACGGCGCGGCTTTTCACTTCACCCTGCCTGTGCGAAGCGCTCCAATAGCGGAATGAATGCTCAGCCGACTGTCTTTATCGTCGACGACGATCCCGCCATGCGCGATTCCCTAGGGTTCCTCATAGGATCCGTTGGGCGACGTGTGGAAACTTATGCATCCGCGGAAGATTTCCTGGGAGCCTATGACAAGGAGCGCCCAGGCTGCATCGTCCTCGACGTGCGTATGCCGGGCCTCTCCGGGCTTGAGCTGATGGAGAAGCTCAATGAGGATCGTTTCGCACCCCCGGTCGTCCTGATCACGGGACATGGGGACATTCCCATGGCGGTGCGCGCGCTGAAGGCAGGCGCCTTCGACTTCATCGAGAAGCCGTTCAGTGACCAAGTGCTGCTGGAGCGGATTCAACAGGCGCTCCAGAAGGACACGCAAGAGCGCTCCTCCGAGCAAGACCGCTCGGACATCGAGCGTCGCGCTGATCGTCTGACCGCCCGCGAAACCCAGGTCTTCGAGCTTGTGGTCGCCGGCAAGCCCAACAAGGTGGTGGCGACCGACCTCGGGCTCAGCCAGAAGACGGTGGAGGTCCACCGCGCCCACGTGATGGAGAAGATGCGCGCTGAGAGCTTCGCTGATCTCGTGAAGATGGCCGTGCTCCTAGAAGTCACTGGGCCGCCGCAGACCATCGACTAGCGTTGATGGCCGGGTGCGCGTGCGGAAGAATCCCTCGCGCAGCACCCGGGCCCTTGCCGCGCCCAAACGACCTTGAGGCTTCAAGTCCTAGGCAGCGGCAGTCGCGGCAACTCGGCCCTCCTTTGGGCCGACGAGACGGTCATTCTGATCGACGCAGGGCTGCCGATTCGGACCCTGACGGAACGCATCGCTGCGACGGGAATCGGCTTCAAGGCGATCGACCATATTCTGGTCAGCCATGGGCACCTCGACCATTCGCGCAGCGCAGGCATCCTAGCGAAGCGTCACGGAGCCACGCTGCACTGCGCGGCCCAGATCCACGAGCACCCTTCAGTCAAGCGTGCACCGGACAAGCGTGACCTGCCGATCAACGGGAAGACGACGCTCGAACCGCGGCGCGGGTCGGCCCCCGTGGAGCTCACCACCGTCAAGATCCCCCACGACTGCGAGCCCACCGTGGCCTTCAGGCTCGAGCACGGGGGCCGCCGCCTCAGCTTCCTCTCGGACATGGGCGAGCCTAGGGAAGACGCGGGACAAGTCCTCGAAGGCGCGCAGCTGCTCGTGCTGGAGTCGAACTACGACGAGGAGATGCTCAAGGGTGGCCCCTACCCAGACGCACTCAAGAGGCGCGTGCGGGGCGTCGGAGGACACCTGTCCAACGAGCAGATGGCGGTCATGCTAACCCGACTCGCCGGGCCAGAACTGCACACGGTGGTCCTCGCACACCTTTCGCAGAAGAACAACTGCCCTGAGCTGGCCTTGGAGGCCGCCTACGGCGCCCTCGCCCGCATGGGCCGCTCGGATGTCAACGTGGTCGCAGCGAAGCAGGACGACCCCCTAGAGCCCATTCAAGTATGACCTCTCCTGACTCCCTCCCGAACTCCGTCCTAGCGCTCATGGGCCGGCACCGCTCCGTGCGCGCCTTCACGGATGAGCCCGTCGAGCGCTCGCTGGTAGAACGGTCCGTCGCCGCAGCGCAGCAGGCGGCCACGTCCAGCTGGATCCAGGGCTACCAGATCCTGGAGGTCGGACGCGGACCCAGACGGGATGAGATCGCGAGGCTCGCGGGCGGGCAATCCCAAGTCCAAAGCGCACCGCTGTTCTTCGTGGTTTGCGGCGATACGAGGAGGCATAGGGCAGCAGCCAAGCTCCACGGAGAGCCGCACGTCGAATGCACGGAGACCTTCCTGCTTGCGACCATCGACGCGAGCCTGTTTGCGCAGAACCTGAGCCTTGCCCTGGAAGCCCACGGCCTAGGGACGTGTTACATCGGCGGCATCCGCAATGACCTCCCCGCACTCGACGAGTTGCTCGCCATTCCGTCAGGGACCTTCCCGCTATTCGGGCTAGCGGTCGGCTGGCCCGACGCCGATCCCGGGAAGCGGCCGCGCCTGTCGCCGAGCGACGTTTGGACCCGCGAGATCTTCCCGATCGACGCTGAGGTCGAGGACACGATCCAGCGATTCGACGAAGTGGCCACTCGCTACTACGCGGAGCGGGGCGCAGACAAGCGCGACTGGAGCGGCGGCATCTGGCGCAAGTTCAAGACCGCGCTTCGCCCCGGCCTGAAGGCTTACTACGAGTCCAAAGGCGCGTCGCTCACCTAGGAGCCTGTCGCGGCCACCTAAGAACCTGTCGCGG
>CALHGQ010000465.1 GCA_938030175.1 uncultured bacterium | reverse complement strand
CCGCCTCGCCCGCCTCCGCCTCGCCCATCAGGTCCCGCAGGACGTAGACGATGAAGTCCGTGGGCGAGTTGTAGCCCGACCCCTCCACCACCTGCTGGATCTTGCGGTAGATGGGGCGCGGGATCTTGACCGTGACCTTGGACTCGCGCATGGCTGATTCGGGGGAGGGAGAAGCGGCTGGAGACGGGGGGCTGAGCCCCTGGGGCGGGGGGAGGTTGGGATCGGTGCCCCCATCAGGGACACTCCAATCGCACTCCCACGACACTCCAATCGTACTCCAATCGGAGTGTCGGAGGGGTCAATCTGGTCTTTTTTGCCCCTGAGGGCCGTATCGAGGCTCCTTTTGGAGCCTCTTTCGAGCAGACGCCGCCGGCGAGCGAGGGAGGGGCTAGACTTCCCGTACGTCGGGCCAGCAGGCCCCATCCGCCCAAGACTCCGCTCCTCTATCTGACCGCCATGCGCACCTCCTTCGGCCTCGCCCTCGTATTCTCCCTGACCCTCTGCGCCTGTGGTGGCGCTGGTGACCCGGTGGAGGCTGGCTACGACGCCCTCCGCGACGGGAAGTCTGCCGAAGCGCTCGAGTTCTTCGACAAGGCCCTGTCCGGCATGACCGAGGGCGCCGACGGCTACAAAGAGGTCGCCGTCGCTCGCTGCGAAGCCATGGTCGGCACAGACGCCGCCGCCGCAGCCCAGGAGTTCATCACGCTCTCGTCCAAGGACGGCAGCGGCGTGGACATGAGCGACTTCGGCCTCCTGATCAGCGCCTTCTACTCGAACAAGTCCTTCCTGGAGGCCGTCCCGGTCCTCGATGCGGGCCTGAAGAAGTTCCCGGGCAACGAAACCCTCGAGACCCACAAGAAGACGATCATCGCCGAGGCCGCCAAGGGCGACAACCCGGCGCTGCAGGACACGCTCAAGGGCCTCGGCTACCTGTAGTCCTCGCCTGACCGGCGCGTGCCGCTTCCGGGCCATGACCCGACCCACGCGCTGAACCTGACAAGACGGGATCCCCTCCCTCGAAGCACGGTGCCGATCACTCGGCCCCGTGCTTTTTCGTAGGCGGGTCGTGGGTGCGCGGCGGAGGGATTCGTGGCCTTCCTCCAACGTGGTGCGCGGGGGTCACGTAGTGCGGTCGAAGCGAAAGACGAAACCATGACCCATCCGCGCCAAGCCCTGTTCCTGCTGTTCGCATTGTTTCCCGCGTGCTCGACCGACCATTCCCCGGAGAAGATGGCCGAACGGGGACGCGTGGCCTTCGCCCACGGCGACTATGAGGTTGCCCTGGAGGAGTTGGATGCGGCGCTCCAAGGAACGGATCCAAGCGCGGATGGGTACGTGGCGCTCGCAGTCGACCGCCTCGCTGCACTCTGCTACGCAGGAGAAGACACGGACCCCGTCACGGAGCTGACCGCGCTCGCCGCAGCGCACCCGGATGAGGTTCAGGTGGGAGAGTTTGCCTATGTGGTGCAGCAGCTCGCGCTGGCTTCCAGATTGTCGGAAGCCGACCGCCTGCTCGATCACGGCCTCCAGTCCTTCCCGCAAGAGGAGCGTCTCCAAGCCCTGCAGTCCAAGATCCAAGACATGCAGGCTCGGGAAGCCAAGCGCGCAGAGCTCGAGGCTTCACAGCCGCAGTCCGCGGAGATGCGGGAAGCGCTCGACCGCCTCAAGAGCGGCGGCTACTCCGGATCTGCCATCGACGACTAGGCACGGCCCCCGCAGCGCTGGCGTCCCGCGAGACCACCACCCAGGGGTCGTCGGTCGAGTGACCAGACGAACCTGGGGTTACTCGCCGCCGCCAATCATGTCGCCGAGCACCCCGAAGCCGCGGCGCGCTTCACCCTGGCCTGATGCAGCCATGATGCGCCGCGCGAAGCGCGAGAGCGGACTCGACTGCAACCAGACCTTGCCCGGCCCGCGCAAGAGCGCCTGGAAGAGGCCCTCGCCCCCGAAGAGCTTGGAGCGCACGCCCTTGATCATGCTGATGTCGTAGTCGATCGAAGGCTCGAACGCGACGACGCAGCCGGTGTCCACGCGCAGGGTTTCCCCCGCGCCGAGCTCGCGCTCGGTCACGAAGCCGCCCGCGTGCACGAATGCCAGGCCGTCGCCGCGCAACCGCTGCAGGACGAAGCCCTCACCTCCGAACATCCCCGCGCCGAGGCGCTTGGTGAAGGCCATGCTGACCTCGACGCCACCCGCGGAGCACAGGTAGCTATCGCGCTGGCAGAGCATCTCGCCCGTCTTCGAGAGATCCATGGGGATGATCTTCCCGGGGAACGAGCCCGCGAAGCTCAGATCGCGACGGTCGTGGGCTTCGTTGGTGAAGCTGGTGACGAAGAAGCTCTCGCCCGCGATCTTGCGCTTGAGCCCCTTCATGAGCCCGCCGCCGGTGGTCGTCGACATCTCCACCCCGTCCTCCATCCAGATGAAGGCCCCTGGCTCCGCGCGCACCGCCTCGCCCGGATCCAAGGTGATCACCACGGCCTGGAAGTCGTCTCCGACGATCTGATAGTCGAGTTGGTCAGCGGTGTTCATGGCAGGTCTTGTGGAGTCGAGTCAGGGGAGGGCCTAGATACGCCACGGGTGCTGGGGAATTCTAGGCGTAGTCGACCTTCCTGGAGGTCCCCCAGGTCGGCGCAAGGCCCCTCGGGGACGGGACGCGCCCCGCCCCCTCCCCTTGGATTGGGCTTCTCCGCTTCCTGCTTTCGGGCGGACCCACCCCGCATGGGATCCGTG